>JAJXUT010000042.1 GCA_021782655.1 Deltaproteobacteria bacterium
GGTCCAGGGCGTAGCGCCGCAGGTCGTCGGGAGGCTGGTTTAGGTAGAACTGGTAGAGGGTTTCGCGGACCAGAGTTTCCTTGTCCGTGGGGGGCATGACCTCCGGGGCGAGCTTCAGCACCAGAGTGAGATCGTTAGCGATGATTATTGGCCCCTGGCCCTTGCCGCCCTCGGCATGGATCAGCAGGGCGGGGAAGCGCCATTTCTTGCGCAGGATCAAACGCCGACCCAGCGGCTCTGACGGACTGGCCACCTGTGCCGGCGGCGAGGCCTCGGCTTTAGGCGGCAGGGTCGAGGCCGCAGTCGGACCCGCCGCCTTGACGATCCGTTGGGCGGCGGGCGGCGTCGGGGGGGCGGCGTTCTGGGCTGGAGGTTTGGTCGGGGGGTGATGAAACAAAAAGAATAGGGCTAGCACCAGGAGCAGCGGGCCGCCCAGGAACAACAGCCGCCGCGGCAGGGAGAGACTCCGCAGGCGGGCGCTCAGTCCCTGGGAAAGGCCGCGACCCTCCCCCTCGGCGACCGCCTTTGGGCCGGCGGCGGGAGACGGCCCGACGGTGGGTTCGTCCGCCACCTCGGGCAGGAAGAAGTCGCTGGTGGCCTCCGCCTTGGGCGAGGCCTGGATGTCGGCCTCGAAGGCCTCGCCCCAGTCGTCGCCAATGTCGCTGTTGAAGATGGTCGGCTGGCCGGGTTTCTTCTCTTCCTGCTCCGGTTGTTCAGCCATGGCCAGCAGCGATTAGCAGCCCAACACCTTGTTTATTTTTTCGCCCAAGGTGTCGGCGGTGAAGGGTTTGACGATGTACTGGCTGACCTTGGCCTTAACCGCCATGATGATGTTCTCCTGCTGGGCCTCGGCGGTCACCATGATGAAGGGGGTCGAGGCCCACTCCGGGTTGGCGCGCACGTTTTTCAGCAGTTCGAGTCCGGTCATCTTGGGCATGTTCCAGTCGGAGATGATGAGCCCCACCTTCTCCTGCTTTAGGAGATTGATGGCGCTGGTTCCGTCGTCGGCCTCGATGACGTTTTTGTAGCCCAGTTGGGTCAGGATGTTCTTCACGATCCGCCGCATGGTGGCGAAATCATCGACTATGAGAACCTTTATGCTAGTGTCTGGCATTCTGTCCCTCGGTGTGCAAAAAGTGCCGACAAAGGCGGAAATACGGCCCGTTGACTGCTCCATCATAGCCAACTATTGCGGACAAACGCAACGAAATTTTGCGCACCAGAAAAAGTTGGCCAAATCGGCTGCTTGGCGGGCGTAACAGCGGCGGGAGGGGGTCAGACCAGCGCCTTCTTGAGCTTGGCGCGCAGACGGAGCATGGCCTTGCTGTGCATCTGGGAGATGCGGGACTCGGTGTAGCCCAGCACCAGGCCAATCTCCTTCATGGTCAGCTCCTCGAAGTAGTAGAGGGAGACGACCAGCTTCTCCTTGTCGCTTAGGGCGGTGATCGCCTGGGCCACCAGTTGGCGCACCTGGGCCAGGTTGACGGCGGAGAAGGGATCGAGGTCCTCCTGCTCCAAAAGCTCGGCAAAGCCCGCCCTCCCCTCTTCGAACGTGTTTTGCCGGAGCAGCTCGACGTCCATGAAGCTCACGGACTTGGTCTCGTCCAGGAGCCGGTGGAACTCATCCAGGGAGACCCCCAGGGCCTGAGCCACCTCCTGGTCGGTGGCCGGGCGGCCCAGGTTGTGCTCCAGGTCGATGTAGGCGTTCTCCAACTGGTTGATCTTGCCCCGCACCGAGCGCGGCACCCAGTCCAGGGAGCGCAACTCGTCCAGCATCGCGCCCCGGATCCGGAATTCGGCGTAGGTCTTGAGCTGGACGTTCTTGCCGGGGTCGAACTTGTCGATGGCGTCGATCAGCCCGATGATCCCGGCGCTGATTAGGTCATCCAAGGCGATGCTGGGCGGCAGGCGGGCGAGGAGGCGGGTGGCGATGTACTTGATGAGCGGGGCGTAGGCCAAGATCAGCTCGTCGCGTTTTTCAGGCGACAGCCGTTCCCCGCCGTTGAAATAGGCCTGGGTGTAGTCCTTGAATCGCTGGGGTTGCGGCTTGGGCATTGGCTCCTGCTTGGGCCATCAAAATTGCGGCCAGAAGAACTTGATGTTGCCGTCGCTGGTGGGCGTGGGCCGGTTGGCGTCCAGTTGCCGGGCGAGCCGGAAGAAGGTCTGGCTGACGGCGGCCTCGGGGAAGAGCGTCGTCACCAGACGCTGACCGCGCACCGCCTGGATCAGCTTCCTATCATACGGAATATGGCCGAGAAAGTCCAGCGAAAGCGAGCCCAGGAACTGGTCGCAGACCAGGCTCAACTGCTTAAATACCGCCAGGGCCTCCCGCTCCGACTGGGCCATGTTGACCAGGATCGAGAAACGCTTGACCCCGTGCCGGGTGGCCAGCACCTTGATCAGGGCGTAGGCGTCGGTGAGCGAGGTAGGCTCCGGGGTCAGGAGGACGATGCGCTCCTGGGCCGCCAGGTTGAAATAGACCACGTTCTCGTTGATCCCGGCAGCGGTGTCGATTAGCATCAGGTCGAGGTCCTGGTTCAACTCCTCCATCTCGGAGAGGAAGTAGAGCTTCTGGGTCTCGGAGAGGCTGGCCAGCTCCATGATCCCGGAGCTGCCCGGCAGGATGCGGATCCCACCCGGCCCGTTGATCATCACCTCGGCGAGCGATTTCTCGCCGGTGAACATGTGGTGCAGGTTGTACTTGGGGGTCATGCCCAGGAGGATATCGACGTTGGCCAGGTTCAGGTCGGCGTCTAGGATCAGCACCTTGCGGCCCAGGGTGGCCAAGGCGTAGGCCAGGTTGGTGGTCAGGTTGCTCTTGCCCACCCCGCCCTTGCCGCTGGTCACGCAGATCACCCGCGGCTGATTGCCGCCGGCCCGGGGCCGGGGCGCCGCTTGTCTTAAGGTTTCAACTTGGGGCATAAGGTTCTCCCTGGTCTTTGATTGGAGGCCATCACCGCCCCTCCTCCTCCGGGCGCCGGCGGTCCGGCTCCCAGGTCTTGACCGCCGCCGTCCAGCCCTGTTTGAACAGGGTTTCGAGGCCTTCCTTGGTGGCGGCCAGAAAATCCTCCGGCACCCGCTGACCGGTGGCGAGATAAGCCACCCCCAGGCCCGAGGCCGCCACCTGCTGGCAAAGGGCGGCGTAGGCCCTGGTCTCGTCCAGCTTGGTCAGGATCAGATTGCGGACCGCTAGCCGGCCGTAGGACTCCAGGGTGGCCTGCAAGTCCTCTTTCTTGGCGGTGGCGCTCAAGACCAGATGGGGCTTGATCTCCGGGTGGGGGGCGAACCACTCGCCCAACTCCTGGATGTGCCGCCCGTCGTAGGGGCTCCTGCCGGCGGTGTCGATGACGATCATCTCTTTGTCTAGGTGGCGCTCCAGGGCACAGGCCAGGTCTTGCCGGCGGAGGACGATCTCGCAGGGCAGGCGCATGATCTGGGCGTAGGTGCGGAGCTGGTCGGTGGCCCCGATACGGTAGCAGTCCATGGACAGCAATGCCACCTTGCGTCCCTGGCGCAAGGCATGCCAGGCGGCCAGCTTGGCAGCGGTGGTGGTCTTGCCTACCCCGGTGGCGCCCACCAGGGCGATATAAGCCGGGCCGCCCCCGGCCTCTTGACCCGCCTCTGGCTGCTCCAACTGAATGGTATCGACCACCTGATCCCGCCAGCGCCGCACCTCCTCCAGCTCGGACGGCCGGGCCTTGGCCTTGGTCGAGGAGCGCGCGACCTCGCCGGAACTGAAGCGCCTAAAGCGCCCCGGGGCCTTCTCCGCCGCCTGCCGCATCAGCTCGGAGAATCGCCGCCGCAGGTCGTGGGACTCCAGGCGCGGCAAGGACTCTCCGGGCGGCGGGGCAGATGGCGCCGAGCCCACGGCGGGGGACGGGGCAGACGCAGCCTTGCGGCGCACGGTCTGATAGCCGTACCCCGCAACTGGCGGCGGCTGGCCCTTGTCCGACTCGCCCTCCAAGTCATAATCCCTGGCCGCCACCACCTCGATGCGCGGTCTGCCGCCTACCTTGTCCGGGGGCAGGGAACGGGTGGCCAGGATGACCGCCTCGTCCCCCAACGCCCTCTTGACCAGGGTCAGGGCGGTATGGGTGTCCTTGGCCTCGAATCGTTGGATACGCATATCAGGAGACAGGGGTCAGAAATCAGGAGTCAGGGCCGGCATACAAGGCGCGGGGTGCGTTTGGCTATGGTAGCCGAACGCACCAAACCGCCACGCAACGCCGTAGATCGGTCTTTTTGCGACGCCATCAACTTTGGCAACGCAGGGATTGTAACACGAAAGCCAGCCACCACGACAGATTTTCTCCTCCCGCCTCCCATTTTTCTCCCCTG
The DNA here is from genome assembly GCA_021782655.1 of Deltaproteobacteria bacterium. Lineage (GTDB taxonomy): Bacteria > Desulfobacterota > Desulfobulbia > Desulfobulbales > VMSU01 > VMSU01. The sequence goes on from JAJXUT010000042.1 coordinate 4,339, forward strand.
TCATCCGCCCCCTATTCCCTGTCACCGGGCTCACTTCTTGGCATTGACCTCGATGGTGCCCAGGGAGCGGATCTGGATATGGTGGGTCAGCTCGTTGTTGGACAAGACGATGGCCTGGGGCAGGAAGCGCTCCAGCAGATGCCGCAGGTGGCGGCGGACGATGGGGGTGCAGAGGATGATGGGCTGGTAGCCCTCGCCGGTCACCTTCTCTGCCAGGGCCTGGGTCGCCTCGATCACCCGCTGGGCCAGGTTGGGCTCCAGGTTGAGGTAAACCCCCTGGTCGCTCTTCTGGATCGATTCCCGGATGAAGTCCTCCACCTTCTGGGACAGGGTGAGCACCGAGAGTCTGCCCTCTTCGTCGGCAAGCGAGGCGACGATGGCCCGGGCCAATTTTTGGCGCACGTACTCGGTCAGGATGGAGGTGTCCTTGGTCAGGGGCGCGTAATCGGCCAGGGTCTCGCAGATGGTGAGCAGATCGCGGATCGAGACCCGCTCCCGAAGCAAATTCTGCAACACCTTCTGCAGGGAGCCCAGGGGCAGGGCATTTGGCACCAGCTCCTCCACCACCTTGGGGTGGGTCTTGCTCAGGTTGTCCAGGAGCTTCTGGGTGTCCTGGCGGCCCAACAGCTCGTCGGCGTGGGTGCGCAGCACCTCGGTCAGGTGGGTGGCGATGACGGTGGAGGGATCGACCACCGTGTAGCCGGCGAGCTGGGCCTCGTCCTTCTTGGCCTCGTTGATCCACAGGGCCGGCAGGCCGAAGGCCGGCTCCCGGGTGGGGATGCCCTCGATCTCCCGCTTGGCGGCCCCGGAGTTCATGGCCAAAAGGTAGCCCATCATCACCTCGCCTTTGGCGAGTTCCACCCCTTTTAAGAGCAGCAGGTACTCGTCGGGCTTGAGTTGCAGGTTGTCCCGCACATGCAGCGAGGGCACCACCAGCCCTAGATCGAGGGCGAACTGCCGCCTGATGCCCCGGATGCGCTCCAGGAGATCACCCTTCTGGGCCTCATCCACCAAGGGAATCAGGCCATAGCCGACCTCAAGTTGCAGGGTGTCCAGGGGCAGCAGGGCGTCCACCGTATCCGGCGCCCCGGAGGGCGGGGCCGCGGCCGCAGCCTTCTTCTCCTCCTTGGCGGCCTTGGCCGTGGCCTGCGCCTTGTGCTGGAAGGTGAGGTAGGAGACCACCCCCATCAGGATCGAGAGAAGGAGGAAGGGGGCGTGCGGCAGGCCGGGCACCAGGCCGAAGAGGCCGATGATCCCCGCCGCCGCCCCCAGGGCCTGGGGCTGCATCCCGAACTGCCGGGCCAGCTCCGCCCCCATGCTCATATCCGAGGCGGCCCGGCTGACGATGATGCCGGCGGCGGTGGAGATGATCAGCGAGGGGATCTGGGAGACCAGTCCGTCGCCGATGGTGAGGATGGTGTAGGTTTGCAGGGCCTGGAGGATGTCCAGATGCTGGAGCACCGCGCCGATGAACAGCCCGCCGATGATGTTGATGAGCATGATCACCAGGCTGGCGATGGCCTCGCCGCGCACGAACTTGGCGGCGCCGTCCATCGCCCCGTAGAACTCCGCCTCCCGGGAGATGGCGGTCCGCCGGGCCTTGGCCTTGGCCTCGTCGATCAGGCCGGCGTTTAAGTCGGCGTCGATGGCCATCTGCTTGCCGGGCATGGCGTCCAAGGTGAAGCGGGCCGCCACCTCGGCGATCCGGCCCGAGCCCTTGGTGATGACGATGAAGTTGATCAGCACCATGATCAGGAAGATGATCAGCCCCACCGTGTAGTTGCCGCTGACCACGAAGTTGCCAAACGAGCTGATTACCTCGCCCACCGCGCCGGGGCCCTCGTGGCCGTGCAGGAGGATCATCCGGGTGGAGGCGATGTTCAAGGACAGGCGGTACAGGGTGCTGAGCAGCAGGATCGAGGGGAAGGAGGAAAAGTCTAAGGGGTTGGTGTTGTACATCGCGGTCAGCAGGATCACCAGCCCCATGGTAATGCTGATCGAGAGCAAGAGGTCGAGCAGGAGCGGGGGCAAGGGCACGATCATCACCAGCAGGATGGCGACTACCCCGACGGCGACCGCCAGGCTGGAGCTGTCCAGGATGAAGGCCTTGGGACTGGCGGCGGTGGCGGCGGTTGACTCGGCCATTTCCTGTCAGACGGCCCTTAGGCCGCCTTCCTCCTGGTACCGAAGACATAGGCCAAGACCTCGGCCACCGCCTGGAACAGCTCTTCCGGGATCTGCTGGTTGATGGCCACCGCCTTGTACAGGGCCTGGGCCAGGGGCTTGTTCTCCACCAGCGGCACCTTATGCTTGGCGGCCACCTCCCGTATGCGGGCCGCGATCACCCCCGCCCCCTTGGCCAGCACCGTCGGGGCCTCCATGGCCTTGGGATCGTAGCGCAGGGCGATGGCCAGGTGGGTGGGGTTGGTGATCACCACGTCGGCCTTGGGCACCTCGCTCATCATCCGCTGACGGGCCATCTGCATCTGGATGGCGCGGATCCGGCCCTTGACCTGGGGGTCGCCCTCGGTCATCTTGGCCTCCTCCTTGATCTCCTGCTTGGTCATCTTCATCTTCTTCATGAACTGCCAGCGCTGAAAGCTGTAATCGATGATCGCCAGCACCAGGATCAACAGGGCGCACTTCAGAAACATCCGAAAGGCCACCCGTCCGGCAAAGGCCATGATCTGGTAAGGCGAGCTGTCCATCAACGGCATGAGGCCAGGCAGGGCTCGGGCCGCCTCAGAGAAGGCGACATAGCCGATCAACCCGATCTTGAGCAGGGACTTGATCAGTTCGGCCAAGGCCTGAAGCGAAAACTTGCGCAGCAGACCCTCGACCGGGTCGAGCCGCTGCAGGTCCGGGGTGACCTTCTCCAGGGTGAAGAGCACCCCCACCTGGGCGTAATTGGCGACGAGCGCGGTGAGCAGCACCGCCCCCAGCACCGGCCCGCAGACCAGCCCCATCTCCATCATCCCCTCCCTGGTTAGACGGAGCAGGGAGGCCGTGGTCAGGGGAGTGGTGCCGGCGTTGGCCAGGTAGTGGGCGGTCATTCGGGCCAGGTTTTTGACGATGAAGTCCCGGCCCAGATAAATGGCCAGCAAGCTGGCCAAGAGCACCGCCGCCGAGGGCAGCTCGATGCTTTTGGCGACATCGCCCTTTTCCCTGGCCTCTTGCAGGCGTCTACTGGTGGGGGCCTCGCTCTTCTCTTGACCGCTCGACTCTTCCGCCATCGCCTATCCCCTCATCCCCGCCGCCAGTTTTACCAAGGCCTGGGTCATCAGACCGAAATTCTTGCCCATCAGGGGCAAGAGATAGATCATCGACAGCCCGACAAAGAGCAGTCCGGCCCCGATGTTCAAGGGCATGGCTACCAGCATCACCGGCACCTGGGGCACGGTCTTGGCCACGATCCCCATGGCCACGTGGGAGAGAAACAGGGCGATGGCGGTCGGGGCCATGATCTGGATGCCAAGCGCGAACATCTGGCTTAGACCAGCGGTCAGCCCCCGGATGGTGGCCTGGCCCAAGACCATGCCGCCTGGCTTAACCAGGGTGAAGCTCTCGGCCAGCAGCCGGAAGAAGACGTAGTGGCCGTTCATGGCCAAGAAGAGCAGGATGGCCACGATGTTCCACAGGGTGCCGATCAGGGAGACCTGGGTGCCGTTATCCGGGTCGATGGTGCCGGCCATGCCCATGCCCATGGCGATGCTGACCATCTGCCCGGCCAGGTCGGTGGCGTCAAAGATCAGCCGGGCGAAGAAGCCGAGCGTGGCCCCGAAGGCCACCTCCTGAACCACGAACAGACCGTAGCCGACGGCGGAGGTTGGCAGCTCGCTGGCCGCCGCCGGCACCACCGGCAGCAGGATCAGGGACAGCACCAGGGCGAACAGGGCCTTGACCTGGGCCGGGACGCTGCTGGAGCCGATGACCGGCAGCATGAAGACCATCGGCCCCACCCGGGTCATGATCACCAGCAGGGTCAGCACCTGATCGAGAGTCCAATTTAACAGGGCGGTGTCGGGCATGGTCGGTCAGCGGATCAGGTCCGGCAGCCGGACCAGGAGGTCGTGGGTATAGTCGGTGATCTTGAGCAGCATCCAGGAGGCGAAGAAGAGCAGGGAGAGCATCACCGCCACGATCTTGGGCACAAAGGTGATGGTCATCTCCTGGATCTGGGTGGTGGCCTGGAAGATGGCGATGGCCAGCCCCACCACCAGCCCGACGATCAAGGGCGGCGCCGAGAGCAAAAGCGAGATGTAAACCGCGTCCTGCCCGATGGATATGGCCTGCTGGGGGGTCATGGCTTAAGCCCCGTAGCTCCTGATCAGCGAGCCCACGATCAGATTCCAGCCGTCCACCAGCACGAAGAGCAGGAGCTTGAAGGGCATGGAGATCATCACCGGGGGCAGCATCATCATCCCCATCGACAGCAGGACGCTGGAGACCACCATATCGATGACCATGAAGGGCAGAAAGAGCACGAAGCCGATCTCAAAGGAGGTGCGCAGCTCGCTAATCATGAAGGCCGGCACCAGCACCGAGGTCGGCACCTCGTCCTTGTTCTTGGGCTGGGCTACCTTGGCGATGGACAGGAACAGGGCCAGGTCCTTCTCCCGGGTCTGCTTGAACATGAAGTTCCGCAGCGGCACCATGCCGGTATTCACCGCCTGCTCCAGGGTGATTTTCTCGTCGAGATAGGGCTTGACCGCGGTGTCGTTCATCTGCTTGAACACCGGGGTCATGATGAACAGGGTGAGAAAGAGCGCCAGCCCGATCAGGGTCTGGTTGGGGGGGGTGGTCTGAGTGCCCAGGGCCTTCTTGAGGAAGGAGAGGGCCACCACCAGCCGGGTGAAGCAGGTCATCATCATCAGCAGGGCCGGGGCGATGGACAGGATGGTGAACATCATGAGGATCTCGATCAGCACCGAGACCTGCTTGGGGTTCGTGGTCTCGCCCAGCCCGATCTGCATGGTCGGTAGTTGCAGGCCGTGGGCCAGGGAGGGCAGACCCAGGGCCAGGCCGGCGGCCAGCGCCACCACTGACAGGCCTCGCCTGGTCATCACGAACGCCCCTCCGGTTCGGCGCCGGACGCGGCCAGCCGGCGGTTAAGCAGGGCGGCGAAGGGGGAGGCCTTCTCCCGCCGGTTCCGGGGCAGGTTGGCCTTCTCCTCCGCCCCCAGTTCGGCCAGCAGGGTGATGGCGTTATCGGTGATCCCCACCGCCAGGCAGCGGCCCGCCACCTCGACCACCGCGATGTACTTCTTGGGGGCGATGAGCCGGGTCTCCAGCACCGAGATCGCCCCCCGTCCGGCGGCCCCGCCGCTGGCCAGCCCGGCGCGCTTGATCAGGTAGAGGACCAGCAGCATCAGGCCCACCACCACCAGCAGGGCGCCAAAGACCTTGACCGTGGCCACGGCCAGGGAGCTCGTATCCGCCAGGGACAGGTTCATACTATGTTCTTGACCCGCTCGGCCTGGCTGATGATCTCGGTGATCCGCACCCCAAAGCGGTCGTTGACCACAATCACCTCGCCCTTGCCGAGCAGCTTGTTGTTGACGAAGATCTCCACCGTCTCGCCGGCGTTCTTGGACAGCTCCACCACCGAGCCCTGGGTGAGTTGCAGCATGTCGTTGATGATCATCTTGGTGCGGCCCAGCTCGACCGTCACCTCCAGCGGGATGTCCAGGAGGAAGTCCAGGGTGCGGCTGCCCTCCTCGTCGGTGGCTCCGGCCCCCAGCTCGGTGAAGCTGGCCGACTTGCCGTTCTGCTCGTTCATCGCCTCGGCCCAGTCGCTGCCGGCGGGTTCATTGGGGTCGTTGGTCATGGTCGTCGTTCTCCTGATCGATGCGCCGCTGGCACCCGCCAAGGCGCGTTAATCGCTACTCCCGTTCCCGGTCAAACACCTTGCGCTTGATGAGAAAGGCCTTGCTGCCCCGGCGGATGCCCGGGGTACCCATGAACTTGCGCACCCCGGCCAGGTAGCCGGGCAGGAGGTCGTCCTTGCGGCGGTCGAGCTGGATGATGTCGCCCTTCTGCAGCTCGATGATGTCGCCAGCCGGGATCATGGCCCGGCCCAGCTCGATCTTGAGCTCGATGGGCACGTTCTTGATGCTCTCGGTAAGGGTCTTGGCCAACAAGATGTCCTCCTCGCTCAACTCGCGCTGGAAGGCGGTGGTCAGCTTGTTCTTCACCGACTCCAGGTTGGAGAGGGGAATGCAGCAGGTGATGCTGCCCACCGAGCGGTCCATGTCCACCTCGTAGCGGTTGATCAGCACCACGTCGTCCGGCTCGCAGATCTTGGCGAACTGGGGGTTGATCTCGCTGCGCACGAACTGCACCTGGATGGGATGCAGAAAGTACCATGATTTTTCCAGGTCAGAGAGCAGGATATTGATAACCCGCTGGATCAGGCGCTGCTCAATGGAGGTGAAGTCGCGGCCCTCGATGCGGACGTTTCTGGCCCCGGAGCCGCCGAGAAAGGTCTCGACCAGGGCGAAGACCAGCTTGGGCTCCAGCACGAACAGGGCGTTGCCCCGGAAGGGCTCCATCTTGAAGAGCTGCAGGCTGCTGGGCACCGGCAGGGTGCGGACAAAGGCCCCGAACCGCTCCAGCTCCATGGGCACGGCGGTGATGTCGATAATCCGGCGCAGGCTGTTGGCCAGCGAGTTGCGCATCGCCCGGAGAAAGGCGTCGTTGATGACGTCCATCGCCGGCATCTTGAGCTGGGAGATGCCCTGCTGGCGGCTAAAATCGTAGGTGGAATGAGCGACCGACGCCTCGGCGACCGTCTCCGGCTCCTCGATCTCTCCCCCGGAGATGCCCTTAAGTAGGGCATCGACCTCGTCCTGGCTAAGTATCTGTTCCATGCCGGTCTCTGGATTGGCCCTTAATGGGGTTACTGGATCACGAAGTCGGTGAAGTAGATCTCCTTGACCCGGTAAGGCCGGAGAATGAGGTTGAAGCGCTCCAGGAGCTCGTCGCGCAGCCTGATCTTGCCCTCCGGGGTCATGACGTCGTCAAAGGAGAGGCTGGTCAGGATCATGATCGCCATATCGCGCATCTTGGGCACCTCCTTGTCCACCTTGTCCTTGGTGGCGGGCGGCACCAGCTCCAGGCTGATCTGCAACTTTAGGTAGCGCTTGCCCTTGGGGTCGGCCAGATTGACCACGAAGGGCTCAAGGGGGAAGATCTCGCCCTCCTTCTCCGGTGGCTCCTTCTTGACCTGGTCCTCGGCGCTGACCGTCGGTTTGGGGGCCAGAAACTTCTTGTAGGCGAAAAACCCGCCCCCACCGGCCACCGCCAGCACCAGCACCCCGACCACGGCCAGCATCAGCCCCTTCTTCTTGGGTTTGTCTCCCGTCCCCTTGTCCTCTTCCGCTGCCATGTCCTTAGTCTCCGGTTGGAATTCTCACCTGGGCGGCCCAGATATAACTATCGGTTGTTATTAAATAATTATACTTGCGACCCTTATTTTAGCAAATTTCATGCCCAAGCCCTCCAAAGTGCCCCCTGACCAGCAAGCGCCGGGGCCGCCGGCCAAGGGCCGCCTCCTCGGCACTTGGCTATCTTGATCAAATAATTGGCGGAATGTCAAAAAAAACAGCGCCTAATCGGTTCGGCTCTTGAAAAAAGTTTTTGAAACGGTATGTTGATTAGCCGACTTCAGGGGGGCATCGGCCCGTCCGAAGCGGAGAGAAAAACAGTGGCGAATGGCGGACGGCCCAACAATACCTAATTTTGGCCGCCGACCAGCCGCCGGCGGCGAGAGGCCGGAAGACCCCGGCCGAGGGTGGAGGAAGTATGTTTGATTTGCGGGGAAAGGTGGCCCTGGTCACCGGTAGCTCCAGGGGCATTGGCCGGGCGATCGCCATCCGGCTGGCCGAGCAGGGTGTCGATCAGGTGGTGAACTATATCCGGCACCGGGCCGACGCCGAGGAAACGGCCCATCTGATCGAATCCAAGGGGGCGCGCTGCGTGGTGGTCAAGGCCAATGTGGCCGACGATGGGCATGTGCGGGCCATGCTGGAGACGATCAAGGCGGAGTACGGACGGGTGGATTTTTTGGTCAGCAACGCCGCCTCCGGGGTGCTCAAGCCGCTGATGGAACTGGACGCCCGGCACTGGAACTGGGCCATGGACATCAACGCCCGGGCCCTTCTGACCCTGGCCCAGCAGGCGGTGCCCCTTATGGAGGCCGGGGCCCGGATCATAGCGGTATCAAGCCTGGGCTCGGTGCGGGCGGTGGAAAACTACACCGCAGTGGGGGCCTCCAAGGCCGCCCTAGAGTCCCTGGTGCGGCACATGGCGGTAGAGCTCGGCCCCAAGGGAATCAACGTCAACACCATCAGCGCCGGGGCGGTGGACACCGAGGCGCTCAAGAAATTCCCCAACCGGCAGACCATTCTCGACATGGCCCTGGCCCGCACCCCCCTGGGTCGCCTAACCACCCCGGAAGACGTGGCCGACGTCTGTCTCTTTTTGTGCAGCGACTTGGCCAAGATGATCAGCGGCCAGACCATCGTGGTGGACGGCGGCTACGCCATCCGGGCCTAGCCATGCCGGACCGTCCCGGCCCTTGTTGCTTTAAGACTGTCGTTCCCCTGATCCTGGCCTCGGCCTCGCCTAGGCGGCGGGTAATGCTGGCCGAACTCGGCCTCGACTTCACCATCGACGCCGCCCAGGCCGATGAACGGGTGACGCCGGGGGAGAGGCCGGCGGATTTCGTGCTCCGGGTGGCGCGGGACAAGGCGGCCATCGTGGCGGGCCGCCATCCGGGGGCCTGGACGCTGGCCGCCGACACGGCGGTGGTGCTGGAGGGGGAAATTCTAGGCAAGCCCGCCGATCCCCCGGAGGCGCGGCGGATGCTCGCCCGGCTCGCCGGACGGAGACACGAGGTGTGGACCGGTTTCTGCCTGACCAGGACCAGCCCCCGGAGCCCGGAGCAGATCCACTCCCAGGCAGTCAAAACCGAGGTGCGTTTCTCCCCCCTGACCCCGGCGATGATCGACGCCTACGTCCGCACCGGCGACCCCCTAGACAAGGCCGGGGCCTACGGCATCCAGTCCCTGGCCGGCTTCATGGTAGAGACAATCTCCGGCTCCTACAGCAACGTGGTCGGCCTGCCCTTAAGCGAGGTCATCGCCCGGCTGCTGGCCCTAGACCTGATTGCCCCCGCCGCCGCCTGACGCCTCCTAAACCAACACTCCCCGACCGCACCGCAGTAGATTCGAACTTTTACGACGCCATCAAACCTGATGGTCTCGCAAAACCGATGGCTAAGCAAAAGGGCCGGCATACAAACCGCCCCGCAACGCAGTAGATCGGTCTTTTTGCGACGCCATCAAACCTAAGCCGAACCCTTGACCAGCCGCACCAGGTCGTGGACGTAAGTCCCCAGCCGCTGCGACTGCTGCTCCATGTCGGAGGCGATTTGGGAGTCCTGATCGGCGTCCGCCGCGTTGTGCTGGGTCACCTCGTCTAACTCCTGCACCGCCTTGGCCACCTGGCTGATGCCAATCGACTGCTCCTTGGACGAGGTGGTGATCTCGGTCAGGAGGGCGCCGGTCTTCTGGGTCTGCTCCGCCGCCTGCTTGAAGGCTCCATCCGTCACCCGCACCATCTCCACCCCGCTGGCCACCTTGGTGTTGGTGTCCTCCAAGAGCTGGGCGGTGTTGCGGGCCGCGTCCGCAGCCCGCAGGGCCAGATTGCGCACCTCGTCCGCCACCACCGCGAAACCCGCCCCCGCCTCGCCGGCCCGGGCCGCCTCCACCGCCGCGTTTAGGGCCAGAAGGTTGGTCTGGAAGGCGATCTCGTCGATGGTCTTGATGATCTTCGAGGTCTCGGTGTTGGCCTTGGCAATGACGGACATGGCCTGAGTCAACTGATCCATGGCCTGATTGGCGTTGGTCATGATCTGTTTGGCCTCCTCCATCAGCCGGTTGGCGGAGCTGGCGTTTTCGGCGTTACGCATGGTCATGGCCGAGATCTCCTCGATCGAGGCGCTGGTCTCCTCCAGGGAGGCCGCCTGCTGCGAGGTCCTCTCTGCTAGCGACTGACTGGAAGTCGCGGCCTGACCAGCCACCGCCGCCAGCATGGTGACACTGGCGGTCAGGCCGTCGATGATCTGGTTTACCGGTCTGGTCACCAGGCGTTGCATGATCAGGGTGATGCCGGCGCTAGTGATGACCAGGAGCACCAGACAGCCCACCGCCAGGAACAGTTGCAGCCGATGGACGGTACGGTAGAGGGGGCTGAGGTCGAAGGTCAGGGAAAGGCTGCCGCCGATCTCGCCCACCCGCCAGGTCTGGTGACAACGCACGCAATCCGCGACCACCAGTTGCGGGGCCACCAGACGGATGGTTTGCCCCTGAATGGTTTCAAAGGTCTTCCTGGTGGCCAGGAGGTAGCCCTTGATCTCCTCGGGCAGCATGGTCTTGGGATCCCCGCCCTCGGTGGAGGAGAGGTTGATCTTCCCCTGCTGGTCGTAGAGGGAGGCGTCGATCACCCCCTTGATGTCCCGCTGCTGTACCAGCAACAACTTGAAGCTCTGCATCTGCCCCCGCTCCAGGGAACCCTTCACCCCCTCCTGGAAGGAGTTGAACAGGGTGTGCACCGAGTCGATGGCGCTTTCCGTCATCCGGCCCTGCATATAGCTGCTGATAAAAAATGCCCCGCCCACCAAGATCAGGGTGAGCACGGCATTGACCAGAATCATTAGCCGCTTGCTTACCGAATAGTTGGAGGCGGAGGTGAGATTGCTGAGCATGGGCGCTCCTTGGGGAGATTACGGTAGCCGATGGCTAAGCAAAAGGTCCGATATACAAGGCGCGGGGTGTGTTTGGCGAGTGAGGCCATACATATGGTATGCCGAACTCGCCAAACCGCCCCGCAACGCAGTAGATCGGCCTTTTTGCGACGCCATCATTTATTGGCTTCGCCAATCCGGTAGAAGGGAAAGTCCTTGCTCCGGGCGAAACTGGGCGAGGCACAGCCGATGCACGGGGCGTTGCTGTCGATGCACCAGGTGCGCCCCCCGTTCCACCAGCGGGTCGGGCAGTCGGCATAGGTGTCCGGCCCCTGGCAGCCGAGCTTGAACAGGCAGCCCCGGTCGCCGAGCTTCTTGGCGAAGACTTCCTCCTGAAAATCGTGATAGCGGGGGCAGCTTTCATGCACCTTGCGGCTGAAGAAGAGCTTAGGCGCATCGTTGACCAGCTCCGGCGCCCCGATCTTCACCAGGTTGATGATGGTGTACCAGACCCAATCGGGATGCACCGAGCAGCCCCGGACGTTGATCACCAGCTTGCCGGTTAAGTTGCGTTTGCGGTAGAACTCCTTTAAGCCAATGGCGCCGGTGGGGTTGCCCTCGGCGGCGGGGATACCGCCGTCGCAGGCGCAGGCGCCGACGGCAACGGCGCCGCTCATGGTCTTGGCCGCCTGTTCCAGGTAGTGGGCGAAGGGCTTGTCGCCCAGGTAGCAGGCCTCGGGCATCGCCTCGGGAATGGCGCCCTCCACGGCCAGGAAATACTCCCCCGCCTGGCCTGACAGATACTTCTCCACCAAATCCAAGGCCTTGGCTCCGGAGATGGCGGAGAGGTCGGCGTGAAAGGCAAGCTGGGAATATTTGGTGATCATGGTCAGCGGCGACGGCGCCACCGCCTGCAACAGCGAGATCGAACAGCCGGTGCAGGACAGCCCTTGCAGGTAGATCAGCTTGGGCACCGCTTCGGGGTCGATTTTTTTCAAGGCCGCCCACACCGGCTCCGGCAGGGCGTCAACGCCGAAAACCGCGGCCAGGGTGGCGGCGAATTTAATAAAATCCCGACGATGGATCATGGCTAGTTATCCTCGATCAAAATAGGTGCCCCAAGGGGCCGGTGACTGGCGTCAGTGCACCGCGCAGGCGATGCAGGGGTCAAAGGAGTGCACGACCCTTACCGATTCGATCTGCTCCTCCGGCGTCGCCACCTTGGTGCCGATCAGGGCCGACTCCATGGCCCCCGGCTGGCCCTGGTCGTCGCGGGGGGAGGCGTTCCAGGTGGTGGGCACCACGCATTCGTACTTGGCGATCTTGCCCTTTTCGATCTGGAGGTAGTGCAACAGGGCGCCGCGGGAGGCCTCGGTCGCCCCGAAGCCCTCGCCGCTTTCCGGGATGGCCAGCTCGGCCATGGTGGGGGCACCGGGATCAAGCCGCTCCGTCTCCGCCAGCAAGAAATCGGCGATCACCGCCGCCTGCAGGGCGCGGCACAGGTGCCGGCCCAGCACGGAGTTAAGCTCCTGGGGGGTGATCTGGGCCTGACCGGCGCACTTGTCCACAAGCGCCTTCAAATCCGGATTGTTTCCCTGCTGATAATCGACCAGCACCCGGGCCGCCGGCCCGACCTCCATCATCTTCCCGCCGTAGCGCGGGGCCTTGCTCCAGGTGTAGGCCCCCTCCTTGCCGGCGGCGGGGGTGATCTCCGAATCCCGAACCGTCCGGCCGCTGGCCGAGGAGTAACGGGCGAATTTCACGTCCTGGGTGATCTGGCCGAAATCGACCGGCGTCACCTGGCCGTCCAACAGCGCCCCGCCGACGAACAGTTGCCTACCCTTCTGGTCGGGGGTGAAGGGCAGGAGACCGTAAGAAAGGAAGCCGCCTCGGCTGACCCCGATCTTCCAGTATTCCGGAAACAATCCCGCCACCGCCACCACGTCGGGGATATACTTGTCGTGGATGAAGTCCCGCACCTCCCGGATCAACGCCTGATAGGCGGCGATGAGATCTATGCGCGCCTCCTGAGTGCAGCCGCCGGGAAAGATGGCCGTCGAGTGGGGAAATTTGCCGCCGAAGATGGCCGCCGCCTGGTTGGCCTTCCTCTCCATGGTCATGGCCTCCAGATAGTGCTTCAAGGCCCCGATGTTGATCTCGGTATCGCTGATATATTGCCCGGAGAGCCTAGGCAGAAAAGGGGCGGCGGGAAAGGCCTTCTTCCGGGACAACTCGGCCTGCACCCACTGTTTGACGGCAAGAAGCTCCTCATCCCTGCCGGTGTACTTCAGGATGGCGGTGATATCGACGAAATCGAGCGCCGAGAGCTGGTAGAAGTGTAGCAGGCAATCGTAGAGGTGATTGGCGCCTTGAATTAAGTTGTGCAGGATCCGCCCGTTGGCCGGGGCCTGGATCTTATAGGCGTTTTCCTGGGCATACGAGGAGGCGATGGCGTGGGCGTAGGGGCAGACGCCGCAGATGCGCTGGGTGATCTGCTGGGCATCCAAGGGATCGCGGCCCTTGAGGAAGATCTCGAACCCCCGGAACATCTCCGACATGCACTGGGCCTCGGTCACCACCCCATTGTCGATGGTGGTGCGAACGTTTAGATGGCCCTCGATGCGGGTGATGGGGCCCAGGTCAACTTTCATCGCTTACTCCTGGCTGCGGACGTTTTTAAGGCGAGAGGTTGTCAGCGCCAAGGTAGTGTCGCTAGAAGAGTTCCGGGTAATGCTCCTTGGCGCATTTGGGGCAGACGCTGTGGCTGAACTGGGTATCCGAGTGGGATTGGATGTACTCCTCCAGTAACTGCCAGGCCCCCTGATCGTTGCGGATCTGCTTGCAGAAGGAGCAGATGGGCAGGATACCGTGCAGGGTCTTGATCTGATCTAAGGCCTGCATCAACTCCAGGTTCCTCAACTCCAGCTCTCGCTGTTTCTGACGCACCGCCAGTTGATTCCTGACCCTGGCCAAAAGCCGCAGACGGCTGATAGGCTTGACGATGTAGTCGGTCACCCCCGCCTCGAACCCCCGGGCCTCGTCGTGGGCCTCGTCCAGCACGGTCAGGAAGACCACCGGCAGATCGCGGGTGGCGGCATCCTGCCGGATCGCCTGGCAGACCTGGTAGCCATTTATCCCGGGCATGACCACGTCAAGCAGCACCAGGTCAATGTCCGGGCAGGCCTTGAGCCGGGAGAGGGCCTCCTCGCCGGTGCGGGCCAGGACCACGGCGTACTCCTGACCCAACACCTCCTCCAGCAGCCTGCGGGTGGCGGGATGGTCGTCGACAATCAGAATCTTGGGGGGCGAGGCGGGAGCGGCGGGCGTCATGTTTTTAAGTATGCGGACAAGGCGCCTTGGCGGTCAAGAAAAATATCCCTCCGTGACAAATTGTCCATCCTTCACTGATGTCTTCGCCAAAAATCACGGGGGAGAAAGACGATGCCTTCCTCCCCCTCACGGCGACAGCATAAAAAGGCGTTAATCCAGGCCTTACGCTACCACAAGTCTAGCCGCTTGAGGAGCGCGCCCGCAGCGTAGTAAGAGACAGCGATGGTGGCCAGCCAGCCGATCAGCATCAAAACGACCATCTTGATATCCTCCCAAGATTTGGTGCCCCCGCGATACGGGGGCCGGATGGTTTTTAACTACCGGGACGGGGCGAGATCCTGGCCCTCAGTAAAGTTCCTTGGCGTACTCGCCCTTCATCTCGGCGGGCGACAGCCTTTTCGCGTCCATCTGCCGCCAAACGTACCAGATGTAGGCCACCACCAGGGGCACGGCCAGGGCGACGTAGGTCATGGCGGTTAGGGTGTAGTGGCTGCTGGAGGCGTTGTGGATGGTCAGGCTCGATTGCAGGTCGCTCACCGAGGGGTAGAAGGCGGTGTCATGGTAGCCGGCGAGCGAGAACAGGGCGAGCCCCACCAGCACCGTACCCAGACCGGCAAACCAGATGCCGCCGTCCTGGTTGAGGAAATAAACCGAGATCACCCCCCAGATCACCCCCGAAAGCCCGGCCAGCAACAGCAGCGCCACCATCGGCATGGCCAGGAGATTATGCAGGTACTTGCCGGCCTCCATGCTTACCTGGCCGGTGGCGGGATCGACCGCGAAGCCTTTCATGGTCAGCAGGCTGGCCAAGACCCAGAGCAGAAAGGGCAGGGAACAGAGAAAGTTGTTCCAGGCCGCCCGGCGGCAGCGCCCGGTCAGGGGCGGGTGGTCGAGGTTGTTGACCAAGTATAGTGCCCCTAAGGTCCGGGCCAGGAAGACCAGAAACAGGCCCAGGGCCAGGTTGAAGGGATTGCGGGCCGCCTCCAGGCCATGGAACGGGGTCTGCCAGGCCACCGAGTGGTAGGTGTTGAGCACAAAGCTAGCGCCGGTGAAGAAGGTGCCCACCGCCGCCCCGATCAAGAGCAGCCCCAGGCTGCCGTTGATGAACATAAACACCTCGTAGGTCTTGGCGCCCAGCAGATTGCCGGGCTTGCTCCGGTACTCGAAGCTCACCGCCTGGCCAATGAAGGTGAAGAGGATCAGCATCCACACCCAATAGGCGCCGCCGAAGCTGGTGGCGTAGAAGAGCGGGAAGGCGGCGAACAGGGCACCGCCGAACAGTACCAGGGTGGTGAAGGTCAGCTCCCACTTGCGGCCGATCGAGTTGACGATCAGGGACTTTTCCAGCTCGTCCCGGGCGGCGGTGAACAGCAAGGTTTGGCCGCCCTGGACGAAGGTCAGAAA
>JAJXUT010000043.1 GCA_021782655.1 Deltaproteobacteria bacterium
ACCATCTTTTACACATTTTTCGCAGCCGCATTTAGGGCAGATAGCCATGGCAATTCCTCCTGTATTGGCAACAACGCCATAGGGAGACTACCATATCTATACCAATTTAACAATACCAAAAATTCCATGCCCAATAGCGTTTGTCAAGGGGTAAATAGCAGGTGAATGAGAATATAACATTGTGGGCAGAAGGGCCATCTCCCAAGACCACGCTCCGCCGATCGCTACCACCAAGTGGCACCGCGAGGCGGGCGGCCTGATGAACTCCTCAGCCTTAAGCCAGCCCGCCTCGACAACCCGCCACGCCCTGGCCCTGATCATCCCCCTCTGGCGGCGGTACTGGCTCAAGATCGCCGGCGGGGTACTGGCCCTGATGGCCGTCGATCTCTGCCAGCTCTTCATCCCCAGGGTGATCAAGGCCAGCATCGACTCCCTTAGCGCCGGGGAAAGCAGCCGGGCGCTGCTCCTCCGCCAGGGGATGACGATCGTCGCCCTGGCCGTCGCCATCGCCGTCTTCCGCTTCGTCTGGCGCAACCTGATCTTAGGCGTCTCGCGGCGTCTGGAACGCGACCTGCGGGAACGCTTCTTCGCCCACCTGCTCACCTTGGACCGGGCCTTCTTCCAGCGTCACCCGGCCGGCGAGCTGATGGCCCTGTCCAGCAACGACCTGACGGCGGTGCAGATGGCCGCCGGCATGGGGCTGATCTCGTTGATCGACAGCGTGGTGATGACCGGGGCGGTGCTGGTCTTCATGCTCTACATCAACCCCCATCTCACCCTGATTGCCCTAAGCCCACTGCCAGCCCTGGCGCTGCTCACCAAGCTGCTCTCCTCCCGGCTGCACCAAAGTTTCACCACCGTGCAGGAGACCTTCTCCCGCCTGACCGAGCAGGCTAGAAGCGCCATCAACGCCATTCGGCTGGTGAAGATCGCCGTCCGGGAGGACGACTGGGCGGCGCGTTTCGACCGCACCGGCCGCGATTACGTCAACTGCAGCCTCAAGGTGGCGGCCATCCAGGGGCTGTTATTCCCGGTCTCCGGACTGGTGGCCAATATCAGCCTGCTGCTGGTGGTGGTGGTCGGCGGGCGGCTGGCGGTGGGCGGGGCGATCACCATCGGCGACCTGGTGGCCTTCATCAGTTACCTGTTCATCATGATCTGGCCGATGATGGCCATCGGCTGGGTGGTGAACCTCTTCCAGCGGGGCCTGACCTCACTCTCGCGCCTGGAGGCGGTGTTCGAGGCACGCCCGGCCATGATCCGCCGGGGCGGCCTGTCCTGCCCACGCAAGATCGAAGCCCTGGAATTGCAAGGGCTTACCTTTACCTATCCCGACGAATCCAGGCCGGTGCTGACCGGCATAACGCTCTCCCTGCGACCCGGCATCCTGGGCCTGATAGGCCCCACCGGGGCCGGCAAGAGCAGCCTCTGCCACCTCCTGGCCCAGATCTACCCGGCGCCCGAGGGGACAATCTTGGTCAACGGCGGTGACATCAACCGCTTGGACCTCGACAGCTACCGACAACAGGTGGCCTACGCCCCTCAGGAGCCCTTCCTGTTCGCCGACAGCATCGCCGCCAACATCGCCTTTGGCCGGCCCGGAGCCCGGGCGGAGGAGATCGAGGGGGCGGCCAGGGCGGTGGGCCTCCACGAGGAGATCATGGCCTTTGCCACGGGCTATCAGAGCAAAATCGGAGAACGAGGAGTGACCCTGTCCGGCGGCCAACGGCAGCGGCTCTCCCTGGCCAGGGCGCTCATCACCCGCGTCCCCATCCTGATCATCGACGACGGCCTGTCGGCGGTGGACGGCGGCGCCGAGCGCCTGATAATCGCGGCCATCGCCGATTATGCCGCCCAGGGCCGGCTGGTGCTGATGGTCAGCCACCGGCTGGCGCAACTGACTGGGGCCGATAGGATCGCGGTGCTTAAGGCGGGAAAAATAAACGGCTTGGGGACGGCGGCGGAGCTTTTAGCGGATAACGATTATTTCCAGGCGGTGTATCGGGCCCAGTCCGAGCCCGCCGGGGCGGCGGGAAAGGGGGAGGCGGCCCATGCAGCCTAATTTCGGTTTTTTCGAGGAGGACTCGCTGGGCGAGGTGCGGGACGCACGGCTCTGGCGGCGAATCATGCACTACGCGGCCCCCCACACCTTAGGGATCGCCCTGGCCATCGTCCTCTCCCTGACCGTCATCGGCGCCGGTCTGGCCCTGCCCTATCTGACCCGGATCGCCATCGACCGCTACATCGTCGGCAACACCCTAGGCCGGGCGGCGCGGCTGGCCGGGCTCTCGCATCTCACTCTCGCCTTTCTGCTCCTGGCCGGGCTGGGTTTCGCGGCCAACTTCCTGCAGGTGACGCTGCTGGAGTGGCTGGGCCAGAACATCATGCACCGCCTGCGGCAGCGGCTCTTCGTCCACCTGCTGCAACAGGAACTGGCCTTCTTCAACGCCAACCCGGCGGGCAAGCTGGTCACCCGCCTGACCAACGACATCCAGAACATGAACGAGATGTTCACCTCGGTGGTGGTCACCCTGTTCAACGACGGGGTGCAGTTCGTGGCCATCCTGGGCATCCTGGCGGCGATGAACTGGCGGCTCGCCCTGCTGATGGCGGCCCTGACCCCCTTGATCGCCATCAACCTAACGGTCTTCAGTCGCCTGGCACGGAACGCCTTCCGGGCCATCCGCACCCGTCTGGCGGGGCTGAACGCCTTCCTGCAAGAGTCGCTTTCCGGCATGGGTCTGATCCAGCACTTCCGGCGGGAGGCCGACACCCTGGCCAGTTTCCAGACCCAGAACGACGACTACCTGGCCAAGAACCTGCGCCAGATCCGACTGTTTTCCATCTTCGTGCCCTTGGTCGAGGTGCTCTCCTCCACCGCCATCGCCCTGATTATCTGGTACGGCGGCGGACTCGTCCTGCGCCGGGAGTTGTCACTGGGCGAGCTGGCCGCCTTCATCTCCTACATGCGCCTCTTTTTTAGGCCGGTGCGGGAGATGTCGGAAAAGTTCTCCATCATCCAGTCGGCCATGGCCTCGGCGGAGCGGATCTTTCAGTTACTCGACCTGGCCCCGGCCCTAACCGGCGGGGAACTGCGGCTGCCCAGACTCGCGGGCCAGGTGGAGATGCGGGGGGTGGATTTCGCCTACAGCGAGAAGGAGCCGGTGCTAAAGGGCCTTAACCTTAACATCCGGGCCGGGGAGACGGTGGCCATCGTCGGGCCCACCGGGGCCGGGAAAAGCACCATCGTCAACCTGATCGAACGGCTCTACGACCCGAACCAGGGCCTGATCACCCTGGACGGACATCCGCTCGCCGAATTCGATCTCGCCTGGCTGCGGGGGCAAATCGGCCTGGTGATGCAGGAGGTGCTGCTCGTCCCCGGCACCCTTAAGGACAACCTCTGCCTGGGAGAAACCATCCCGGAAGAACGGCTGGCGGAGGTGGTGGCCAAGGCCCAGTTGCGCGAGGTGGCCAAACGTCTGCCCCAGGGTCTGGACACCACCATCGGCGAGGGCGGCCACGAGCTGTCCACCGGCCAGAAACAGTTGCTGGCCCTGGCCCGTGTGCTACTCAAAAACCCTGGGCTGTTGATCCTCGACGAGGCCACCGCCAACATCGACTCCCTGACCGAGGCCTTGGTGGAACGGGCCATCCGGGCCACGGCCAGGGGCCGGACCAGCATCCTGATCGCCCACCGGCTATCCACCATCCGGGACGCCGACCGGATCGTGGTCTTGCGGGACGGACGCCTGATCGAGGAGGGCAACTACCAGGAGCTGGTGGAGAGAGGCGGGGTGTTCGCCCGGCTGGTGGAGAGGCAGCGGCTGGCCTAGGCGGCGGGGAAGGGACGATTAACGACGACGGAGATAACCGGCGCGGTTAATCGTCCCGTTTCGGTTACTGTTGCAGGCGTTTTAGGCTGTTGATCAACTCCTCGATAAAGATGTGGTTGATCTCGGGATAGAGGCCCAGGCCCTTGAACACCTTGCGGCCCTGCTCCTCGGTGGTCACCGAATCCACCTTGATCCCGGCGGCCTTAAGCTCCATGGCCCAGGATGGCTCGCCCTCCCGGTTCGGCACCTCGCCCATGATGTCGTGCATGATGTGGTCGCCGGCCACGTACATGAAGGGCACCAGCCGCACCCGGGCCGGCTTGCAGGTCTTGGCCCAGGCCAGCACCTCCTGGCTGGGAATGATCCCCTCGACCGTGCCGATGCGGGTCCCCGGATAGCTGGTGGAGACGTGCCGATCCAGCCCCAGGTAGGTGAGGTTATCGCTGGCGGCGGTCTCCGGGGTGCCGTGGGTGACCACGATGGTGCAGCCGTCCTGCTGGGGCAGAAAATTGGCGGAGACGATCTTGACGCTGGCAAACAGGCTGTCCCAGCGGTGCAGCAGGGAGCCGCCATATTCGATCCGCATCCCCAGGCCGCGGAAGGCTTGGATCTCGCGCACCATCTCGTCGTACTCCTGGCCGGGGAAGATGTGCAGCGACTGCACCGCCACCTGGCGATACCCCTGATCCTGAAGGTCGGCCAGGGTCTGACTGACACTTAAATAACGCTTGGGGTTGCCCTCGGCAGCGAACTTCTTGTTCACCAACTCCCGGACGATCGAGGAGGTGTAGGCCCAGACGATGGGCGCCTGCCGCCACTCCGCCGACAGCTCACGCCGCAACTGGGCCTCGAAGAAGTCGTAGGTCTGGTGGGCCTCGGTGGTGGTGCCGAAGGCGACAATCACAATCGCCGGCCCCGTCTTCAAGGTGCGGGTCTTGGCCTGGGCCGGGGCCGTTCCCCAGCTCCCGGCCAGCAGCAAGGCCAAGAGAAGGGCCACGGCCATCGCCGGCCCCCGGCCCGGACGGCGGCCACCCGTCGTCTCTCCGTCCCCATCCCCCCTGCCGCCTCCAGACCGCAGGGCCAAGCGGATCAGACGTTGGAAACAGTCCCAGTTCCTGGTGGCCAGGACTCCCTGTTTGGCGTAGGCCAGCTCCCTATCCTCGGTGTTGATACTCATCGCGACGCTCCTTTTGCTTGCGGCCCGGGCAAAAAAAATCCCCAAGACCATTGATGAAAATGGCTTGGGGATGTCCCTGATACCCACCAATACCGACCGGCCGCAGTCCCTCACCACGAGGAGCGCGGCCATCTGATTCCGGCAGGTCTTCTGACTCCCTCCCCGGCAAGCCGCCTTCCCGTCCGCCGCGAGGCTAAGACAGTGGCATGGTTGGCTTGCGGTCGCGCCCGAAGGCACTGGAGGTTACAGCGGCGGGCCCGTTCCCGATTTGCACGGGATTCCCTATTGTGTCCGCGAACGGACACCGGAACAGCAGCCTCAATCTATGCCCCAAACCGGCGAGGGGGGCAAGATTTTTTTTTGAGCGCCGAAAGTAATAAAAAAATTGCCCCTCTCCCGCCGCTCCTGTATCCTGCCTTTAGTTAGGCCAGGAGAGGAAAACCATGAGCAAAAAGACCACCCACCGCGTCTTGATCGTTGACGACGAGGGCCCGATCCGGGGCCTTATCGCCCAGATCCTCAACCAGTATGGCTACGAGTGCGAGACCGCCGCCGGGGTGGACGAGGCCCTGGCCCTTTTGCAAGAACGGCGCTTCTCGCTCCTGATCTCCGACATCAACATGCCGGGCCGCACCGGCCTCGACCTGCTGGCCGAGGCGGTGCGCTTAGACGAGGACATGGCGGTGGTCATGGTGACGGCGGTGGACGATCGGGGGGTGGCGGTGCATACCCTGGAGATGGGGGCCTACGGCTACATCATCAAGCCCTTTGGCAAAAACGAGCTGTTGATCAGCATCGCCAACGCCATTCGCCGCCGGGAGCTGGAGATCAACAACCGCAAGTACAGCAAGGAACTGGAGCTGATGGTCCAGGAGCGGACCAAGAAGCTGATGGAGGCCGAGAGCGAGAGTCGGGAGGCGCGGGAGGAAACCATCTACCGCCTGGCCAAGGCGGCGGAGTTCAGGGACAACGAAACCGCCCAGCACACCCTGCGCATCGGGGCCTACGCCGGCATCCTTTGCCAGCGGGCCGGGTTCGACGAGGACTTCTGCGAACAGATGCGGGTGGCGAGCCTGCTGCACGACGTGGGCAAGATCGGCATCCCGGACGCCATCCTCCTCAAGCCCGGGGCCTTGACCGCCGAGGAGTTCGGCGTCATCAAGACCCACGCCGACATCGGCTACCGCATCCTGGAAGACTCCCGTTCGCCGCTCCTGCTCATGGGGGCGGTGATCGCCCACACCCACCACGAACGCTTCGACGGCACCGGCTACCCCCAGGGGCTAAAGGGCCGCGACATCCCCCTGCCGGGCCGAATCACCGCCATCTGCGACGTCTTCGACGCCTTGACCAGCCACCGGGTTTACAAGGCCGCCATGCCGGTCGAGGAGGCCCTAGCCATCCTCAAGGAGGGCCGGGGCAGCCACTTCGACCCGGGGCTCCTGGACAGCTTCCTGGGCTGTCTCGACCAGATCCTCCTGATGAAACAGAAATTCGCCGACGGCTAAACCTCACCTATCCCCCAGCGTTGTCCGGTTAGGGAATTGCATCTTCCGCCCGAACATTAAAAATCCCCCCTGGCCCCCTTTTTCAAGGGGGGAGGAAGCTAACCAGAGACTGCCTCCCCCTTTGAAAAAGGGGGATTGAGGGGGATTCCATGAACGATAGCACCACAAATTGCGTGATGCTATTCCTTAACCGGACAACACTGCCTATCCCCCCAAATCACCCCTGGTTATTTCCTTTTTTTGCCGCTCGGCCGCACCTGGCCGCCGGTTAAGATATACTTCTGCGTTTCCCGCTTGGCCGGCTCCCGCTCCACGTAGATTTCGGCGCCGGTGAACGGGTCGCGGCCGGTCGCGTACATCAGGGTGGAATAGGTGGACGGGGTGGGGGTGAAGATCTGGGTCTGACGGGGGATGAGCTTGAGCCGCTCGCGGCAGAAGGCGGCCAAGGCCAGCATCTCCTCCCTGGCGCAGCCGGGATGGGCGGCGATGAAGTAGTAGGTGAGGTACTGCTCCTTGCCCGCCGCCCTTGAGCATTCGGCAAACAGGCGTTTGAATTCCAACAGCGGTTCGATGCCGGGCTTACCCATCAGGGTCAGCACCTTGGCCTCGGAGTGCTCGGGCGCCACCTTGAGCTGGCCGGAGACGTGGCGGGCGGTGAGCGCCTTAAGATACGGGAGGCCCTGAATCCTATCCGCCAGGATCAGGTCGTGGCGGAGGCCGGAGGCCACCGACACCCTCTTCACCCCCGGCAGGCGACTTAGCTCGGCGAGCAGCCGGATCTGGGGGGCGTGGTTCACCGGCAGGCTCCGGCAGATCGTGGGGGTCAGGCAGCGCCGGTGCCGGCAGGCGCCCTGGGTGAGCTTCTTCGCGCACTCGAAGCCATACATGTTGGCGGTGGGGCCGCCGACATCGGTGATCTGACCCTTGAAGTCCGGGTGCCGGGTGAGCCCCTGGGCCTCCCGGAGGATGGAGGCCGGACTGCGGCTGACCACGGTGCGGCCCTGATGGACGGCGATGGCGCAGAAATTACACTCGCCATAACAGCCCCGGTGGCTGGTGATGGCGAACTGAATGGTCTCCTGGGCCACCACCCGGCCCTGCCGCTGGTAGTAGGGGTGCACGGAGCGGGTGAAGGGCAGCTCGTGGAAGCCGTCCAGCTCCTCGGGGCTGGGCAGGGGGCTGGGCGGGTTATGGACGAGGAACCGGCTGTCCTGCCGTTGGGCCAGACCCTGGGCGGTCACGGGGTCTTGGTTCTGATAGAAGAGGGAAAACATCCGGGCCAGGGCCTCGGGGTCGGAGGCCGTCTCCTGATGGCCGGGCAGTTCCAGGAAGCCTTCCGGGCAACGCTCCGCCGGATAACAAAGGCCGGGGATGGCCCGGAAGTCGAGGCCCTGGGCCAGATAGCTGGCCAGGGCGAGTGCCGTCTTCTCCCCCAGGCCGTAAACCAGGAGGTCGGCCTTGGCGTCGAAGAGGAGGGAACGGCGGACGCGGTTGTCCCAGTAATCGTAGTGGGACAGACGGCGCAGGCTGGCCTCGATGCCGCCCAAGACGATCGGCCGGGTGTGCCGGAAGAAGCGCCGGATCAGGTTGGCATAGGCGATCACCGCCCGGTCTGGACGCCGGTCGTTAACCCCGCCGGGGGTAAAGTCGTCGCTTTTGCGCCGCTTGTTGGCGGCGGTGCGGTTGGCGACCAGCGAATCGACACTGCCGCCGCTCACCCCCCAGAAGAGCCGCGGCTCGCCCAGCCGGGTGATGTCGATCTCCGAGTCCACCGCCGGCTGGGCGATGATCCCCACCGAGAACCCGGCCCGCTGCAAGACCCGGCCGATCACCGCCACCCCCATGAAGGGGCTGTCGATGTAGGTGTCGCCGCTAACCAGGATGACATCGAGCTGGTCAAGGCCCAGGGCCTTCAGTTCGGCGCCGGTGGTGGGCAGAAAGGCGGGGGGCGCCAGGCCGGGCAAGGGCTCCACCTACTGCGGAACCGGGCACGGCCCCAGCACCTTCAGCTCGATGGCCGCCCGCTCCTCGGGCCCCGACGCCGACTCCTCCCAATCGATGAAGGCACAGGTCACCCGGAGCCAGGCGCCGTTGTCCGCCTGGCACTGCTCGCATACCGACTCGGCGCCGTCCCGGTAGATGATGACCTTGCTTGCCGGGTCGCCGTTTTTGTCCACCGCCGCCATCTTGCGGCAGCCGCAGTCCAGACGGACTACCGCCACCCCGATGGCCTCCGGACTGCCCTCCATGATCCCGGCGATCATCGCCCGCTCCGACTGCAAGGCCTGGCCTTTTTTGTTCTCGTGCCTGCCGGCGGTCTTGGGCTTCTTCATCGTTCATTCCTCGCTGGAGTTTAAGGTCTTTGTCGCTTCCTCGCCCCTGTTTTTACGCCATCGCCACCCGCTTGGCCAGTCTTTTTTGCCAGGCTGCCGCCCCAACTTTTTATTGACAAAAAAAAGGCCTTGCATTAATTCACCATTATTCGTAATCAAGATTTTTTGACTGGTGGGGCGACCCGCCGAGCAAGCTATCACTCAAATTTTCAAATGGAGGAGTTGTCATGTGGAACGTAGTAATCGATAAAGACAAGTGCACCGGTGACGAAGAATGCGTAAACGCCTGCCCCGCCCAGGTTCTGGAGATGGTGGACGGCAAGGCCGAGCCGGTCAACATTGACGAGTGCCTGGGTTGCGAGACCTGCGTCGAGACCTGCCCCTCGGGCGCCATCACCGTTAGCGAGGCCTGATTTAAGGTTCGCCTCGCTTACGCGGCGGCAAACAGGCCTGTCCCCTGCCGGGGATGGGCCTTTTTATTTGATGGCGTCGCAAAAAGACCGATCTACGGCGTTGCGGGGCGGTTTGGCTCGTTCGGCATACCCACAGGTATGACCTCCTCGCCAAACACACCCCGCGCCTTGTATATCGGCCCTTTTGCTTAGCCCATCGGCTCCTTTTTGCGAGACCATCAACTGTTGGGCGCTGCTATGCTTCTCTATAAGAGAGAATAGTCATCTTACTGTTGCATTGCTGCATAGATACAAACAGCCTTGCAAACTCGGCAAAAAATAGTTTGTGTCAATCTGTTGCTAATGAGCCTTAACCATCTTACGCTATCGATATTGCACAGCCCGAGCTTACCGACATCCAGGAGAAACTTTAATGAGCCTCCATAAGTCCATGCAAGGTTTGGTCGAATACTACATGCCAGATTTGCGTCAACGGCATTATGAGTTGAAATCGGCCTGCAAACGACAGCTACGTAGAATCAAATCTCATATCATTAAGCTCTTTGCTCTGTATCTGTCGACGGCACTCTGCTTTATGCTTGTATTCGGCATGGTGAACTACTTCTGGTTTACTTTTCGTAATACACCAGTCGGCAGTATGTTTCTTGCTGGCAACCCACCGGAAGCTCTCTTGTCTATCCTCACAGCTACAAATAGCAATCTGGTTGCGATGGCCTTCCAGCTTACTATCGATACAATCTGCACATGCCTTCTGTTCGGGTTAGTCTGCCAATTCTTCGGTATCACCCGTTATTTCTACATAGGCCGCGGCTGGATAAATCGCCTGTTCTGGTATGGCATTTGCGCCGCCTTAACCAGCCTTGATCTCTTTAAGACAGGAAAACAGTTCGACTTTACAACTAGCGTAGTGCTCTATCTTCTTCCTGCGAGTTGTCTGTCTGGTGATTGTCTCGAATTCACCTCGCTGCTACTCCCTGAAATTTGGATAGTGTTCAGACTAGGAACGTTACGGCAATTTGTCAAAATAGCCAGAATTCGCAACAATCCGGGTACAATTGATCACGGGTAGCGGAGAACCTTAAAAACATTGCTCAACAATTGGGTCAACCTGACCGCCGGGAGCAGCGTTGCGCGTCGTCTAGTTCAGTGGCGGGGCAGGTTACCATTGGCGTTATGGCGTCGCAAAAAAGACCGAACTGCGGCGTCGGAAGGGCGGTTTGGCTTAGTCATCGGCTACCTTTTGGCGAGATCATCTTAAATTTTGTTCGGAGGGCGCATGGGCCTGAACTTGAAGCCAGGGGCCTCGCTTCGCACCCACCACTACTTCGCGGCCTCGGTCTGGTCGCTGGTGGGGCTTTTCCTGTTGATCCGGGGCTGCCTGTTCCTGCGCCAGGCTGGGCAGATGTGGCTGCTGCTGCCGGCCCTGGCGGTGGGCACCGCCAAGTCGCGCTTCATGCTGGACCGGGCAGCGGGCAGGAATCTCACCCGGCTAGCGGGCAAGCGGGACGGCGACTGTCTGGGCGGGGTCTATTCCGCTAAGATGTGGGGCCTGGTTGCGGCGATGATGCTCATGGGCTGGCTGTTGCGCCACTCTGGGCTGCCCTGGGGCTTGGTGGGCTTCATCTACGCCGCCATCGGCTGGGCGATGTTCTTCTCCAGCCGCATCCCCTGGCGGCAGGCCGTGGCCTTCGCCGCCGCCCCTTAAACCTTGAACCTGGCGCCTCTCCCAAAATGGACGTAGCCGATCTCTATCATCGCGCCGCCGCAGTCGTTGATCTGTCCTGCCTCACCCACAACCTGCGGGAGGTCAGACGCAAGGCCCCCGGCAAGAAGATCATCGCCATGGTCAAGGCCAACGCTTACGGCCACGGCCTGATCCGGGTGGCGGAGCACCTGGCCCGGCAGGGGGTGGACTACCTGGGCACCGCCTACGTCGAGGAGGCTCTGGCCCTGCGCCAGGCGGGGATCCCCACCCCGATCATCACCTCGGGGCCGTTTTCCCGCTTCCAGGTCGGCCTGTTCATCGAGAACCGGGTGGACTTCACCGTCGCCTCGGTCGAGGCCTTGAACATGATCGACGAGGCGGCGGGCTTCTACGGCAAGACCGCCAGCGTCCATTTGAAGATCGACACCGGCATGATGCGAATCGGCATCCGCCACTCAAACGCCGACCGGCTGCTGGCGGCGGCCCAGGCGGCAAAAAATTGCCGGGTGGTCTCCATCTACTCCCATTTCGCCGCCGCCGACAGCGAGGACGTGAGCTTCCAGCGCCTGCAACTGGAGCGCTTCCTGGAGGCGGCGAGCTTCTACGACCGGCACGGACTGGAAAGGCCCCTGTTGCAGATCGCCAACTCGGCGGCCATCTGCCGGATGGCGGACACCCATCTGGACATGGTCCGACCAGGGATCATGCTCTACGGCTATCACCCCTCCGCGCAGTCAGCCGCCGAGGCAAAATTGCGGCCCGCCCTGTCGCTACGGGCCAAGATCATGTACTTTAAGGTGATCTTAAAGGGTAGCACCGTGGGTTACGGCCGCACCTGGACCGCGCCTGAGAACTGCCGGGCCGTGACCCTGCCCATCGGCTACGGCGACGGCTACTCGCGGGGGCTGTCCAACAAGGGCGAGGTGCTGATCCGGGGCCGGCGCTATCCGATCGCCGGCACCATCTGCATGGATCAAACGGTGGTCTGCCTGGGCGACGGCGAGGCCTACAACGGCGAAGAGGCGGTGCTGATCGGTAGCCAGGGGAACGAAAAAATCACCGCCGATGATATAGCCAGGCTACTCGGTACCATCAGCTACGAGGTGTTGACCTCGATCAGCCACCGGGTGCCGAGGATCTATGTTGATAACGGAGAGGAATAGTAGGATACGCCATAAGATTGATAGTTTTTATCAATAATCTCCAAAAGGTACTCTGAAGTGACTTCGGGGAGACAAATGATCTCAACAATAGATGAATACAATGCTGAGCTGCAAAAAATCAAGGCCGCAAATAACCCCATGGATAGTCGTGTCATTTTATATCGTGGGCAGAAAAATCATGAGTGGGGAATAAAAACATCATTAGAGCGACATGGGGAAAAAACAATTAAATGTAGTGATTACTATCGGCTAATAGATAGATACAAACCGTTATTGAATCCAATTTTAGATCGCAAGTTTGAAAGAAAGGCTACGTTGAATGGATACCCATATAGTTTTAAAGAATATGACGAAGGTTTACGGCCTCTTCCAGAGATTGAATATCTTGCTTACCTGAGACATCATGGATTTCCGACACCTATAATTGATTGGTCAAGTTCACCTTATATTGCATTGTTTTTCGCTTGCGAAGATTTTAATGAGAGTAAAAAAGATGGGAAGGTTTTTATCTATGCTAAACCGAATATACTAAGTAGAGACAATTACACCCCTGAATTTAGGCACGCAGGCAGGTATGTTGAAGCAGGCAAAAGACATTTTTCCCAACAATCAGAATATTTGATTCCCATGATATATCGTGACGGATGGGAATTTATTTCTTACGATGACGTAAAATCAGCTAATAGTCAATATGATGTATGTGAGATTGAAATAAAATGCAGCTCAAAAGCTATAATTATGACCGATTTAAAAAAAATGAACACAAACAGATATACAATGTATTTAGATGAAGATTCATTGGTTAAAGCATTTGCAGATGAATGGGCTTTAGAAAAAATAAATCATTCAATGTGTAGCCCATCATGATCCGCACCCGACTTAAAACTATACTAAACGACTGTTTCCAGGCCGGCGTCCCCCGGCATGGCTGGCCCGAGGAGGCGGCAAGCGCCTTCACCGTCGAGCAGCCCAAACGGGAGGGCCAGGGCGATCTGGCCACCAACCTGGCCCTGGTGGTGGCGGGACGAAGCCGGCAGAATCCCCGGGCAGTGGCCGCTCAGTTGGTCGAGCTGCTTGACGGCTGCCCGCTGCTAGACAGGGTGGAGATCGCCGGGCCGGGCTTTGTCAACTTCTTCATCCGGCCGCAGGTCTGGCAGGAGACGCTCTCCGAGATCGCGGCCCAGGACGCTGGCTTCGGCAAGAGCCAGGCCGGGGCAGGCAAACGGGTGCTGGTCGAGTTCGTGAGCGCCAACCCCACCGGCCCCTTGAGCGTCGGCCACGGCCGCCAGGCGGTGCTGGGGGACGCCATCTCCCGGCTGCTCGCCGCCACCGGCCATCAGGTGACCCGCGAGTACTACTACAACGACGCCGGCCGCCAGATGCGGGTACTGGCCCAGTCGGTGCGGGCCCGCTACCTGGAGCTGCTGGGCGAGCCCGGCCAGTTCCCCGAGGACGGCTACCAGGGGCAGTACATCATCGACATCGCGAGAGAACTCCTGGCCGAGCAGGGCGACCGGCTGCGCGGCTCAGACGATCTCGCCCCCTTCAAGGTCAAGGCCGAACGGGCCATCTTCGCCGACATCAACGCGACGCTTACGCGGCTGGGCATCCACTTCGACAACTACTACAACGAGCACTCCCTCTACGACGAGGGCCATATCGACGCGGTGGTGGCCGAGCTGCGGGCCAAGGGCCTGGTGTACGAGCAGGACGGGGCGGTGTGGTTCAAGACCACCGCCCTGGGACTGGATCAAGACCGGGTGATCATCAAGAGCACCGGCGAGCCCACCTACCGGCTGCCGGACATCGCCTACCACCGGGAGAAATTTAAGCGCGGTTTCGACTGGCTGGTCAACATCTTCGGCTCCGACCACATCGCCACCGTGCCCGACGTGCTGGCCGGGGTCCGGGCCCTGGGCTACGACGACTCCAAGGTGACGGTGGTGCTGCACCAGTTCGTGACCTTGCTTCGGGACGGCAAGCAGGTCAAGATGTCCACCCGTAAGGCCACCTTCGTCACCGTGGACGAATTGCTCGCCGAGGTGGGGGCGGACGTGGCCCGCTTCTTCTTCCTGATGCGCAAGGCCGACAGCCAACTGGAGTTCGATCTTACCCTGGCCACCCAGCAGAGCCAGGAGAACCCAGTCTATTACGTGCAATACGGCCATGCCCGGCTGTGCAGCATCCTACGTCAGGCGGACGAAAAGGGCCTGGACGGGCCGAGCCAGGCCCGGCTCGCGCTCTTGACCGAGCCCGAGGAACTGGGGCTGTTAAAGGCCATGTCCGCCTACCCCGAGCTGGTGCTGGAGGCCGCCCGCGAGCTGGCCCCCCACCGGGTGGTCTTCTACCTCCAGGAGCTGGCGGGCCAATTCCACAGCTACTACAACCGGCACCGGGTGCTGGGCGAGGATGCCTCCTTGAGCCAGGCCCGGCTGGCCCTGGTGGACGGCCTGCGGATCGTGCTTAGAAACGGCTTAAACCTGATCGGGGTCTCGGCCCCGGAGAGCATGTAAACGGCCCATGGCGCGCAAGGCCCCAAAAGAAAACGTCCTGGTGCGCATCGAGCTGGGCATCGGCGGCATCCTGGGCCTGGCGGTGATCGCCTTCTGCGTCTTTTTGTGGATGTACCTGTTCGGGGTGTGGACCGGCCAGTCGGGGCTGCAATCCACCCTGTCCACCGACCCCCGGGAGCTGATGGGGGCGGCGGCCAAGCTGCTGAAGAACGGGCCGCCGTCTCCGAGCCCGGCCCGACCCGAGGTGGCGGAATCCGCCCCCTCGGCCCACCAGACCGCGAACGCCACCCCGGCCAAGACCCCGGACGAATCGGCCCGCCAGAAGGACGACAACGGCCCCTCGTTCTTCGCCATCCAGGTGGGGGCCTTCCGTGAGGAGCAACGGGCACTGAAGGCGGTGGCCCAGTGGCGGGCGCGCAGCTACGACGCCTTCTACCTGCAACCGGACGCGGACGGCAACCTCTGCCGGGTGATGGTGGGCCACTTCGACAGCCTGGCCGCGGCCAACGACCTGGCGGCCAAACTAGAGGCCAGCGAGCAGAGCAAGGTGTTCATCTCCCTGGTCGCCGAGAGCCAGAAACGCTACCCCGCCCCTTGAATCAAAGGCCGCCGTCCAGATTTTTACCCGAGAAAACCATGATCCGAAACGCCACCATGGCCGACATCAAGGCCATCCACGCCCTGCTCAGCCACTTCGCGGCCCAGGGAAAGTTGCTTGGCAGGGCGCTCAGTTCCCTGTATGATCAGCTCCGCGACTTCAAGGTCTGGGTGATCGACGAGGACGGCGGCCCGGAGGCCGGGACCCTGGCCGGCTCGGCGGCCCTGCACGTCTGCTGGGAAAACCTGGCCGAGATCCGCTCCCTGGCAGTGCTGGAACGCTTCCAGGGGCAAGACATCGGCACCAGTCTGGTGCGGGCCTGCCTGGCAGAGGCCGAGGCGCTTGGCATCTCCCAGGTGTTCACCCTGACCTATCAGCCGGGATTCTTCAAGAAGATGGGCTTCAGGGAGATCGACAAAAACGAATTGCCCCACAAGGTGTGGAGCGACTGCATCAACTGCCCCAAATTCCCGGACTGCAACGAGATCGCCCTGGTCTGGGAGCCTTGACAACAACCCAACGGCCATCACCCAGGGTCAACGCCAGGCCCTGGCATTTTTTTAGGAGCACCACCTTATGATTGGCACCATTCTCACCAAGGTCTTCGGCAGCAAGAACGAGCGGGTATTGAAGAAAATCAGGCCGACAATCGACCAGATCAACCGCCTGGAACCCGCCATCCAGGCCTTAGACGACGAGGGCTTGAGGGCCAAGACCGGGGAGTTCAAGGAACGCCTGGCTCAGGGCGCCACCCTGGACGACATCCTGCCCGAGGCCTTCGCAGTGGCCCGCGAGGCGGGCAAAAGGGTGCTCAAGATGCGGGCCTACGACGTGCAGCTCGTCGGCGGCATCATCCTGCACCAGGGCTGCATCGCCGAGATGAAGACCGGCGAGGGCAAGACCCTGGTCGCCACCCTGCCGGTCTATCTGAACGCCCTAGCCGGCAAGGGGGTGCACGTGGTCACGGTCAACGACTACCTGGCCCGGCGCGACGCCGCCTGGATGGGCGAGATCTACCGCTTCCTGGGGCTCACCGTGGACACCATCCTGCACGGCATGGACGACGAGGCCCGGCGTCAGGCCTACCACGCCGACATCACCTACGGCACCAACAACGAGTTCGGTTTCGACTACCTGCGCGACAACATGAAGTTCGATCTCTCCGACTTCTGCCAGCGCGACTTCTTCTACGCCATCGTTGACGAGGTGGATAGCATCCTGATCGACGAGGCCCGCACCCCGCTCATCATCTCCGGCCCGGCGGAGATGTCCACCGCCCTTTACGATAAGGTCAACCTCATCATCACCCATTTCAAGCTCGATGAGCACTACACGGTGGACGAGAAGGCCCGCACCCTGGCCACGACCGACGAAGGGGTGGAACTGGGCGAACGGCTGCTGCAAATCGACAACCTCTACGATCCCAAAAACATCGACTACCTGCATCACCTAACCCAGGCCCTGAGGGCGCACGTGCTCTTTAAGCGCGACGTGGACTACATCGTCCACGAGGGCGAGGTGGTGATCGTCGATGAGTTCACCGGCCGCACCATGCCGGGCCGGCGTTTCAGCGACGGCCTGCACCAGGCCCTGGAGGCCAAGGAGGGGGTCAAGGTGGCCCAGGAGAACCAGACCCTCGCCTCCATCACCTTCCAGAACTATTTCCGCATGTACCAGAAGCTCGCCGGCATGACCGGCACCGCCGACACCGAGGCGGTGGAGTTCAAGAAGATCTACAACCTCGATGTGGTGATGATCCCCACCCACATGAAGATGATCCGCGACGACTACGCCGACGTGATCTATAAAAACGCCGCCGCCAAGTACCGGGCGGTGGTGCGAGAGATCAAGGAGATGCACGGGCAGGGGCGACCGGTGCTGGTGGGCACCATCAGCATCGACATCTCGGAGCTGATCTCGAAGATGTTAAAAAAGGAGGGTATCGAGCACGCGGTGCTAAACGCCAAGCAGCACGAGCGGGAGGCGGAGATCATCGCCGAGGCCGGAATGACCGGCAAGGTGACCATCGCCACCAACATGGCGGGCCGGGGCACCGACATCAAGTTGGGACCGGGGGTGGCGGCCCTGGGTGGCCTGCACATCCTGGCCACCAGCCGCCACGAGTCCCGCCGCATCGACAACCAGCTCCGGGGCCGCTCCGGGCGTCAGGGCGACCCTGGCTCGTCGCGCTTCTACCTGTCGCTGGAGGACGACCTGCTGCGCATCTTCGGCTCCGACCGCATCGCCGGGATCATGAACCGCCTAGGGATGGAGGAGGACGAGCCCATCGAGCACTCGATGATCACCCGGGCCATCGAGAACGCCCAGCGCAAGGTGGAGAGCCACAACTTCGACATCAGAAAGCACCTCCTGGAGTACGACGACGTGATGAACAAGCAGCGGGAGGTCATCTACCGTCAGCGCCGCGAGGTCTTGCAGAGCGAGGACGTCAAGGAGATCATCCTCTCCATGCTGGACGAGGAGGCGGAGATCCTGGCCCAGGAGACGGTGAGCGACCAGGAGTCCCAGCCCGAGGAGTGGCACTGGCAGCTCCTGGAGGAACGGATGAACTCCCGCTTCGGGCTGCCGTCCGGCATCGAGGAGGACACCCGGCCCGGCCTGACCCGCGAGTCCCTGACCTCGACCCTGGTGGCGACCCTGCGCCAGGCCTACCAGCATCGGGAGGAGTCCATCGGCCCGGAAAACCTGCGCCATCTGGAGCGGGTCATCCTGTTGCAGGTGACGGACTACCACTGGAAGGAACACCTGCTGAACATGGATCACCTAAAGGACGGCATCGGGCTGAGGGGCTACGGCCAGAAGAACCCGCTCATCGAGTACAAGAAGGAGGGCTTCGAGATGTTCGCGGAGATGATGGACTCCATCCGGCAGCAGGCCGTCTCCACCCTGTTCATGGTGCGCCTGGTGCGGGAGGACGAGGTCGAGGAACTGGCCCGCGCCCAGCGGGCCAAACAGCAGGCCATCCCCCTGCGGCGCAACGACGAGGAGGACGAGTCGGCCTCCCACCAGCCGGTGACCCGAGACGGCGACAAGGTGGGCCGCAACGAAGATTGCCCCTGCGGCAGCGGCAAGAAATACAAGCGCTGCTGCGGACGGAGCAAGTAATTAACGGGGGCTGAGGGAGGGCGAGAATGGGCGAGTGCGACCTGCGGGTGGCCGGTTTCAAGTTCGGGGCGGTGAAGGCGGGGATCCGGGGCAAGGATCGCCTGGATCTGGGGCTGATCTGCGCCGACCGCCCAGCCAGCGCGGCGGGGGTGTTCACCACCAACCAGGTCAAGGCCGCCCCGGTGCTCCTGGATCAAGAGCGGATCAAGAGCGGCCGAGCCCAGGCCATCCTGGTCAACTCCGGGATCGCCAACGCCTGCACCGGCGCCCAAGGCCTGGCCCTGGCCCGGCTGGCCGCCGGCAAGGCGGCCTCGGCCCTGGGGATCGACGAGGAACTGGTGCAGGTCTCCTCCACCGGGGTCATCGGCCAGCAGCTCGACCCGGCCTGCTTCGAGCACATCCCCCGGCTGGCGGCGGGACTTAGCCCGGAGTTGGGGATGGAGGTGGCCCGGGCGATCATGACCACCGACACGGTGCCCAAGACCGCCCGGCGGACAGTGGCCATCGGCGGCGCAACAGTGACCCTGGCCGGGATGGCCAAGGGCTCCGGCATGATCCAGCCCAACATGGCCACCATGCTCGCCTATATCCTGACCGACGCGACGGTGGCTCCGGCGCTGCTCAGGGAAATGCTCGGCAAGAGCGTTTCCCAGTCGTTCAACCGGATCACGGTGGATGGCGACACCAGCACCAACGACACGGTGTTGCTCCTGGCCAGCGGTCAGGCGGGCAACCCAGAAATTTCTGATCCCGCCTCCCCGGAGGCCGCCCAGCTGCAAGCGGCGCTGGACGACTTGACCCGCGACCTGGCCCTGCAGATCGTGGCCGACGGCGAGGGGGCGACCAAGCTGGCCACCATCCAGGTCGAGGGGGCGCAGTCCCAGGCCGAGGCCGAGCAGGCGGCCCGCACGGTGGCCAACTCGCCGCTGGTCAAGACCGCCTTCTTCGGCCAGGACGCCAACTGGGGCCGGATCATCGCCGCCCTGGGCCGCTCGGGGGTTGAGTTCGAGCAGGATAAGGTTGATATCGCCTTTGACCAGGCCGCAATCGTCAAGGGCGGCCTGTGGCTGGGCCCAGCGGCGGAGGCGGCGGCGACCAAGGTGCTTGGAAAAAAATCGTTCACCGTGTATATTAACCTGTGGCAGGGTTCTGCCGCCTGCGCCATCCACACCTGCGACCTGTCTCTCGACTACGTTAAGATCAACGCCGATTACCGTTCATAGGAAAATCCATGACTTCCCACCACTCCCTGGCGCCGGAACTCTACGTCCAGGCCAACACCGAAAACGACCTGCGGCTGATGCACGTCATGCGGGAGCAGGATCAGGCGGCCATCCCCACCGACCGTTCCCTGCCCCGGATAACCTTGCTGGTGGGGCCAGATCGG
>JAJXUT010000127.1 GCA_021782655.1 Deltaproteobacteria bacterium
AAAAACGGCCAACTCAACGGCAAGGTGATGATTATCTACCCCTTCGGCACCCGGTTCGCCGGCACCTTCAAGGACGGCGAGTACGATAGCGACGGGGTAATGACCTTCCCCAACGGCATCACCGGCAAGTGCAAGGAGGGCAACTGCATCGACGGCACCGGCACCCTGGTCTTGAGCGACGGCTCCTCCTACCGGGGCGGGTTCAAGGAGTGCCGCAAGAACGGTTACGGCATCTTCACCTCCGCCGACGGCGGCATTTACAAAGGCGAGTACAAGGACGGCAAGCGCGACGGGGTGGGCACCTACATCTTCCCGAGCGGCATCAAGTACACCGGCAGTTACAAGGACGACGAACGGGACGGGCGAGGGGTGTACTTCTTCGCCAACGGCACCAGCCACACGGTGTATTACGACAAGGGGGTACTAAAGAGTGAAGACTAGCCCCGCCGTCCGGGCCGCGGGCTGGGGTGTGCTGGCGCTGACCATTCTGGCCAGCCTGACGGTGCGCTGCCTGCCCTGGGCCAACTTCCGCGCCCCCGGCGGCGGCTTCTACTTCTACAGCCTCGACTCCTACGACCACCTACGGCGCGTCACCTTGAACCTGGCCAGTTTCCCGGCCCTGGCCAACTTCGACTACTACGCCGCCTTCCCCAAGGGCCTGGGGCAGATCTGGTCGCCGGTCTTCGACTACGGGTTGGCCCTGCTCTGCCGACTGGCGGGTGGCGGCCGGGTGGCCACCGAGACCCTGTGCTTCTTCTTTAACCCCGCCGCGGCGGTGCTCTGCCTTTTGGCCGTCTTTTTCATCGCCCGGGCCACCTTCAAGAGCCAGGCAGCGGGCTGGGCCGCAGCCATGGTCCTGGCCCTGCACCCCGCCTACCTGGCCTACAGCCTGCCCATGAACTTCGACCACCACGCGGTGGAGCCGCTCCTGGCGCTTAGCCTCTTCGCCCTGCCGCTGCTTGAACGCCGGGGACGCCTGACCACGGCCGGGATCATCCTCACCGGCCTGGCCCTGCCCTTGGTCATCCTCATCTGGCGGGGCTGCACGGTGTATTGGGGGCTCTTCTTCCTGACCGCCCTGATTCGCTCCCTGACCGCCAACAACCGACCCCTGGCCCAGGACTACGCCCTAGGATTCGGGGTGGCGGCCCTGCTGGTGGCGGCATATTGCCTGATCGATCCCTTTGGCAACGCGAGGCAGATGTCGTTTGCGGTGATCTCCTGGTTCCACGTCGGGGTGCTGGCCGCGGCGGGGTTGGCGCTTGCCCTCCTTCGTCTCTGCCGGAGCCGGCGGCTATTTTTCCTTCTGGCCGGGGGGCTGCTGGCCATAATCGCGGTGACGGCGGCCATCGGCCCCCTGGCCGGGGTGGCGCGGCAGGTGTTGAGCGGTATCTCCTTCCTGCGGGGCAAGGGCGATCCCTGGCTCGACACCAACAGCGAGCTGCGGGGGGTGTTTCGC
Organism: Deltaproteobacteria bacterium; assembly: GCA_021782655.1. Taxonomy (GTDB): domain Bacteria; phylum Desulfobacterota; class Desulfobulbia; order Desulfobulbales; family VMSU01; genus VMSU01. The sequence goes on from JAJXUT010000127.1 coordinate 1,460, forward strand.
ACCCAGATGGGCCTCTGGTACGCGGCCAGCTACCTGACCGCCTTCTGGTTCCTGTCGCCGGTCGCCCTCTGGCACGGCTTTAACCGCTTAAAAAACGGCAAGGAAACCAACGGCGGCGTCCTGACCTTCATCATCTGGAGCCCGCTCCTGTTCATGGGCTTCATCATCCGCTACAGTCACATCGCCGGCGTCTTCTCCGCCCTTACCGCCGCCTATTTCGCCTCCTTGTTCGAGGAGAAAGGCAGGATATGGCAGGCGCCCTGTCTGACCGCCCTGCTCCTGATGCCTGGCTGGCCACACTACCGGGAGGCCATGACCGCCGCCCTGCCCGCCCCCATGCGTTACGGGCTGTACGGGCAAGATGGGGTGCTGGCCTGGCTCAGGGACAAGACCCCCCCCACCTCCTACTGGCTTAATCCGGTACGCCGGCCCGAGTACGGGGTGCTGGCCCGCTGGTCGCTGGGGGCCAAGATCTACCAGCTCGCCCGGCGGCCGGCGGTGGCCACCGGCTTTGGCTGGGAGGCCTACGGTTTTTACCAGGAGGCGGGATTCTGGGCCGCCGTGGATGAAAGCAAGGCCCAAGCCATCATTCGGGAGGCTAAGATTCGCTACGTGCTGGCCCAGGCGGTGCACGACCTGCATACCGATTACCTGGTGGCGAGCCAGGGCCAGCAGCGGGGCAAACTGCCCCCCGGCACCGTGCCCCCGGTGTTCGACCCGCAAGGCGCCGTGCACACCCGGCTGATGATGGCCGACGGCAGCCTGATGAAGAGCGGCGGCAAACTGCTGCCGGCCTTGAGCACCCTGCGGCTGGTGCATGAAAGCGATTACCTGGCCACCCCGGCAAATGACGCCGCCCCCGGCCTCAGCTACTACAAGGTCTTCGAGGCGGTGACCGGGGCGATGGTGACCGGACGGGCGGCCCCCGGCGAGAGGGTGATCCTGGCCCTTGACCTCCAGACAGGCCGGGGCCGGCGTTTTTCCTACCTCACCCTCACTTATACCGGGCCGGACGGCCAATTTTCGGTACGGGTGCCATACGCCACCGGGGTCAGACAGGGCGACACCCAGGCCCTGGGCGACTACGCGGTGTACCTAGGCCAGGAGCGGAAAGGAAGCTTGGCGGTCTCCGAATCGGATGTCGAGTCGGGCCGCACCCTGTCTTGGCAGGCGGGCAGGCCCTAAAATGGCACTCCTTCCCGCCCCGCCTTGGCCAAGATGTAGGGTCAGTTAGTTTTGCCGATCTCCCCGCCCTCGATGACGAAGCTTGCCTGGTTCTTCTTGGACGGGATGTACTCGCCGACGGGGGTTAGATGCCTGCTCGGGCCCAGGCAATCGATAACCTGCCGCCACAAAGCCTCCAGGGCGGCGGTCTCGGCGGCGGTCTCCGGGATTAAATCGACCAGGTTTTTATCCGTTATTATCTTCATCTGGCACTCCTTGCAGGTTGTGGCCGCCAACACGGGGCCGGTTAACAACTGCCGCGGCTGGCAATCGTCTTGACTCTCAAGAAAATATTTATCAACAAAACCGTTGTGTTTGCCATACTATCAAGCGAAATCATCCCGCCTGGCGAGGCACCTCATGGACGAAAAACAAATCACCGTTGACCGGCACCTTCCCGCCCCCGCCATCGCCGCCATCCTCCGTCAGCTCGCCGATGAACTGGAGGGCAAGGCGCCGAACGAGCAGGCGCCACCGCCTTGGCAGCTACACGGCTTCAACAAGCTCAAGATGAAGCTGATCCGGGATGAAGGCGGCCAGCTCGTCCTGCGGTTTAAGATCAAGAACGGGGATGCGCCGCCCGCCGCCCCGGCGTCGTCCGCGTTCATCGATATCGCCGAACGGGAATACCGGCCCTTCAAAAACCAGTTTAAGGCCACCTTTGCCGAGCTCACCGCCTTGGCGGATCGTGGCGGGTTGCCATCGGCCGAGCTCGCTGGCCGCTTCTGGGATCAGGCCCGGCGGCTGACCGCCTTCCCCGGCTTCGGCGACCCACACTACGAAGAATTCTGGCAGGCCTGCCAGGCCCTGGGCGCCCGGGTGGAGGCCAATGACCAGGCGGGATTCGCGGCCCAGGTCGCGGCCATAACCGAGCTCAAGCGTCGCTGTCACCGGCAATTCAAATAGCGCTCATCCCCGGGGCGAAAAGGGTGCGTCTTGGTTGAAGTCAGGAAGCAGGGTGTCCTGACTATCCATATCTTGGACAAAGACGTGGTCCAGCCCCAGATCCAAGGCGTGGTCGGTGATGGCCTCGTACTCGGCGGCGCTCAGGCGGCGGTTTAAGGCCGGCTCCTGGGCGGCTAGATGCTGCGGGGTGTACTGGGACATGAGGCTGATGGTCACCTCCGGGGCCAAGGAGGCCAGCCAGTCCAAGCAGCGCCGGCTGTTGTCCAGCGCCCCAGGCAGCACCAGGTGGCGGACGATCAACCCCCGCCGAGCGATACCCTCCTCATCCATCCGCAGGTGCCCCACCTGCTTCAGCATGAGGGCAATGGCCGCGGTGGCCACCTCGGGATAGTCGTGCGCCCCGGAGTAGCGGCCGGCCAAGCGGCCGTCCAGGTACTTGAGATCCGGCAGGTAGATGTCCACCAGCCCGGACATGGCCGCCAGGGCCTCGGGTGCCTCGTAGCCGCTCGAGTTGTAAACCACCGGCAGCGAAAGTCCCCG
>JAJXUT010000044.1 GCA_021782655.1 Deltaproteobacteria bacterium
GTACTGCCAGGGTGACTTGGCGGGAGAGTAGGTCGCCGCCGAATTTATCTCCCAAGGTTCCTTGCCCAAGGCAAGGAACCTTTTTTTTTGCCCGCTGCCTGGCCTTGGCTATTGAGGCAAGTTCCCGTGCCTTCCGCAATTCGCCTTTGCCGTCCTGCGGGGTTATACCTATTGCGTTCCGTCCGACAATCCAGTATTTTTTGTTGCCTTGCGGGAAGGCTGGCGTATTCCTTACTATCTGAATTTTGGGTTTTAGTTTCAATAACCTACTTTAATTCTTTACAGAAATGGAGGACACACATGGTTCTTGACCCGACCAAACACGCGGACTGGGAGATCGCCGAAGAGGCGGAAAGCCGGATGAAGACCGTTTACGAGCTCGGTGAGATACTGGGCCTGCAGAAGGAGGAACTTCTGCCTTACGGCCACCACTACGGTAAGCTCGACTACCGCAAGATTATGAACCGGTTGGGCGATAAACCGGACGGCAAGTACATCGACGTTACCGCCATCACCCCGACCCCGCTGGGCGAGGGCAAGTCCACCTGCTGCATGGGCCTGGTACAGGGCCTGGGCAAGCGTCAGAAGAGCGTGGTCGGCGCCATCCGTCAGCCTTCCGGCGGCCCCACCATGAACGTCAAGGGCTCCGCCGCCGGCGGGGGGCTGGCCCAGTGCATTCCGCTCACCCCATTTTCGTTAGGCTTAACCGGCGACATCAACGCCATCATGAACGCCCACAACCTGGCCATGGTGGCGCTTACCTCCAGGATGCAGCATGAGTCGAACTACACCGATGAGCAGCTTGCCAAGCGCAAATTAAAACGTTTGGACATCCACCCCAAGAAGGTGGAGATGGGCTGGATCATCGATTTCTGTGCCCAGGCCCTGCGCAACATCACCATCGGGCTGGGGGGCAAGATGGACGGCTACACCATGCAGTCCAAGTTTGCCATCGCTGTCTCCTCCGAGGTCATGGCCATCCTGGCCATCGCTAATGACTTGGCCGACATGCGCCGCCGGATGGGCAAGATCGTGGTCGCCTACGACAAGAACGACCGCCCGATCACTACCGAGGACTTAGACGTGGCCGGCGCCATGACCGCCTGGATGGTCGAGGCCATCAACCCCAACCTGATGCAGACCCTGGAGGGGCAGCCGGTCATCGTCCATGCCGGGCCGTTCGCCAACATCGCTATTGGGCAAAGCTCGGTCATTGCCGATCGGGTGGCGCTCAAGGTCGCCGACTACAACGTCACCGAATCCGGCTTTGGCGCTGACATCGGTTTTGAGAAATTCTGGAACCTCAAGTGCCGTTTCAGCGGCAACAAGCCCAACTGTGCGGTGGTGGTGGCCACCATCCGGGCGCTCAAGTGCCACGGCGGCGCCCCCATCCCGGTACCGGGCAAGCCCATGCCGGTGGAGTACAAGAGCGAGAACGTCGGCTGGGTGGAGAAAGGCTGCGTCAACCTCCTGCACCACATCAATACGGTGAAGAAGGCGGGCATTAATCCGGTGGTCTGCATCAACGCCTTCTACACCGACACCGACAATGAGATCAAGGCGGTGCGCCGTCTGTGCGAGGCCGCCGGCGCCCGGGTGGCCCTCTCCCGGCATTGGGAGAAGGGCGGCGAGGGCGCGCTCGAGTTCGACGACGCGGTAATTGACGCCTGCAACGAACCCAACGACTTCAAATTCCTCTATGACCTTGACACCCCGCTTTCCAAACGGATCGAGCTGATTGCCAAAGAGGTCTATGGCGCTGATGGGGTCAGCTACACTACCGAGGCCCAGGAGAAATTGAAGCGGATGGAGAGCGACCCGGATCTTAAGGAGATGGGCACCTGCATGGTTAAGACCCACCTCTCCCTTTCCCATGAGCCGGCCAAGAAGGGGGTGCCCAAGGACTGGACCCTGCCCATCCGCGACATCCTCACCTACAAGGGGGCGGGATTCGTGGTGCCGGTGGCCGGGACGATCAGCCTGATGCCGGGCACTGCCTCCGACCCCGCCTACCGTCGCATCGACGTTGACGTCAATACCGGCAAGGTCAAGGGCGTATTCTAACTGTAGGTCGATAGGCGGTTAAGGCGGACAGATTGTTTGCTTCCTGCCGCCAGCCTGTTTTTTGTGGGGCACTGGGATTTTTCTTCCAGTGCCCCATTGCTTTGCATGCGGTGTCGTTTCGGGATCCGCTTAGCCCCTAAATCCTTCCAATCAAAATTTATGCTCCAGGTCAACAACCTATCCCTGCAACACGGCAACAAGCATCTCTTCAAGGACATCTCCGTGCGTCTCAACCGGGCTGATCGGGTGGGTCTGGTGGGGGTGAACGGCACTGGTAAATCGACCCTGCTTAAGATGATGGTGGGTGAGATCGAGACCGACTTTGGGGTCATCTCACGTTCCCGGCAAGCTACCATCGGCTATCTGCCCCAGGAAATCGATCCCTTCCCTCCGGGCCGCACCCTTTACCAGGAGGCTAGGGGCGCCTTTGATCATCTGCTGGTCATGCAGGCGGAGCTGGAGCGCATCAACCAGGCCTTGGGCCACGAGGAACCCAAGTCGCCCCTCTTTGCCGAGCTTCTGGAGCAGCAGGGAGAGCTTCAGCAGCAGCTAGACAGCTCGGACATCTTCCATATCGACGCCCGGATCGACAAGGTGCTGACCGGTTTAGGATTTTCCAGGGTGGATCAGGAGAAGGACTGCAACGAATTTTCCGGCGGCTGGCAGATGCGGCTGATGCTGGCTAAACTACTGCTCTCAAGCCCCAGTTTCCTCTTCCTGGACGAGCCCACCAACCACCTGGACATCGAGTCGCTCACCTGGCTCGAATCCTTTTTGCAAGCTTACCGGGGCGCCCTGGTCATCATCTCTCACGACCGCGCCTTTCTCGACAACCTGACCACCATCACCTGGGAGCTGAGTTTGGGTCGGCTCACGGTTTACAAGGGTAACTACTCTTACTACGTCGAGGACAAGGCGATCCGCCAGCAGGTGCATCTGGCCGCCTACGCCAATCAGCAGGCCCAGATCCAGCAGACCATGCGTTTTGTCACCCGCTTCCGGGCCAAGTCCACCAAGTCCAAGCAGGTGCAGAGCCGCTTGCGGCAGTTGGGCAAGATGGAGCGCATCGAGGTAGAGGATGGGGAGCAGTCGATTAACTTTCGTTTCCCGCCTTCGGCCCCCAGCGGACGCCTGGCGGTGCTGGTCAAGGGGGTGAGCAAGTCCTTTGATGGACAAACGGTGCTCAAGGGGGTGAATGTCGAGGTCAACCGGGGCGACAAGCTGGCGATCGTGGGGGTCAACGGCGCTGGCAAATCCACCCTGGTGAGATTGCTCGTCGGCCTGCACCGGCCGGACGCCGGCGAGATCAGTTTCGGTCACAACGTCAAGCTCTCCTATTTCGGCCAGCACCAGGCCAAGGAGTTGCCCCCCCAATTCACCGTCTTGCAAACCCTGGAGATGGCGGATTCCGGACATACGGTGACCGGCATCCGCTCGCTTTTGGGCGCCTTTCTCTTTCGGGGCGACGAGGTGGACAAGAAGGTGATGGTGCTTTCCGGCGGCGAGAAGAGCCGGCTGGCGCTGGCCAAGATGATCGCCACCCCCGCCAATCTCCTGATCATGGACGAGCCCACCAACCACCTGGACATGATGTCTCAGGAGATTCTGCAAGAGGCGATGGCCCAGTACGACGGCTCCATCCTGGTGGTCTCCCACAACCGCTGCTTTCTGGATGCCTTTGTCAACAAGGTGCTGGAGATCAAGGATGGCCGGGTAACGATGTACGATGGCAACCTGTCCTATTACCTGGAGAAGGCAAGCCGAGAGGCGACGGGCGGCCCGGCGTCGTCGGGCCGCAAGGCGGAAGCCGGGGACTCGGGACGGGAACGGTCGGCGGGCGGAGGAAGTGCTACGCCGCGCCAGTCCGGCAAGGAGGCCCGGCAGGCCAAGGCCAAGCTGCGCGAGGAGCGCAACCGTCGGCTAGGCCCCTTACAGCAGACGCTGCGTGACTTGGAGTCGGAGATCGCCGGCCTGGAGCGGCAAAAATCGGCCCTAGAGGCGGCCTTGATGGACCCTGCCCTCTACAGCGATCAGGAGGCCTTTGCCGACCAGGGCTTGGAGCACCGGCGGCTTTCCGACCGGCTGGAAGGGCTGTACCCCAAATGGGAGGCGATGCAGGCGGAAATGGAGGAGTTGTCGTCCGACTTCAGGGAAGACAACGGACGGTGAGGGGAAAGAGCAGGCGGCGGGTGGAGTATTCCCGGCCGCCTTACTTAAGCGGCGGCCTGCTCATCGACGTGGATCTGGTCCAGTAGGTCGCTTGAGAAGCGGCCCTGCAACTTGCGAATCGCGGCGCTGATGGCGGCGGTGGGGTAGCCGGGATAGTCCTTGACCGCCTTGTCCAGGTAGGCGGTGGTGAGGAACACCTTGTCTTTGATCGTGAATTGATACGGCCAGTTGACCTCGATGGTCTCCGGCGACTCGTTGATCTCCACCTCGATACTCTCCCCGGCCTTAGCCACCTGCACCGCGTCCATGTCGCTCAGCTCCAAAAGCCAGGCGTCCCCTTCGCGGGTGGAGAAGAAGATGAACACCCCGATAGACTTGAAGGTCTCCTGACGGTTCATGGCCGCCGCTTGCAGGCTGGCTATCTCGGAGGCGACGGTGATTTGCCGAGGCTGCAAGGTGGCGTTTTGTCTGTCCTGCTGCTGGGGAAGACAGCACTTTTTGTACTTATTGCCGCTGCCGCACGGGCACTGTTCGTTTCTGCCGATCTTGACCATGCCTTGGTTCTCCGCTGGGGGTTAGGGTGGTGAATTTTGGAGTCTGTACCTGAACGTTTATATAGTCCACCTCGGCGACAAATTGCAAGACCTCTAGTCCGGTTCCGGCAAAAATGTGGCCCCAGTTCTAGGCGGTGGGCGTGAGGCGAGCTGGCCGCAGGCGGCCTGGATGTCCGCCCCGCGGCTGTTGCGGATCAGGGCCATGAATCCCGCTTGGCGAAGGATGGCTTGAAAGGCCTCGACTATCGGTCGGTCGGGACGGCGGAAGGGCAGGGCCTCGGACTCGTTGAAGGGCATGAGGTTGATCCGGCAGGGAAGGCCGGACAGAAGATCCGCCAGCCGCCGGGCGTGTTCGGGCGCATCGTTGATGCCGGAAAACAGGATATACTCGATCAGGATCACCTGCCCCGGCCTCCGGGGGTAGTCCCGGCAGGCGGCGAGCAGTTCGGCGATGGGATAGGCGCCGTTCACCGGCATCAATCGGCTGCGGGTCTGGTCGTCGGCGGCGTGCAGGGAGAGGGCCAGGTTGACCGGGGCCGTGGCCTTCAGTTGCCGAATGCGGGGCGCCAGGCCGCAGGTGGAGACGGTAATTCGGCGTTCGGTGAACTCCAGGCCCTGGGGCTCCATGAGGATGGCGAGGGCGGTGCGCAGGTGGTCGAAGTTGGCCAGCGGCTCGCCCATGCCCATGAATACCAGGTTGTTGACCAGCTCCCGGGGCCGGGCGGGCGATTCGCCCTGGGCCACCAGGTGCTCCATGACCGCCAGTACCTGCCCCGCGATTTCGGCGGCCGAGAGGTTGCGGATCAGTCCCATGCCGCCGGTTAGGCAGAAGCTGCAGCCCATGGCGCAGCCTGCCTGGGAGGAGAGGCACAGGGTGCGGCGGCGGGGGCCGGGGATGAGCACGCTCTCGACCCTCGCCCCGTCTGCCAGCCGGAAGCAAAACTTGACCGTGCCATCCTGGGAGGTCTCCCGTCGGTCGGCGTGCAGACGGCTTAGGGTGGCGTGCCGTGGCAGTGACTCCCGCAGGTCACGCTTTAGCCCGGAGAGGTCGGCGAGATCGTGGGTGCCAGGCCGCCATAGCCAGTTGAAGACCTGTCCGGCCCGGCTAGGGGGCAGACCGATTTCAGAGAAGAACTCGGTCAGCTCCGGCAGGGTGAGGTTTCTTAGATCCGTGGTGGGCATGGAGCCGGGAGGAGGGTTGGGCGCCGGGGATCAGGGGTCTTGCCGCTGTTCGGCCGCCGTCCAGGAGAGGGCGAGGAGCGGCGCCAGCACCAAGCCGGTAAACAGCAGGGCCTTTTTCTGGAACAGAGGGTCGCTGACCAGCTTGCCCAATTCCCCGCCGGTCTCGCCCGCCACCTTGGATATCCCCGCCGCCAGACTGACGGCGAGCAGCGCCCCGGCCAGTTCCAGGATGGCCAGCTTTTTTACGAAGCTGATGCCGCTGTCCAGGAGCAGCGCCACCCACTGCATCTGTTCCCGCCTGCCGGTCAGGGTCTTTAATGCCTGCTCGGTACGGGCGAGCAGTTCCACCGCCTTGAGGTAGGAGCTGCCCTCGTTGGCCTTGGCCAGTTTCAGGGCATCCTGGGTGTCTTTGTCCAGGGGGAGCAGGCGCCGGGAGTAATCCCTGAAAAATACCTGGTAGCGGTAGTCCAGCCAGAAGCAGAGACCTTCGGCCACCTGTTTTTTGGCCCTGGCAATCTGGTCGTAGAGCTCGTTTAGCTTGCGCTCCTTGAGCTGTCGGCTGGCGTTTAAGAGCGACTTGGTCTTGTGCTCTACGTCGATGGCGTCAAAGTAACTCTGGCGGTCCAGACGCTGGGTTAGTTTTTCCAGGGTGGCGCTGTTGGCCTCAAGTTCCGGCTCCCGGGCGGGAAACCACAGCTTGAGGGCCGTGATTTCCTGGCTGGCCTGGGCGAGAAGGCCCTGGGCGCTGCTCATGAAGCCCTCGAACTGACTGACCAGCAGGTCTTCGATCTTGCTTGAGATCGGCGCCAGCGTCGGGTCGATTAGGGCGGCGATAAAGAAGGCCCGGTGGTCGAGAAGCAGGGCCCGCAGCAGTTGCGAGGCCTCGGCGGTGAAGCTGCCCTTGGCCTCCAGTTGCAGCTTGCGGTAGATGGCCTCGGGGCAGTCTTCTTGGTAGGTGACGGTGTTTTTGATAATGTCCCGGCTCTTCCAGGTCTCGCCCGCCAGGTCGTAAAATCTGGTCAGGAGGAGATCGATGTAGATGCGCTCCTTGGGTTGAGAGGCCATGGTCTTGGCGACCTCTAGGTAGCTCCGCATCGCCGCCAGGCCCTGCTGCTCCAGGGCTGCCAGGGCTAGGCCAATGGCAGCGGCGAACTTCTTGCTCGATTTGGAGTGATACTCCTGGCCGAAGAATTCCTCTGCCGGGCCGTATTTGCCGACCCGCAGACAGTCGAGCCCCAGTTGCAAGTTCTTGTTGTCCGCCGCCGCCGACTTGGTCACCACCACCGATTGCCACTTGCTGTAGCGCGAGAAACCGATATTCCACAGGAAGCGGAGTTGATAGACCCGGTTTAAGTCGAAGAAGGCCGTTAAGATCATGAGCCCTGGGTTCTTGCGCACCTGGGAGGGATCCCCGCCCGCCGATAGCAGGCCGGTGATGGACTCTGGCCGGGAGAACACCTTGGCGTGCACGGCCCGCAACTGGGACAGGGGCAGATAGCCGGTCGCCGCCAGGCCGTTATGTTCCATGAGCAGGAGTTTGCTTGGGCACTGCCCAGGCCGGTGCCGCCGCATCCCGCAGTAAAAGCAGGGGGGCTCCGGGCCCTGGACCGGCAACTCCCGGCTGGGGAGGAGCGCCTCCACCGTCAGGTCGTCGTCATGCTCCATCTTGAGGGAGAACAGGCCGCCGTCCTCGTTTTCCAGGGTGTGGGGCGGCAAGGCCCGTTGGGCCATCAGACCATCCCACACCGCCCTCAGGGGCTTGGTTACCTGAATGGTCTCCAGCGGGAGCATCTCCCACAATCCGGCGTCCGGGTTGCGGTAGGAGATGTTCTTGCCTTCGCCCTGATTCAGGTGGACGATGATCTGCAAGGGGAAGGGTTGTTCGCGCAGTTGGTCGCGCAGGGCCTGGCGGGCGGCGCGCAGCCGGTTGACGACGGCGGTGATTGCGGCGCAGGGGTGAGGGAAGGTGAAGAGCAGCAAGGCCTCGCCGCTGTCGTCCTCCTCGAAACCGTTCTGGCGCAGGGTCTCGCGCAGACCGTTGCAGAACGGGCTCCAGGCATCCTTGAGCAGTTGTTGGCCTTGGTAGTGCAGGGGCCTGATGGCGAGAAGGATGGAGCCGGTTTCCATTGGCAAGCCTACCCTCGTGCCCGGTTTACAGGCAGCGGTCGATGATCGCCTTGGCCGCTTGATTCTGTGGATCTAGCTTCCGCACCCTGGTCGCCCACTGATCGGCCCTGGTCGGCAAGCCGAGGTCAAGATAGGCCTGGGATAGCGAAATCAACAATTCGATATCGTTGGGAAACTTCTGGGCCGCCCGTTCCAGCACCTCGATCGCCTCCCGGGCGCTTCCCGAGCGCTGGAGGGCCTGCCCCAGGTTCTTGGCCAGGAACTGGCGGTCGGGGGCGGCGTTGAGCACCAGGCGGTAGGTTTTGGCGGCCAGGTCGTTTAGCCCGTGCCGCAGGCAGCGGTCCGCCACCTCGGCGGTCAGTTCCAGGTCGTCGGCGTTGTGGCGCAGCATGGTCTTGAAGATCTTTTCCGCCTCGGCGAGCTTCTGGCGTTCGAGCAGCAGATCCGCCACCTTGAAGGCCCGGTCGGCGTTGCGCGGGCTTAGCTCCAGGGCCTTGGAGAAATAGGCCAGGGCCTTCTCGGAGTCACCATTCTTCAGAGCGATCTGCCCGGCGTACTGGTATGAGGGCAGGTCCAGGCGGTTGATCTCCGTGGCCCTAAGGAAACAGCGCAGGGCCTGATCCAGGGAACCCTTCTTCAGGAGCAGGCGGCCCAGCTCGCGTAGCGGCCGGGAGGAGCGGGGGGTGCCCTTAACCGCCAGGGTGGCGCATTCTATGGCCTCGTCGAGCATGTTCTGTTCGCTGTATTCTTCGGCCTTGCGAAGCAGCTGGGTCAAGGGGCTGGGATTTTTCACCTGGTTTAACAGCTCGTTGATCTTCAGTTCCAGGGTGGCGGTGACAAAGGGCTTGGTGAGGTAGGCGTCCACCTCGTTTTCCGCCGCCTCGGCGACGATGCTCTGGTTGGCCTCGGCGGTGATCATCAGAAAGGGGATATCCCGGAATTTTTTGGAGGAGCGCACCAGGCTCAAAAGCTCGGTGCCGTTGGTCTTGGGCATGTGCCAGTCGGAGATGATGAAGTCGATCTCCGATTCGCCGGAGTTGAGCATTGCCCAGGCCTCCTTGCCGTTGCCCGCCTCGTAGTGCTCCTTGCCGAAGGAGATCAACTTCAGCATCGCCCGGATGGAACGCCGCATGGTGTCCATGTCGTCGACGATCAGGAAATTCATTTGCTTGGGATCAACCGTGGTCATCTAGGCTTACCTTAGCGGTAGGGTGAAGTGGAATCGCGAGCCACGACCCTCGGGCGGGGTGTCCACGCCGATTGTCCCCCGGTGCAGTTCCACCGCCAGCTTGCAGAAGTAGAGCCCCAGCCCGGTGCCGACCAGGGCGTCCTGACGGTCGGAGAGCCGGGAGTATTTTTCGAAGAGGCCCTGGCGTTGGTGCTCGGGGATGCCCGCCCCCTGATCGCTTACCGAAAACTCGATCTGGGAGCCGGTGGGCAGCAACCGGCTGCCGGCGGTTATAACCCTGCCGCCCGGCGAGTGGCCCAGGGCGTTGGTCAAGAGATTTTGCAAGGTGCGCAGGATGAGCACCCGGTCCATATGGATGGGCGGCAGCTCGGGGTCCAGGGTTAGCCGCAGTTCTATCCCCTTGCTGCGGGCCAGGCCGGAGATGGCGCTTAGCGCCTCGTGTATCAATCCGGGGACGGCGGTTGACTCCAGGGATAGTTTCAGCTTGCCGTCCTCGATCTTGCTGGTGGCGATCAGGTTGCTGATCATGCTCACCGTCCGTTCGCAGCCCATCTGGGCCGCCTCCATGAATTCCCGTTGCTCGCCGCCGCCGATGGAGTAGGAGAGGATGTCCAGGTTGGCCACCACCTCGGCCAGGGGGGCCTTTAAGTCGTGGATCAGCATCCGGTAGAGCTCGTCCCGCAGGGCCTCCTGGCGCCTTAGCTCCTGATTTCTTTTTTTCAAGATGTTGCGTTGGCGCTGCAACTCCCGCTGCATCTGCCGCTGCACCAGGATGGCGATGATCAGGCTGCTAAAATCCAGGAGATAGGCGACATCCTCCTTGAGCAGGTCCTTGTCGCCGCCCTTGTCGGTGGCGTTGATTACCCCCAGGAGCTTGCCGTTCTGGATGATGGGGGCGGAGAGGACGGCGTTTTTCTTGTAAACCCCGTTGCGCGCCTGGAAACGGTCGTCCTGGGAGATGTCGGGGATGAAGATCGGCTTGCCGGTGCGGGCCACCCAGGCGGCCACCGAGGCCCCGGTCAGGGGCTGGCGCTTGCCGATCAGCTCGGGCCGGGTGGCGGCGGCGACCACCAGCTCCTTGTTCTCCTGAACCATGATCGAGCCCTGCTCCACCCCGATGTAATCGAGCAGCAGGTCGAGGATCTCGGCCAGGCTGTCGGCAAGTTTGGCCTCCTTGTCGTTTAACAGCTTGATGATCAGGGAGATGTTGGCCAGTAGATGTTGCGCCTGGACGAGATTTTGTACCGTGCTGTCGGCGAAGGGGGCGTCGTGGTCGCTCATGGCCCTGGTCACTCCCACTCGATGGTGCTGGGCGGCTTGGAGGAGATGTCGTACACCACCCGGTTGACCCCTCGCACCTCGTTGATGATTCGGTTGGAGATGAGGCCCAGGAGCTCGTAGGGCAGACGCGACCAGTCGGCGGTCATGGCGTCGATGCTGTCCACGCAGCGCAGGGCGATGACGTGTTCGTAGGTGCGCTCATCACCCATCACCCCCACCGTCTGGATGGGCAGGAGCACGGCGAAGGACTGCCAGGTCTGGCGGTAGAAGCCGGCGCGCTTCATCTCCTCGAGTACGATCACATCCGCCTGGCGCAGGATGGCGAGCCGGGCCTCGGTGATTTCGCCCAAGACCCGGATGGCCAGCCCCGGCCCCGGGAAGGGCTGGCGGTATATGGCCTCCTCCGGCAGGCCGAGCTCCAGGCCGACGTTGCGGACCTCGTCCTTGAATAGCTCTCGCAGTGGTTCGATCAGGTCGAGCTTCATCAGCTCCGGCAGGCCGCCGACGTTGTGGTGCGACTTGATCACCGTGTCGCCGACAAAGGAGACGCTCTCGATGACATCGGGGTACAGGGTGCCCTGGGCCAGGAACTTGGCGTCCCCGAATTTTTTGGCCTCCTCCTCGAAGATCTTGATGAAGCCGTAGCCGATGCGCTTGCGCTTGGCTTCCGGGTCGCTGATCCCGGTAAGCTCGCGCAGGAAATAGTCCCGGGCATCGACATGCACCACGTTTAATCCGGATTTTTCCCGGAAGAATCTGAGCACGCTCTCGGTCTCGCCGGAGCGCATCAGGCCGTTGTCCACGTAGATGCAGGTCAACTGGTCGCCGATAGCCCGGTGGATCAAGGCCGCCACCACCGAGGAGTCCACCCCGCCGCTTAGGGCGCAGATCACCCGGCCTGTCCCCACCTTGGCCTGCACCGCCGCCACCGTGGTATCGACAAAGGATTGCATGGTCCACTGGGGCTGGCAGTGGCACATGCCGAAGATGAAGTTGCGCAGGATGTCGTTGCCGATCAGGGTGTGGGCCACCTCGGGATGGAACTGCACCCCCACGAAGGGCCGCTCCCGGTGCCGGATGGCGGCCTGAGGCGAGTGGGCGCTCTGGGCGGTGACTACGAAGTCTGCGGGCAGCTCCTCGACGCGGTCGCCGTGGCTCATCCACACCTGGTACTCGGGGTGGCCAGCCTCCAGGCCGGCGAAGATGCCGACGGGATCGACGATGTCCAGATAGGCCTTGCCGAACTCCCGCTTCACCGCCTTTTCTACCCGGCCCCCGAACTGGACGGTCATCAGTTGCGCCCCGTAGCAGATGCCCAGCACCGGGATGCCCAGGTCAAAGAGGCCGGGGTCGCTCATCGGGGCGTCCTGGTCGTAAACGCTCTTGGGGCCGCCGGAGAGCACGATGCCGCTGGGCTTTAGGGCCTTGATCTCCACCAGGGGCATCTTGTAGGGGTGGATCTCGCAGTACACCTTCTGTTCCCGGATGCGGCGGGCGATGAGCTGGGTGGTCTGGGAGCCGAAGTCGAGGATCAGGATCTTTTCGCTGTGGGTGGTCATGGGATTGGGGGAAACAGGTTAGGGTTGATGATGCCGTTGGGCGTCGCAAGGGGGTATAAGAACGGCGTGGGAAAGGGCCGTCCGCCGGATGGAAACTAGCCCAGCCGGTAGTTGGGGGCCTCCTTGGTGATGATCACGTCGTGGACGTGGCTCTCCTTGAGCCCGGCCGAGGTGATCCGCACGAACCGGGCCTTCTTCCGCAGCTCCTCGATGTTGCGGGCCCCGACGTAGCCCATGCCGGAACGCAGGCCGCCTAAGAGCTGGTAGATGGTCTCGGAGATGGGGCCGCGGTAGGGCACCTTGCCCTCGATGCCCTCCGGCACCAGCTTGGAGGGGCTGTCCACCCCGTCCTGGAAGTAGCGGTCGCTCGAGCCCTGCCGCATGGCCCCCAGGGAGCCCATGCCCCGGTAGCCCTTGTAGGTGCGGCCCTGGTAGAGGAAGGTTTCGCCCGGGGTTTCGTCGGTGCCGGCAAACAGGGAGCCGATCATGATCGAGCTGGCCCCGATGCCGATGGCCTTGGTCAGTTCGCCGGAGTATTTGATGCCGCCGTCGGCGATTACCGGGATGCCGTACCGCGCCGCCGCCTGGGCGCAGTTGTGGATGGCGGTCATCTGGGGCACTCCCACCCCGGCCACAATCCGGGTGGTGCAGATGGAGCCGGGGCCGACCCCCACCTTGACGCAGTCGGCCCCGGCCAGGGCCAGGGCCTCCACCGCCTCCGGGGTGGCGACGTTGCCGGCGATCACCGGCAGGTGGGGGAAGGCGGCCTTTAACTCTTTTAAGGCGTTGATGATGTTCTGCGAGTGGCCGTGGGCCGAGTCGAGGACGATCACGTCCACCCCGGCCTTGAGCAACTGTTCGGTGCTGGCCAGGCAGTTGCTCACCCCCACCGCCGCCCCTACCAGCAGGCGGCCCATTTCGTCCTTGGCGGCGTTGGGGTAGCGCTTGATCTTTTCCAGGTCCTTGGTGGTGATCAGTCCGGTCAGGTTGCCCTGGTCATCGACCACCAGCAATTTTTCGATCCGGTGCTCGTGGAGCAGGGCCTTGGACTGCTCAAGGGAGATGCCGGGCCTTGCGGTCACCAGGTTGCTGCTGGTCATCACCTCCTTGACCTTGAGGTCGGGGTCGGAGACGAAGCGCAGGTCGCGGTTGGTGACGATGCCCACCAGCTTGGGGCCGCGGGTCACCGGCACCCCGGAGATCCGGTACTGGTCCATGATGAACTTGACCTCGGCCACGGTGCTGTCCTCGCCGGTGGTCACCGGATCGACGATCATCCCCGACTCCGATTTCTTGACCCGCTGCACCTCCCGCACCTGGGCCTCGATGGACATGTTCTTGTGGATGATGCCGATCCCCCCCTCCCTGGCCATGACGATAGCGGTGCGGTGCTCAGTGACGGTGTCCATGGCGGCGCTGATTAGGGGGATGTTGAGGCGGATGCCGTTGGTGAGCCGGGTGGAGAGATCGACCTCGGAGGGCAGGACCTCGGAGGCCTGAGGCAGGAGGAGCAGATCGTCAAAGGTGTAGGCGTCTTCAATGAGCTTGTCGTGCATGGGGCTTTAACTCCTCTTGCTAAGGATTGCCGGGGCGGTGACGGTGGTATTGTAAATTATTTCCGCCGGGAATTGAAAGAGGTTATTGAGTTTCTGGCCGGTTCGGAGTTTATTGGGGGTATTTGGAGACCGACTCCCTGGTCGGATAGACGGAGACTTACGCGTTTGCCTAAATTGCTGGTCATAAATCCCATCAACCCTCAGACCCGTCTGATCGCCCAGGTGGCGGAGGCGCTTCGGCACGGGGCGGTTATCTGCTACCCGACCGATACCGTGTACGGCATCGGCTGCGACATCTTCAATCAGAAGGCGGTGAAGCGTATTCACCAGTTGAAACGCCGGCCCGCCGACAAGCCCTTCAGCTTCATGTGCGGCAGTCTTAAGGATGTGAGCACCTACTGCCACATCTCCAACCTGGCTTACCGGTTGATGCGCAAGAATCTGCCTGGCCCCTACACCTTCGTGCTGCCGACCATGAAGATCGTGCCCAAGATCATGACCAGCAAGCAGAAGACCGTGGGCTTGAGGGTTCCGGACAACCGGATCTGCCAGGCCCTGACCGAGGCCCTGGGCAACCCCATCCTCACCACCTCCGCCTCCCTGGAGGAGGGCGACCTGCCCCTGGCCGAGGCCTTCGCCATCGAGGCGGCCTTGGGCGGGCGGGTGGACATGGTGATCGACGGCGGGCCGGTCTATCCCCACCCTTCCAGCGTCGTCTCCCTGGTGGGCGACCAGCCCGAGATCCTCCGCCCGGGCAAGGGGGACATCAGTCAATTCCTGGCCGTCTAAAAGGGCGGTTGGCGAGTCTAGCGTTTTTTGATCAACGGCTGTTTTAGCGACTTGCTCATGGTGAAGTGGACGCTCGTCCGGGCGGGGATGTCCATCATGGCGCCGGTTTTGGGGTTCTTGGCCACCTTGGGCCGGCGGCGCCTGGTCTCTAGGGAGCCAAAACCCCGGATCTCGATCCGGCGTCCGGCGGTTAGGCCCTCGGCGAGGCTGGCAAGAAGCAGGTCAACGGCCTGGATGGCGTCTTTCTTGCCCAGTCCGTCTATCCCGCCGCATATCTGTTCTATCAGTTCACCCTTAAGCATCGGGTAACCATCCTTTTTTTGTTGGGGCTAGCCCGCGCCTTGGCCAGGCGGGGAAGTTATTGGGCCGTTGGCCGCCATTGGTACATCAGGGTAGGCGGGCCGGGGAGCAGGAGGTTGATAGCGCTCTGGGCCCGGTCGCCGCCCAGGAGCGACAGCAGGGAGAAATTTTTCTCCTGCGGATAGACCAGATGGGGCCGTTTCCCCTTGAGTCCGGCCAGACGCATGGCCTCGTCCACCGCCGAGGTGAAGTTGCCCAGGTGGTCGATCAGGCCCACCTCCTGGGCCTGGCTGCCGGTGAACACCCGCCCGTCCGCCAGGGGGCGCACCGCCGCCAGCGCTAGGTGCCGGTTGTCGGCCACCGCCTTGATGAACTGCTCGTGGACGTTGTCCACCATGTCTTGCATCAGGGCCATCTCGGCGGGAGTCATGGGCCGGGCGAAGGAGCCTAAGTCCTTGTTCTTGCCGCTCTTGACTACCTCGGGCTGATAGCCGACCTTGTCCAACAGCTTCTCAAGGTTGGCGAACTGGATGATCACCCCAATGCTGCCGGTGAGGGTGCCGGGGTTGGCGAAGATCTCGTTCGCCCCCAGGGCGGCGTAATATCCGCCCGAGGCGGCCACCGAGGACATGGAGGCGACCACCGGCTTGACCTTAGCGGTGCGCTGGATGTCTTGATAAATCTCCTGGGCCGCGCCCACCGCCCCCCCTGGGCTGTCGATACGGACCACCACCGCCTTGATGTCCTTGTCCTCCCGGAATTCGGCCAGTTCCTTGAGGGTCTGCTCGGGGGACATGATGACCCCCTTCAGCTCAACCACCCCGATGCCCTGGCTCTGGTTGAAGAGATCCTTGGCCTCGGGCTGCATTAGGCGCAAAACAAAGAGGGCCACCCCGGCCCAGAAGACCATCGCCATCGCCCCCAGGACAATCAGTCCGAAGATGATGGGATGCTCGTGGCGGAATAGCCCTCTTGTCATGTTAGCAAAAAATAGTCCTGGGCAACCGGGCCGGCTTTCGCCGGCTGGCGGCCAGGGAAGAGGTTACTGGCCAGCCTTCTGCTGGGCCGCCATCTCCTCCTGCTTGGCGCTTAGCAGGTCGCCAATGGTGGAGGGTGAGGACTGTTTTTTCTGGTATTCCTCCATGATATTTTCCTCTGTGTCCGTCAACGCCTTGATCGACAGGCCGATCTTGCGATCCTTGGCCGAGACGTTGATCACCCTGGTCTGGATGCTGCTGCCCACCTTGTAGAGGCCCACCGGGCTGTTGATCTTCTCCTGGCTGATCTCGGAGACATGCACCAGGCCCTCGATGCCCTCCTCCACCTCGACGAAGATGCCGAAATCGGTGACGTTGGTGACCTTGCCCTCCACCAGACCGCCGATGGGGTACTTGGTGATCGCCGCCTGCCAGGGGTCGGGCTCCAGTTGCTTGATGCCCAGGGAGAACCGCTCGTTCTCCCGGTCGATCTTGAGCACCACAGCCTGGATGGTTTCGCTCTTGCTGTACTTCTCGGAGGGGTGCTTGATCCGCTCGGTCCAGGAGAGGTCGGAGACGTGGATTAAGCCGTCGATGCCCTCCTCGATGCCGATGAAGATGCCGAAGTCGGTGATGTTCTTGATCTTGCCTTCGATGATCGAACCCACCGGGTAGTTCTGGGCCACCAGGTCCCAGGGGTTGGGCTGCAACTGCTTCATGCCCAGTGAGATGCGCTTGGCGTCGGCGTCGATGTTGAGCACCACCACCTCTACCTTGTCGCCCAGGGAGACCATCTTGGAGGGATGCTTGGACTTTTTGGTCCAGGACATCTCGGAGACGTGAATCAGGCCCTCGACCCCCTCCTCCAGCTCGGCGAAGACACCGTAATCGGTGATGCTCACCACCCGGCCCAAGGTCTTGCTGGCCACCGGATAACGATCCTTGACCGTGGACCAGGGATCGGGCTTAAGCTGCTTGACGCCCAGGGAGACCTTGTCGTTCTCCTTGTCGTATTTAAGTATTTTGACCTCAATCTCCTCGCCGACCTTAAACAACTTGGAGGGATGGGAGACTCGGCCCCAGGAGAGATCGGTGATGTGGCAGAGGCCGTCTAGCCCCCCCAGATCGACGAAAACCCCGTAGTCGGTGATGTTGGTGATGGTGCCCTGGATAATCGCCCCTTCCACCAGGCTCTCGCGCATGGAGCTACGCAGCTTGCTGCGCTCGGCCTCCAGGATGGCCCGGCGGGAGATTACCACGTTGTTGCGCTTGCGGTTGTACTTCAGCACCTTGAAGTCATAGGTCTGGCCGATCATGGCGTCTAGGTCTTTGACCGGACGCAGGTCGATCTGCGAGTAGGGCAGGAAGGCCGGCACCCCGATATCGACGGAGAGGCCGCCCTTGACCCGGCTTTCGATCACCCCCTGGATGATGCCGTCCTCCTCGGCGATCTTGGCGATTGCCTCCCAGACCTTGATGCCGATGGCCTTTTCGCGGGAGAGGCGCAGGCCGCCCTCGCCTTCGCGCTTCTCGACAAAGACCTCGAAGGTGTCGCCGACCTTGACCAGCACCGTCTCGCCCTCATTTTTGAATTCGGATAGCGGTACCGCGCTTTCCGATTTGTCGCCGATGTCGACGATGGCGACGTTGCCGTTGACGGAGATTACCGTGCCGGTGACCACATCGCCGACCTTGGCGACCTTCATGCTGGCCTCGCTCTCTCCGAACAGCTCGGCGAAGCTCGCGGTGTCGCTGACGTGGTCGAACTGATTGCCGTTGGCCGCTTGGGCATTGCTGCCAGGCGCGGCCTGGGCCTGTGGGGTTGGGTTGGTTGTTGCCATAAGGACAATCCTCCAGGTTGAATTTGAACTGAAATCTATACCAAATGCGGGGGCCAAACACAACCTTTTTCCTTTGCTGGCCGGGCCGGCGGCGGCGAGGCCGCTGTTGGCGCCCCCAGAGGCGGTTCCGGGCTTGACGAGTAGGCCTCGGTGGGGTAGTTTCACGGCCAGGGAGGGCCCATCCGGTTTTTCCTAACCGCAAGGGCCTTGGCCGGCCACCTGGAACTGGCCTTCTTCGGGCCGGCAAGGGCCGCTTGCGAGGCAATGAATTCATTATTAAGACCCCAAAAAACCATCACCATGAGCCAAGAATCCCCATCCGTCGCGGAAAAACCCGTCTCCGAGGAGGCCATCTTGAAGACGGCCAAGGAGGTGGCGATCAAGTTCATCGAGGTGGGCCGACTGACCCCGGGTAACTTCACCGAGACCTTCCGGGAGCTTTACGTCGGCATCAAGTCGACGGTGCGGGAGCGGTGAGCTTGCCCGCCGCCCCCATCCCCGGAGCTCTCCTGGATCCGGCCTTGAACCGCCTGCCGCCTGTGATCAACAGCGTTCACCTCATGGGCATCTGCGGCACCGCCATGGCCGCCCTGGCCGGGCTGTTGCAGGCGGGCGGCCTTTTGGTCAGCGGTTCGGATCAACAGGTCTATCCGCCGATGAGTGATTTTTTGGCCGGCCTCGGCATCGAGGTGCTGTCCGGCTACCGGGCGGAACACCTGGCCTCGCGGCCAGATCTGGTGATCGTGGGTAACGTCATCACCCGCGCCAACCCCGAGGCGCAGGCCCTGGCCGAACTGCGGCTGCCCTATCTCTCCCTGCCCCAGGCGGTGGGCCACTTCCTGCTCGCCGGCAAGACCTCGCTGGTGGTGACCGGCACCCACGGCAAGACCACCACTTCTTCGCTTTTGGCCTCCATGCTCCACTACCTGGGCGCCGATCCCGGCTTTATGATCGGCGGCATCGTCCAGGAATTTGGCCGCAACTTCCGTCTAGGACAGGGGCCGTACTGCGTGGTGGAGGGTGACGAGTACGATACCGCCTTCTTCGACAAGGGGCCGAAATTTCTTCATTACCGGCCCCGGATCGCCGTCATCACCAGTATCGAGTTCGACCACGCTGACATCTACGCCGACCTGGAGGCGGTGATCGCCTCCTTCCGCCGTCTGGTGGCCATCATGCCCGAGGACGGGGCGCTCGTCGCCAATCTGGACGATCCGGTGGTGGCCCAGGTCTGCCGGGAGGCCAACTGTCCGGTGTTTGGCTACGGCGAGGGGCAGGGCCTGACCTGGAGGCTTGCCGAACTCGATATCCGTCCAGACGGCACCTGGTTTTCGGTCTATAAGGATGGCCGGCCCCAAGGTCGCTTCCACACCCGAATGCCGGGCCGCCACAACGCCCTAAACAGCCTGGCGGTGATCGCGGTGCTGGAGCGACTGGGGTTCGCGGTCGCCGACCTGGCCGGGCCTCTGCCCCGCTTTCCCGGCGTCCGGCGGCGGCAAGAGGTGCGGGGCGAGGTGGACGGGGTTACGGTCATCGACGACTTCGCCCATCACCCCACCGCGGTGCGCGAGACCCTGGCCGCCCTGCGGGCTGCCTACCCCGGACGCCGGCTGGTGGCGGTCTTCGAGCCCCGCACCAACTCCAGCCGTCGCCGGGTATTTCAGGACGACTACGCGCTGGTCTTTGACCAGGCCGACGAGGTGATCGTCAAGGAGCCGCCGCCGCTCGCCGCCCTAAACGAGGAGTCGCGCTTCTCGGCCACCCGTTTGATCGCCGACCTCAACCGGCGCGGTCTTAAGGCCGCCTATCAACCCGACACCGGGTCCATCATCGAAGATCTGTCCCGCTCCGCCCGCCCTGGCGACGTGATCGCCATCATGTCCAACGGCGGTTTCGACAACATCCATCCCCGCCTGCTCGACCGGCTC
>JAJXUT010000045.1 GCA_021782655.1 Deltaproteobacteria bacterium
CGACCGACCATCTTTACTTCAAGTCCCCGGAAGAGATGAAGCGGGCCTTCGCCGCCACCCCCGAGGCCATCGCCAACACCGTGCTCATAGCCAGCCAGTGCAACCTGGAGCTGGACTTCAAGGGCCATCACTTCCCCCGCCACCAGGTGCAACCCGGCCTGACCCTGGAGCAGGAGTTCGAGTTGAAGGCCAGAGAGGGGCTAAAGTTCCGCTTAAGCCAGCTTCAGCGGAAGGGCGTCTTGAACCAGGAGATGGAGGAGAGCTACCGCCAGCGCCTGGAGATGGAGATCGAGGTCATCGAGAAGATGGCCTTCCCCGGCTACTTCCTGATCGTCGCCGACTTCATCAACTGGGCCAAGGATCAGCGCATCCCGGTGGGGCCGGGCCGCGGCTCCGGGGCCGGCAGCCTGGTGGCCTACTCACTGCGGATCACCGACATCGACCCCATCGCCTACGGCCTGATCTTCGAGCGCTTCTTGAACATTGAGCGCAAGGGGATGCCCGACTTCGACGTCGATTTCTGTCAGGATCGCCGAGGCGAGGTAATCAAATATGTGCAGGACAAATACGGCGGCGACAGCCACGTGGCCCAGATCGTCACCTACAGCTCGCTGAAGGCCAAGGGGGTGCTGCGCGACGTGGGCCGGGTGCTGGGCCTGCCCTTTGCCGAGGTGGACAAGATCGCCAAGCTGGTGCCGGACCGCCTAAACATCACCCTGGCCGAGGCGGTGGCCGAGGAGCCGCGCTTCAAGGAACTTGAGGCCCGCGACCCCCAGATCAAGGAGCTCATCTCCATCGCCATGCGCCTGGAGGGCCTGCACCGCCAGATCGGCACCCATGCCGCAGGGGTGGTCATCTCGCCCCAGCCGATGACCGAATATCTGCCGGTCTGCCGGGGGGCCAAGGGCGAGGTGCTGACCCAGTACGACATGAAGTACACTGAGATGACCGGGCTGGTGAAGTTCGACTTCCTGGGCCTGAAGACCCTGACCGTCATCGACCGGGCGCTTAACCTGATCGAAAAGGAGCGGGGCAAGCGGCTGGACCTGAGCATGATCCCGGAAGATGACGAAAAAACTTACAAACTCCTGCGCAAGGGCGATGCCCAGGGGGTGTTCCAACTGGAAAGTTCCGGGATGCGGGCCCTGCTTGCCAGCATGCAGCCCGAGGTCTTCACCGACCTCATCGCCTTGGTCGCCCTCTACCGGCCCGGCCCCCTAGAGAGCGGCATGGTCAGCGCCTTCGTCGACACCAAGCACGGACGGATGGTGGCCAAATATCCCCTGCCGCAACTGGAGCCGATCCTCAAGGAGACCTACGGGGTCATCGTCTATCAGGAACAGGTGATGAAGATCGCCAACGTCCTGGCCAACTACTCCTTAGGCGACGCCGACAACCTGCGCCGGGCGATGGGCAAGAAGATCCCCGAGGTCATGGCGGGCGAAAAGAGCAAGTTCATGGCCGGGGCCAAGGCCAACCACATCCCCGAGGATAAGGCCGAGTACATCTTCGACCTGATGGCCAAATTCGCCGGCTACGGCTTCAACAAGTCGCACAGCGCCGCCTACGCCCTGCTCTCTTACCAGACCGCCTATCTGAAGGCCCACTACCCGGCCCAGTTCATGGCGGCCCTGCTCTCTCTTGACGTGAGCAACACCGACAAGGTGGTACTCTACATCAACGAGTGCAAGGATCATGAGATCGAGGTGCTGCCGCCGGACATCAACGAGAGCGATCAGGACTTCAACGTGGTGGAGGGCCGGATCCGCTTCGGCCTGGCGGCAGTGAAAAACGTGGGCGGCGCGGCGCTCGATTCAATCATGGAGGAGCGGGGCAAGGACGGGAAGTTTGTCTCGCTTGAGGACTTATGCCGCCGGGTCGATTCGCGGAAGGTGAACAAACGGGTGATCGAGAGCCTAATCAAGGCCGGGGCCTTCGACTCCCTGGGCGCCCGGCGCTCGCAGCTCGCCGCCATCCTCGACCAGGCGTTGGAACAGGCCCAAGCGGCGCAGCGGCAAAGGCAGAGCGGCCAATTTTCCCTCTTCGGACTGCTGCCCGAGGCGGAGACGGCCAAGCTAAACGCCATCCCCCTCCCCGACCTTGAGGAGTGGGATCAGAAGACCATGCTAGCCGGGGAAAAGGAGACGGTGGGCTTCTACCTCACCGGCCACCCCTTAGATCAGTACCGAGGGGAACTTAAGGAGCTGACCGACGGCGACCTGGCCACCCTCGCCGCCGAGACCGCCGAAGAGCGGCTGGTGCGGGCCGGCGGCCTGGTGCAGAGCTGTAAGGATCACAAAAGCAAGAAGGGCGACCGGATGGCCTTCGTAACCCTGGAGGACCTGACCGCCAGCCTCGAGGTGGTGGTCTTCCCCAGCGCCTTCGCCGAATACGGACACCTGCTCGCCGAGGACGGGCCGCTAATCGTCCAGGGCCGGCTGCAGATGGACGACCGGGGCAACAAACCCAAACTCATCGCCGATTCCATCCACCCCCTAGCCGAGGCGCGCCGCAAGTTCACCACCGGCGCCACCCTGCTCTTGGACGGCGAGCGCTTGTCCCGTCCGGACTGCGAACAGCTTAAGAAAACCCTGCAAGAGTTCTACGGCGACTGCCCGCTGGCGATGACCATCCACTTCCCCGGCCAAGGGGAGGTGGACATCGACCTGCCCCGGGACCTGACCATCCGGCCCTGCCGGGAACTGGGCGAAAGGGTGGCCAGCCTGGCCTTGAACGCCCAGTTGCGCTATCAGATAAAACGGGTGGAGGAACCGGAGAGAACCCACAAGAACGGCCGCGCCCGGCCAAAGGGCAACCCGCCGGCAACGACTTGAGCGCGGACTAAACGGCCACTTGCTGCAAAATAACCCGCAATTTCACCATCAGCTCCGCCTCGATCTGGCGGATGCGTTCCCGGGAAACCCCAAACTGGGCGGCAATCACCGCCAAGGTGCACGGCTCCTCGGCCAAGAGCCGCTGCCCGAGGATGGCCCGCTCCCGGTCGTTTAGATTGCCGATCTCCGCCTCTAGCCTCTCCCGGCAGCGGCAGATGACCTCCTGGTCGGCGACGTAATCCTCCACCCCCGGCCCCTCGGCGGCCAGGGTCAGTCCCGGCTCCCCGTAGCCCTCGCCCCGGAAGGACGCCTCCAGCGACAGCTCGCTGTTGTCCAACCGCTGGCCCATGGCCTCCACCTCCCGCTCCTTGACCTTGAGCCGCGCCGACAGCACCGGCACCTGGGCCTCGAGGCCCTGAACCGAGAGCAGCTGGCGCTCCCGGTTCAGGCGATAAAACAGCTGACGCTGGACCTGGGTGGTGCCGATCTTCACCAACCGACAGTTGTCCATGATGAACTTCAGCACGTAGGCCCGGATCCAATAACCGGCGTAGGAGGAGAACTTCACCCCCCGGCTGGGGTCGAATTTCCGCACCGCCCGGGCCAGACCAAGGTTGCCCTCCTGGATCAGGTCCAGGAAATTATCCATCCAGCACTTCTGAAAATCCATCACCACCCGCACCACCAGACGCAGGTTGCCGGCCACCAGTTCCCGCCCGGCCCACTGGCTGTTCTCCTCCCGCACCAGACGCGTCAAGTGCACGGTCTCCTCGGCGCTCAACAACCGGTAACGGCCAATCTCCCGCAGATAACGGCTGACGCCGGCATAATCGACCTTGGAATAGGAGGCGGAATCGTTTCTATACCGGGGAAGAGAGGCAACGGTCGGCATGGGAGGGCACCACATCTTGAGGTAGGATCTGGATCACGGAGACCACCGGGCTAAGAAAAAATCTTGCAAACATCAAGCCACCTCCGGACGCCAACGGGGCCGGTGCAGGTCTTACCCGCTGGTCAGCATGGCAGGAATCGCGCCCTCCGGTCAGACCAAGATGTAACCCCAGTCGCCAGGAAGGGCGTCAGGGGCGGCAGGGAAAGATCCGCTTGTCAACCGAAGAGCACCCCCGTAGGCATCAAACAGGTTGGGCAACGGGCCATAACCGGAACCCTAGCCCTTGTCGAGCAAAAGACGAAAGGGGGAAATCAAGGCGTCTGGGGCCGAGGCGCGGCAAGCGGCATCGGCCCCAGACGTGGGGGGAGGCAGGGTTAGAAGCGGCAGTCCATCAGCATATAGGCGTTGCGCAGCTCCTCGGACGAGGCGCCGGGGTCGCCGATCTGGAAGCCGCTCAACCCGTGGCTGTACTTGGCAAAGGTGTAGCCGATGCGGGCGAACAGATACTCGTTGAAGGGCTGGATGTAGTAGAGGTCATAGACATCGCCCCGAATGGCCAGCTTGTTGTAGAGCTCGGTGCTGCCCGAGGTAAAGCTGAACCAGTACTCCGAGCCGTAGTTGAACTCGAAGCCAACTTTCGGGTTGTTGAACGGGACGTAGGGGATGGTGTAGGCCAGGCCGGTATAGACCGCCCAGCCCGAGTGGCTGGAGGAGCCGTCGTTATCCAGGAGACCCACCGGCCCCAGGGGAGAGGGAATCGTCTGGCCGTTGGGATGGGTGCGGTCCAGGCCCAGGGACAGGAAGGCGTCGAAGTTGCTCTTCATGATCTTCATGGCCTGGAGATGGATGCCGTAGAGGTCGATATCGCCCAAATTGGCCTTGGCGTTTTGATCATTGAACAGATTGGTGAAGTTGGCGGCCAGGTCCTTGGCCTTAAGGGCGCTCAGCACCAGGAGCGAGTCGTCGACCCCCGGCAGCTGGGTCTCGAAGAAGGTGGCGAAGACGTTGGTGTCGTCTAAGCCGCCCGGGGAATCCAGGTAGGCGTTGACCGTGTCGCTATCCTGGTAGGCCTTGCCCCAGGCGAAGCGCAGCCCGGAGTCCTTCCAGCCGATGTAGCGCTCAAGCCCCAGGGTGGCCACCACCCCGTCCGCCTCGCCGTCGAAGAGCAGCGAGGGATAGGTGGACTGGCGCTTGCGGTTCTCCTTGATCTCGTTAGGCGGGCCTTCGGAAGAGGGGTGGCGGCCAAAGGTGATGGCGAGCGGCACCGAAAGCCCCTCCGGCACCCAGTCGATGTAAGCCCGGTCCAGCTTGACGTTGCTGCCGTCCGGCAGGTGAGAGCTGTTCGAGTCGCCGATCACGTCCGGGTTGGGGGAGGCGCTGTCGGAGAAATCCTTGTAGGCGGTCAGCCGGCCGGTGAATTTGAGGTTCTTCAGCAGCTCGGCGTCCATGTTGAGCCGGAAGCGGTTGGTCCAACTGTTGTCGTTGCTCTCCTGGTGCCCGGGGGCCATCGGGGTTTTGGTGGTGAAGTACTGGTGATCCTTGACGTGGAAGTTGTCCACCCGGGTGCGCAACTCGGCGCCCAGGTTGATCTTGTCCTTCAAGGTCTTGGTCTGCACCTGGTCTAAGGTGTCGTAGATCGAGTCCACGTCTTTTTTAAGCTTGCTGTCCGGCAGGGCGGCGGTGGCCGGCTTCCCGGAAGGGCTTTGCTTCTCGTGCTCCAGCGCGTCCACCCGACCTTGCAGGGCCTTTAGCTGGTTGATGATCGCCTGGTAGTCGGCGGCGGGCAGGGTCACGGTCTGGGGCTCGGCCAGGGCGCTGCCGCACCACAAAAAGACAGCGGCGGCGGCAAACAGGGTCTTCTTCATCGTCTTTCTTCTCCTTAAGCGCAAAAGGGATATAATGTCGGCAGGCGACGTGTTATTTGGGGATGACGGCGGCGGCGGGCTGATCGCTGTCCGCTGCGTGGCTGGAGATGAAGTCCAGGATCTGCTTCATGTCCGCCTCCGCGATGCCCGTGTCCACCGGATGGCGACCCCGGGCGAAGTAGTTCACCCATACCTGGCCCGCCTTGTCGGCGGGGTTGATGACCGACGCCTTGCCGCCCGACTTGTGGCAGGCGCCGCATTTTTCGAGAAACATGGCCTGTCCGTCCGCCGCTGCGGTCGTGGCGGCGGCAAGGATGCCGAGCACGATGCCGGCCGATAGTCGCCTGTAGGGTCTCTTCACCTTCTTGTCTCCTCCTGGTTGATTTTACTATTTTAGCTGCTAGCGAGAAGAAAACACCGCCATCTCACCGCCAGCCTTGCCAGTTTTGCGCATTAAGGATATTGTCAAGCAATGAACTTTCAGGGCATTTCACGAAGCTGGCATTATTAGTGCAGCCGTATTGCTTACCCGCAGTGAATCTATGAATGAAGTTTTTAAGTTCCTGGGCGAGATGAAAAAATATGGAGCAAGTAGCACATGGATGGGCAAGCTTCTGTATCGTCTTCGCGCCGGGAGAAACGGCGGCTGCCCTGTGCTTGTTCTTGGCATCACACCAAAACAAATCGAGGACTGGCCCCAATGATTTCCGCAGCTCAAGACCTCTTAAATAAAGTTGGTTCACAGCATTTTAAGACTATATTAGCCGACCCACCGTGGCAGTTTCAAAACCGTACAGGGAAAATGGCCCCTGAGCATAAACGGCTAAACCGCTACGGAACCATGACACTCGACGATATTCTTTCCTTGCCCGTGGCAAATATTGTCGAAGATACCGCACACCTCTACTTGTGGGTGCCTAACGCCCTTCTCCCAGAAGGTATTGCCGTTCTTGCTGCTTGGGGTTTCAAGTACAAATCTAACCTTGTTTGGCATAAAGTCCGTAAAGACGGTGGGCCAGACGGTCGCGGCGTTGGTTTCTATTTCCGCAATACAACCGAACTCATCCTCTTCGGCGTCAGAGGTAAAGACGCCCGAACTCTCCAACCAGGAAGAAGCCAGGTCAACATCATCCGCTCAATGAAACGTGAGCACTCTCGCAAGCCTGACGAGCAATATCAAATCATTGAATCTTGCAGCCCCGGCCCCTTCCTAGAACTTTTTGCCCGTGGCCCTCGTAAAGGGTGGACGACATGGGGCAACCAATCTGAAGAATATTCCCCTAGTTGGCCAACCTACGCCAATCATTCGCAGTCCCATACATCAGTACAAAATCGCTAACCGCCTAAGCCCCTACCGCCTAGCCATAGGTCAAACCTTGGTCAGGGCCGTGACGGGGCGCGGCCCCTCCCCCATCAAGGCCGACAACCCCTCGACGTATGATTCCAGCCTCCGGGCCTGGGCCTGCATGGTCTCGGCGGCGGCCGCCAGCTCCTCGGAACTGGCGGCGTTGTTCTGCGAGGTCTCGTCGATGTAGCCGACCGCCTTCTTCACCGTCGCCACCCCCGAGGCCTGCTCCTGGCTGGCCACCGCTATCTCGGCGATCATCCTGGCGATTTTCTCGGAGCTGACGGCAATCTCCTCGTAGGCCGCCGAGGTCTGAGCGGCAAGCTGATTCCCGCCCTGCACCTTGGCCGCCGAGTCCTCGATCAACCGATTGGTCTCCCCGGCGGCCTCGGAAGAACGGGCCGCCAAGCTCCGCACCTCGGCGGCGACCACCGCGAAACCCGCCCCCGCCTCCCCGGCCCGGGCCGCCTCCACCGCCGCGTTTAAGGCCAGGAGATTGGTCTGGAAGGCGATCTGCTCGATGGTCTTGATGATCTCGAAGGTCTGCCCGTTGGCCTTGGTGATCTCCGACATGGACTGCGACATCTGGCGCATGGAGCCCGCCCCCTTGAGCACCGAGGCCTCGGAGACCTTCATCAGGGCATTGGCGGCCCCGGCGTTGTCGGCGCTCTGCTTGGTCATAGCGGTCATCTCCTCCAGCGAGGCGGCGATCTCCTCCAGCGACGAGGCCTGGGTGGAGGCGGAGTCGGAGAGCGACTGGCTGGTTTGGGCCACGCTCGCCGCCGCCTCCGCCACCTCCTCGAAGCTCTGCCTGATGCCGATGGCGATGGCGGTCATGATCGAATTTAGGCTGCGGCTCAAAATCACGGTCAGGATGATGCCGAGCAGAAGGGCGCAGAGGCTGACCATGAGCAACAGGGAGGTGGCCCGCCCCACCTTGCCGAGGGTGGCGGCGCGGATGTCCCGCAACTCGGACCGGTCTTGGGTGATGGAGTGCTTCTGGTAGCCGTAGAGGGCCGTTAAGGCGGCGGCCAGGGCCTGGTTGGTGTCGCTCTCAAGCTTCAAAAACACCGAGGTGTACCCGGTCCAGACATCGCCGTAATCCTCGATGGCCAGCTTGAGCTTATCCCCCTTGGGCAGGGACTGATCCAGGGCGTCCAGTTCTTGGGCCAGGGGTTTCTGGTTCTCGGGCCTCGGCGCGGCCATGTCGTTGCCCACCTTGGCCATCGTCTCCATGATCGCCCCCGCCTTGTCACTACCGGCGGCCAGGGCGTAGAGATTCTTCTGGGCCGAGAGAAAGGCCTTTTTGTTCTTTTCTAGGCTGGCGAAACGCACCTGAGCCGCCTGGGTCAGTTGCTGAAGTTTCATGATGTCCTTGACCGCCGCCGTCTCCTGGCGGGCGTCCAGGGCCTCCTTGATCTTCAGCAGGGCGGCGCTGGCCTCCTGGAAGTTTTCCGCCCCCGCCTGGCTGAAGTAACGGCTCACCGTCCGCTGGGTGTCGGAGATGAGGTTGGCGAGCTCGGTCTCAGAGGTTATGGTGCGGTCGGACTTGTCGATCAGCTGCACCACCACCCGCTCCAGCAGCAGCAGGTTGCGGTAGGAGAACAGGGCCACCCCGCCCAAAAAGACCAGCACAATGACCGGAGGAATGGCGATTCTTTGCTTGAGTGTCAGGTTGGCAAATGATACCATGCGGTTACCTCGAAAGGCGTCTGAGACCTGGCCCCGGCCAGGAACTACGCCAAAATTAATTAACGGCTAAGACCAGTTATGACCCTAGGCCGCCATTTAAAAAAGCCTAGGGGAATCGCCGTCGGGCTGTCAACCTAAATTTTTTCACTCCCCCTCTCCGGGCCCGTCCGCCCGGAGCAAAGGGAGGGGATCAAGGTCATGGACTGGGAAACGGCATTTTACAGACAGTATCAGGACGCCTGCACCGGCAAACTGCTGCGGGGCATCCTTCACAACCTAAACGGCGCCAACCAGGCCTTCTCCCTGCAAGCCGCGCTGCTTAAAAGCATGTTCTCCCAGGCGGAACGGTTCATGGGGGAGGCGGCGACCGTCTGCCCCCGCACCGACTGTGGTCTCCCCGCCCTGCGGGATCTGCTCGCCAAACGGGCGCAGATGGTGGAACAGATGGAGGACAAGCTCGAAACCAGCCAGCGGATCGTCTCCCGCACCATGCCCCTCGCCCACCTCTACGGGCTAACTGAAGACAGCGAGGTCTCCCTGGCCACCATCGTCGGACTGGAGATGGAGCTACTCACCGCCGACGCCTTCTTCAAGCACAAAATCGACAAGCAGGTGGAGATCGACCTCGACCTGCCGCCCCTGCGCCACCACTGCGGCGATGTCCACCTGATCCTCTTCACCCTCCTGGAAAACGCCGCTACCGCCCTGGCCGACTCCCCCGCCCCGGCCCTGCGCCTTAAACTCAGGCGCTCGGGGGCCATGCTGGTCATCGAGGTGCGGGATTCCGGCCCCGGCCTGGCCTTAGAGGCTAGGGCCCGGATATTTGAGCCCTTCTTCTCCACCCACGAGGGCGCCCTGGGGGTAGGGCTCTTCCTGGCCCAAAAGACCGCCCATGCCTTAGGCGGCGAGATTGGGGTGGAAAGCCAGCCCGGCGATACCCGCTTCACCGTCTCCCTGCCGCTTGCGGAGCTGACCTGAAATGACGCCAGTCAGCAAACGGCGTCCGCCGTCGCCCCCGGTGGGCGGGGTACTGTATCTGGTCGCCACCCCGATCGGCAACCTGGAGGACATCACCTTGCGGGCGCTGACGGTCCTTAAGGAGGCCGACCTGATCGCCTGCGAGGACACCCGCCACACCAGAAAGCTGCTGTCCCATTTCCAGATCGCCACCCCCCTGACCAGCTATTACCGGGAAAAGGAGGTCGTCAAGACCGGGGAGATCATCTTGGCCCTGGAGGCGGGCAAGCGGGTGGCCCTGGTCTCCGACGCCGGCTCGCCCTGTCTCTCCGACCCCGGATTCGTGCTGGTCAACGAGGCCCAGTCCCGGGGCCTTATGGTGGCCACGGTGCCTGGCCCCTCGGCGCTCGTCGCCGCCATCGGCCTCTCCGGGATGCGGGCCGAGCGCTTCCTGTTTGCCGGCTTTCCGCCCGCCCGAGGCGCCGAACGCCGCCGGGCCTTGCAATCCTTAGCCGCCCAAACCTGCCTTTTGGTGTTCTACGAATCGCCGCACCGGCTGGCCGCCACCCTGGCCGACTGCCTGGAGGTCTTGGGCGACCGGCCCGCCGCCCTGTGCAAGGAGCTGACCAAGATTCACGAACGCTGCCTGCGGGGCACGCTCTCCGGGCTGATCCGCGAACTGACGGGGGAGTTGACGCGAGGGGAGTTCGTGCTGCTGGTGGCGGGGGCGGAAGAGAAGCTTGCCCCGATGGGGGATGCCGACCTGGCCGGCCTGCTCGCCTGGCACCGGGAGGAGGCCGGGCTGTCGCTCAAGGAGACGGTGGCCAAGGTGGCGGCCGAGCTTAACCTGCCGCGATCCCAGGTTTACCGGGCGGCGCTGGCGGTGTGGGGCAAGTGAGTCGGGCCGGATCGTCAAACACAACCAAAATTAGGAACTCCATCATGCCCAATCAGGGATTCTTCTCCGCCTTTCTGTCGCTTGCCAAACCTTACTGGACCTCCCGCGAACGGGCCAAGGGCCTGCTGCTGCTCGCCTCGGTGATCGGGCTCTCCCTGGGCCTGGTGTGGATCAACGTCCGCTTAAACAGTTGGAACGCCAGCTTCTACAACGCCATCCAAGAGAAGAAGATCCACGACTTCTACCGGCTGCTCGGCACCTTCACCCTCCTGGCCTTCGCCTTTATCGGCATGGGGGTGTACCGGCTCTACCTGCAACAGATGCTCCAGATTGAGTGGCGCACCTGGCTCAACGACCGCTACCTGGCCAACTGGCTTGACAACCGCGCCTATTACCGGATGCAGCTCCTGGATCAGGGCACCGACAACCCGGATCAGCGGATCGCCGAAGACCTGCGGCTCTTTGTCGATACCACCTTGTCCCTGGGCCTGGGTCTGCTCTCCTCGGTGGTCACCCTGATCTCCTTCGTCTTCATCCTGTGGGTCATCTCCGGGCCCTTGAGTTTCTCGATAAACAGCATCCACATCGTCATCCCCGGCTACATGGTCTGGTTCGCCCTGTTCTACACCCTGGCCGGCAGCCTTCTGACCCACAAGATCGGCCGGCCGCTGATCCAACTCCAGTTCGACCAGCAGCGCTTCGAGGCGGATTTCCGTTTCTCGCTGGTGCGTCTGCGGGAGAACAGCGAGGGGGTGGCCCTGTACCGGGGCGAGGGCGAGGAGCTGGCCAACTTCCGGGGCCGCTTCCGGCACGTAATCCGCAACTGGCGGGGGATCATGAAGAAGCAAAAGGAGCTGGGCTTCTTCACCATCTCCTACTCGCAGATCGCGATTATCTTTCCCTTCGTGGTGGCGGCGCCGCGCTACTTCTCAGGCGCCATTCAGTTGGGGGGGCTGATGCAGATCGCCTCGGCCTTCGGCCAGGTGCAGGGGGCCTTGTCGTGGTTCATCGACGCTTACACCCAGTTCGCCACCTGGAAGGCCACCGTGGACCGGTTGACCGGCTTTAGCGAGTCGCTGCGGCAGGTGCGGGAGGAGACCAAGGCCGCCGGTGAACGGCGGCGGGAGGAGGGAGGGGAGGCGGTCGGTCTGGAAGGGGTGAATATCCTGCTGCCCCAGGGCCAGTCACTGTTCGGGCCGGCCTCGCTCCGCCTAAAACCTGGGGAGGCAACGTTGATCTCCGGGCCGTCCGGGGCCGGCAAATCGACCCTGTTTAGGGCCATCGCCGGCATCTGGCCCTACTGGCGGGGACGGATCAGCATCCCCCAGGGCGCCCGGCTGCTCTTTCTACCCCAGCGGCCCTACCTGCCGGTGGGCACCTTGAAACACGCGGTGTGCTACCCCGGCCAGCCCGAGCTGACCGATGACGCCGCGGTGCGGGAGGCGCTAAACGCGGCTGGCCTGGCCCAGCTTATCCCCAGGCTGGCCAACCCGGCGGAGGAAAACTGGGCCCAGATCCTCTCCGGCGGGGAGCAGCAACGCCTAGCCTTTGCCCGGGCGCTGATCAACCGGCCCGACTGGCTGTTCCTGGACGAGGCGACCTCGGCCCTGCCCGACAGCGAACAGGCGGAACTCTACCGGCTGCTCCCCGCGCACTTGCCCCAGACCACGGTCATCTCCATCGGTCACCGGGCCAACCTGAGCGAATTCCACCCCCGGCGGCTGACCTGGGAAACGGACGCCGCCGCGCCAACAGCGCCGTATCTGGCCGGATGAACGGCCCTGCCGATCAGCCCACGAGATATAGGCGCCCCGCCAGCTCCACCCGGTCGCCGGGGACGAGTTGCCGGCCCCGGCGCGACTCCGTCTCGCCGTTCACCCTGACCTCGCCGGCGACGATCCGGGCCTTGGCCTCGCCCCCGGTATCCACCGCGTTGGCCAGCTTAAGGAACTGTCCCAGTCTAATCGGCGCAACCGGCACGGCCACTTTCTTCATCTGCAAGCCACCCCTCCTCGACCTTGGGCTCCCGGCCCTGCTGCCATTTTCTGATCGTCACCGAGCCGGCGGCGGCCACCACCCCGAAGGAGAAAACGCTCGACACTAGCGGCAGGCCGCGGGCCCGCAACAGATCGAATAAAAAGACCTTGATCGCCGCCACCACAATCACCAGCCCCGCCACCGCCAGCACCTCCCGATCCCGGCGGCGCAAGCCCAGCCCCAACAGCCCCACCACCCCCAGGTTGAGGGCCAGGCTTTGGGAACAGGCGAAGGACTGGGCCGCCGACCCGCCGAAGGGCAATACCGCCGCCAAGGCGAAGCTCGCCGCCGTAAAAGCGTAAAACAACCCCAGGCCCAACAACAGCACCGCCGAGTAATCGCCCCGGTCGAAGACGGTGAAGAAGGCGCTGTCGTAGGCGTCCGGGGGGTGCCGGCGGCACCAGCGGTGAAGCCACAGGTTGACCGCCGCCAGAATCGCCGCCACCAGCAAACCCAGGGGCCAGACGGTCTCCCGCACCGACAGGCTATGACCCCTAAGGGCGAAGATCAGTCCGAAGAGCTGAAAGCAATAAGAGATCACCCGGATGCCGCCGCTCCGCCAGGCGTGGGCCCGGACGGCCAGGACGGCAGCGGCCAGCGCCCAGATCGGCAAGGCCAGCAAGGCGGGGGCCGACATGGCCAGTCCCTGGATGAGCAGGATAGTAGCGGCGGCGGCGAACTCCTTGCCGCCCGGAATCCCCTCCTCCCGCCGCCGGGCCAGCCAGGCGACCAGCCCCAGGTAGAGGGCCGACAGGCACACCGCCACCAGGCCAATCAGTCTAGGCTCACCGATCCAGGGCGTTAACGCCGCCTCGGCGGCGAAAAAGCCGCCCCCCGCCACCAGCGAGGGCAGCAGGTGGTGGAAGAAACTAGGCGGCATCTCCCTAGTGAGCGCCTGTCTAATCGAGGCGTAAGTATAAAACAGCCAGAACAGGCCCAGCAAGGGCAAAAACCATTCCCGCCCCAGACTGGCCACTTTTTCCGGCTCGAAGTTGAGCACGAAGTTGACCCGGTAGGACCAGAGCAGCCAAAAGAGCAGCGCGAACAACAGACTGTACCAGGGCAGGGAAGCGGCGATTCTCTGCCTGGCCGCCTCATGGCCGGCCACCACATTGACCAGCACCACCAGACCCAGAGGCACGTAAAGCGGCTTGGGCAGCCCGATGGCGAATCCCACCCCGGCGGAGGCGAACACCGCCATAAAGAGCAGGGTCTTGGCCCGGCAGTGCAGGCCCACCGTCACCACCACAATTTCGACCGCCAGCAGCAGCCAGTAGCCAGCCGGTCCGGACAGGGTGGAAAAGTGGCTCTGGGTCTCGAAGATGATGGAGTAAAGCAGCATCGCCCCGCAGGTGGGAAACACCGGCGCCAGGCCGCTCTTGCGCCCATAGAGGATCAGCCCGGCGGCGATCAGCGCCAAGGCGTAGGTCATGCCCACCAGCGAACCGGCCAGATGGCCGATCATGCCGTTATCGGTCATGGTTCTTAAGATCAGGGCCACCACCAGCATGAAGCTAACCGCCGAGACCCGGGGCAAAAGCACCGCCTGCCCCAGATGCGCCCATGACGAGCCGCTATCCTCCTCCGGACCCTCCTGGGCCGGCGGGCCGCTGGCCGCCTCCAGCCGCCCCTCGTGGCCGGCCATGCTCACGCCGACGTCCGCCGGCAGCCGCTGGCCCTGCTCCACCGCCTCGATCCGCTGCCTAAGGCTGGCCAGCCGCTCGTTGGTTAACAAGAGCTCCTCGGCCAGCCAGTTGACCCGTTCCTCCAATGTCCTTAGTTCCTTCATCGGCTCTCTCTTTGATGACGTCGCCCAAAGTCCGACCGGCTGCGGCGCGAGGCGGGTTTGCTCATTCGGCATACCGCATGAATGGTCTCCTTCGCCAAACACAGCCGCGCCTGGCAGATCGGCCCTTTTGCTTAGCCATCGGCTATCTTTTGGCGAGATCTTCCTCTTGATTTCTGGCTCCGTCCCGCCGCGAGCTCAAAATGAAGGACGGCGACGGCGCTATTGCCACGATGTATCACCAAGCCATAACTACCCATATTCAACATTATATGCCGGTATCCCTTTCTGGCGTTGGATCGGTAATTTTTTTACCAGACCGCCAATTTAATGCTTGCGCAAATCAACCCACCCATTTATTTTGCCGCTAAAGTCCTACACTGTAGTATCATCCTGTTACACAAACCACGGCGATTGTCAACCCTAAATCGTGGACGGCTCGAAAACGTCCACCCGCAACCCATTTCAACTTTACCAACAAGGAGGTAGGTATGAAAAACCATGCCTGGCGCCCGTTCCTGGTGGCTGGGGGCGCCGTCGCCCTGCTGCTTACGGTGCGGGCGAACGTGGTGCCCTCGGACTTCGGGGTGAACGGCAAAAACTTCACCTACGGGTTTTACCGCAAGGGCGCAATCGCCTACTGGAAGGCGGTCAAGGTCAAGTACCGGGGCCGGGAGTACTGCCAGGACTGCCATGAGGACAAGGAGAAGGCGATCATGGCCTCTCCCCACCAGATCATCCAGTGCGAGAACTGTCACGGCCCGGCCATCGACCACCCGGACAATCCCCCCAAGCTGACGATCGACCGGAGCCGGGGCCTGTGCCTGCGCTGCCACGCCCTGCTCCCCTACCCAGGCACCAACCGGGGCTCCATCCCCGGCATCGACCCGGACGAGCACAACCCCAAGCAGGCCTGCGTCGATTGCCACAATCCCCACCATCCCAACCTGGAGGACATGAAATGAACCCCAGCCGACGGAAATTCGTTAAAACCGCCCTGGGTGGCGGCCTGGCCGCCACCCTGCCCCTGTCCGCCCTGAAGATGCTCTCCCCGGCGGAGGCCCACGCCTCCATCGGCGACGACAAGGTGCGCTGGGCCTTTGTGGTGGACACCGAGAAATGCGTGGGCTGCGGCCTCTGCGTCAAGGCCTGCAAGCTGGAGAACGAGGTACCCTACGACGCCCCGGTCACCCGCACCTGGGTAGAACGTTACGTGATCACCAAGGACGGCAAATCCCACATCGACACCCCCAATGGAGGCCGGGACGGCTTCACCAGCCCCAAGATCAGAGACGAGGTGATCCCGGCGGACGAGATCACCCAGGCCTTCTTCGTGCCCAAACTCTGCAACCAGTGCAGCAACCCGGCCTGCGTCCAGGTCTGCCCGGTGGGCGCCACCTTCCAGACCAACGACGGGGTGGTGCTGGTGGATCGCAGCTGGTGCATCGGCTGCGGCTACTGCATCATGGCCTGCCCCTACGGGGTACGTTTCTTCCACCCGGTTTACAAGACCGCCGAGAAGTGCACCTTCTGCTACCACCGGATCAGCAAGGGTCTCAAGACCGCCTGCGTCCAGGCCTGCCCCTTCGGGGCGCGGCAGATCGGCAACCTGAAAGACCCCGCCGACCCGGTAACCAAAATCATCATGACCCAGCGGGTGGCGGTGCTGAAATCCGAATACGGCACCAAGCCGCAAGTCTATTACATCGGCTTTGACGAGAGAGTGAGGTGAAAACATGACGGACCAACTGATTATCCACGGCTTAGACTGGACGCTAAAAGACGGCTTTGTCTATCCCAACGAGTTCATCTACTGGAGCATCCAGATCGTCATGTACCCCTACATGACCGGTCTGGTGGCCGGCGCCTTCGTGCTCTCCTCCCTGTACCACGTCTTCGGCCAGAAGGACCTGCAGGGCATCGCCCGCTTCTCGCTGGTCTTCTCCATGGCGCTTCTGCCCACCGCCATGCTGCCCCTGATGTTTCACCTCCAGCACCCCTTCCGGGGCATCAACGTCATGTTCACCCCCCACTTCACCTCCGCCATCGCCGCCTTCGGCATCGTCTTCTCCACCTACGCCATGATCGTCTTGAGCGAGGTCTGGTTCGTCTATCGCCGCTACTTCGTGGAGCAGACCATCGCCCTGCGCAGCCAGCCCGGCTTCGGCAACCAGGCCAAGCGCCTCCTCTACAACGTGCTCACCCTGGGGGCCTTCGATGTCAGCGAGCCGGCCCTGGCCATCGACAAGAAGGGGGTCAAGATCCTGGCCGCAATCGGCATCCCGGTGGCCTGCTTCCTGCACGGCTACGCCGGCTTCATCTTCGGTTCGGTCAAGGCCAACGCCCTGTGGATGTCGCCGCTGATGCCGGTGATCTTCATCATGAGCGCCGTGGTCTCGGGCATCGCCCTCTGCATGCTGACCTACATCATTATCATGGAGTACAAAAAACTACAGGCGACCTTGGCCAAGGGCCGGGGTGACGAGTCGGTGAAGGAACTGGGCGGGGTGGAGATGGATGTCATCACCAAGACCAGCCGCTACCTGTTGAGTTTCCTGGTCGCGGCCATCTCCCTGGAACTGCTCGATCTGATCTTTCGCGGCTACACGGCCATGAAGTCCTGGGACATCCTGCGCTCGGTGATGTTTCACGACGACTTCATCAACATCTTCATCCTGCAGTACGGCTGCGGCAACCTGATCCCCTTCATCCTGCTGCTTATCCCCAGGCCCTCGATCAAACGCATGCTCCTGGCCCTGGTGCTGGTGTTGTTCGGGGTATTCATGATGCGTTGGAACGTGGTGATCGGCGGCCAGGCCTTCTCGCTGTCCTTCGAGGGCTTCATGCACTACAAGATGCCCATCATCCCCCACAGCCTGGAGACCTACAAGGAGGGATTGTTTGGGGCCCTGACCGTGGCCTCCGCCCCCTTCCTCATCTTCTGGGGGATCAACAAGATCGTGCCCTCGCTGCAAAAGATCTAAACCCGGCCGGCCCCGCCGCCACCCCCTAAAAAAGCGAGCGCCCCGTCCTGCGGCATGAAGCCGGGACGGGGCGCTCGCTTTTTTGCCCATGGCAGGCGGCCACCATAGCCGCTCTTCTGGCCCCAGGCGCCTTCTGCAGCGGCAGGCGGACGGGTCGTAGTTGGCCGTTGCCTTCCAGAATTTTTTCTGGTATCCTTCGGCCCGTTGGGACTAAGCAGCTAAAATAAGGGGACGCGGATCATGGCGGGATGGCAGGAGGTAGTCAAGGTTATCGGCATGTTGGCGGCAATTTTCCTGGCCGGGCGGCTGATGCCCAGGCTGGGACTTTTCGTCTCCTGACGAGATGACGCCTGTCGGCCAGTTAAGGTCGATTCCGAGGAAAAGAAGATCAGGGCCTAAAAGCGCGCCAACGGTAGCGCTTAGAGAGCTGTTGACCATTGCAAGCCATTGCCGAGAGTGATCGAGGCAGTGGCTGTTTTATTTTGCCGGGCGCGAAGCGGCGGCACCGGAAGAGGAGAGGAAGGATGGAACGAGTACCGATGTCGAAGACCGGGCACCAGAAGATGCGGGAAGAATTGAGCCGACTGGAGCGGCGGGACCGCATGGAGGTAATCAGGGCCATCGAGGTGGCCAGGGGTCACGGCGACCTGAAGGAGAACGCCGAGTATCACGCCGCCAAGGAACGCCAGGGCCACATCGAGGGCCGGATCATGGAACTGAAGGACAAGCTGGGCCGGGCCGAGGTCATCGACTGCACGGTGTTGAACAGCGACCGGGTGGTGTTCGGGGCCCAGGTCTCCCTGCTCGATCTCGACACCGACACCGAGGTGCAGTATTCGCTGCTGGGCCCCGACGAGTCGGATGTCAAACGGGGCAGCATCTCGGTGTTGTCTCCCCTGGGCCGGGGGTTGCTGGGCAAGACGGTGGGCGACGAGGTGGTGATTCAGACCCCAGGCGGCTCCCGGCAGTTCGAGGTGATGGGAATCGCGCCCTCGACCCAACCCTGATGGCGTCGCAAAAAACCCGATCTACGGCGTTGCGTGGCGGTTTGGCTCGTTCGGCATACCGGATGTATAGCCTTACTCGCCAAACGCACCCCGCGCCTTGTATCTCGGCCCTTTTGCTTAGCCATCGGCTCGCTTTTGGCGAGATCATTAACCCTGATGGCGTCACCAAAAGACTGATCTACTGCAGCGCGGCTTTAAGCCATCGCTTAGTTGGCAGGTTTATCAACCCCTAGGGAATTTAATCAGCGACGATGCCGTTTAAGAATATGTCGCTGATCGCCTCCGCCGACTCCTCGACCGTGTACTTGTGGGAGGGGTTTAGGATCCACAGCCGCGACATCTCGTCTAAGGCCCCGAAGAAGGCCCGTTTGATGATCCCAGGTTTAAGGTCGCGGCGGATAATGTTGTTCTCCTGGCCGGTGCGGATGATCTCGGAGATGATGTTGACGTAGTCGGCAAACTTGGTGCGCCGGTACTCCTTGATGGACTCGCCGCTCTGCCTTAACTCCATCTGCAAGACCTCGGCCAGCTCCTTTTTCTCGATCACCAGCCGCAGGTGGTGGAGGGCGAAGATATAGAGCATCTCCCGCTGGTCGCTCTTCTGGCTGATGGCGGCCCGGATCTCGGTGATCAGCTTGCCGATCTCCTCCTCGAACAGGGTGAGGAGAATATCGTATTTATTGTTGAAATACAGATAGATGGTGCCGTCGGCGACATCGGCCTCCTTGGCGATATCGGAGATGCGGGCGTTAAAGAAGCCCTTTTGCCCGAAGACCTTGATCGCGGCGTTGAGGATTTTCTGATGCTTGTCGCTTTTTTTCATAGCGGAGGCCAGAAGAGGGAGGACGGGAAAGAGATCATGCGGGCCAAGACTTCGGCAGCATAAATGAATGGATATTCATTTGATATAAATTCCTTGCCGGGCGGTGTCAAGGACAAAACGCCGCAGCGGACGGGGTATTGTTAAATTGGTATAGATATGGTAGTCTCCCTATGGCGTTGTTGCCAATACAGGAGGAATTGCCATGGCTATCTGCCCTAAATGCGGCTGCGAAAAATGTGTAAAAGATGGTAT
>JAJXUT010000046.1 GCA_021782655.1 Deltaproteobacteria bacterium
CGAGGCGCTGCCGCCGTTCACCAGCACCACCATCGGGAAGGTGAAGCGCCCGCCGCCGCTGTGGGCCTTGTACTCGACGTTTTGATCCTTGAGCCGGCCCCGGGTGGAGACGATCACCCCCTGGCCGATGAAGAGGTCGGAGACGCCCACCGCCTGCTCAAGAAGACCGCCGGGGTTGTTGCGCAGGTCGAGCACCAGCCCGGCGATGGGCCCCTTTTCCGCCAGCTTGTTGATGGCCGCCTTGGCGTCGGCGGTGGTCTTGGCCTGGAAGTTGGTGATCCGCACGTAGGCGTAGCCCGGCTCCAGGAGCCTGGATTTGACGCTGTAGAGGGGGATGTCGTCGCGCATCAGCTTTAAGTCCTGAAACTCAGTCCAGCCCTTGCGCAGGATGGAGATGGTCACCTCGCTGCCCTTGGCACCCCTTAAGAGATCGACCGCCTCGATCAGGCTCATGTCCTGGGTGGACTTGCCGTTGATCTTGACGATCCGGTCACCGGCCTTGACCCCCTTCTTGAAGGCCGGGGTGCCCTCGATGGGGGAGACCACGGTCAACACCCCCTCCTTCTGGGTCAACTCCAGGCCGATGCCGCTGAAGCTGCCCTTGGTCTCGATCTCCAGGTCCTTGAAGCTCTCCGGCTTCATGTAGGAGGAGTGCGGATCCAGGGTGTCCAGCATCCCCTTGATCGCCCCCTGCAAGACCTCGTCGGTGTTGATCTTCTCGACGTAGTTGTTTTGCAGGATGGTCAGGACGTTGGCAAAGGTCTCCAGGCTCTTGTAGGTGTCGCGTTCCTCCCCGGCATCCTTGGCCCGACCGGTAAGCGGCGAGAGGATCAAGGCCAGGCAGATAAGGACGGCCAGGTGGAGGGCGGCTGACGGACGGCGGCTTCTTGGCGGCATGGGATTCCTTGTGTCGGGTGAAGAGTAAAAAAAAGATGCCCAGGGCGACGGCACCTGCCTATATACCACGCCGCCGGGGCCGGGACAACAGTTGATGGCGTCACAAAAAGGCCGATCTACTGCGGTGCCTGGCGGTTGGGCTCGTCAGGCCATACCATATGTATCGCCTCTACTCACCAAACGCACCCCGCGCCTTGTATCTCGGCCCTTTTGCTTAGCCATCGGCTAGCCTTTTGCTAGCTCATCAACAGATTATGGCGTCGCAACGCCACGGCACAGCGGGCGGGGTGATAATTAGTTGGCCAAGGGGCCGGGTTAGGTAGTATAAGAAGCGTTCCCGTCTTTACCCCCCAAACCCGGAGGCCAAGCAGCCCATGACCGCCTACGAGCCGTTTATAGCCGAAGCCACCCAGGATCGGGTGGCGGTTTACCCCGGCACCTTCGACCCGATCACCATGGGGCATCTGGACATCATCCAACGGGCCCTGCATCTCTTCGACCGGGTGATCGTGGCCGTGGCCAAGAACCCCGCCAAGACCCCCACCTTTTCGCTCGAGGAGCGGCTGGCCATGATCCGCGCCTGTTTTCCGGGCGGCGATCCCCGGGTGGAGGTGGCCTCGGTGGAGGGCCTGCTGGTGGATTACGCCTACCGGCGAGGGGCGAAGGCCCTCATCCGGGGAATGCGGGCGATTTCCGACTTCGAATTCGAATTCCAGATGGCCCTGATGAACCGCCGCCTGGAGCGGGAGGTGGAGACGGTCTTCCTGATGACCGCCTTCCGCTGGATCTACATCAGCTCCAGCATCATCAAGGACGCGGCCCGGCACGGCGGCGACGTCAGCGGCCTGGTGCCGGATCACGTCTGCGAGCGGCTGCGGGAAAAATTCATGAAGGCGCCCGCCGCCGAGCCGGAACCCAGGCCATGACCTCGCCCGCCCCCCGTTCCCGCCGCTGGCTGCTGCGCCGGGGCTTGAGCTGGCTCGTCCTGGGGGCAGCCCTCTACCCGGTATTCCGTTTCTTGAGCTTTGCGGTGCCTAAGAAACCGGTGCGGGTCAAGGTCGATACCGACCCCGGTCTGCGGGGCTTCGTCATGGAGCCGACCTTCATCCTCTTTCACCGTCAGGGCAAGACCTGGGCCGTTTCCCGCCGCTGCACCCATCTCGGCTGCACCCTCTCTTACGACGAGGCCATCGACCAGCTCGTCTGCCCCTGCCACCAGAGCCACTTCAGCACCGCGGGCCAGCGCCTGGCCGGGCCCGCCAAACTAAGTCTCAAGGTGTATCCGGTGGAAGCGGCCGCCAACGGCGGCCAGGGCTATATCGTCACCATCTGAGCCCCACCCCTGGCATTGTCAAGCAACCCTTCCCCCCTCATGACGCAACTCCCCATCGTCCCGGCCCTGCCCCGGCTCCAGGAGGCCCTGCGCCGAGGGCGGGCGGTGATCCT
Source organism: Deltaproteobacteria bacterium (assembly GCA_021782655.1). Classification (GTDB taxonomy): domain Bacteria; phylum Desulfobacterota; class Desulfobulbia; order Desulfobulbales; family VMSU01; genus VMSU01. The sequence goes on from JAJXUT010000046.1 coordinate 2,344, forward strand.
CTCCGCCCCGACCGGCTCGGGCAAGACCACCGGGGCGCCGCTCGCCCTGCTGGATGAGGATTGGCTGGCCGGACGCCGGATCGTCATCCTGGAGCCGCGCCGGCTGGCGGCCCGGATGGCGGCGGCCCGGATGGCCGAGATGATAAACGAGCCGGTGGGGATGCGGGTGGGCTACACGGTGCGGCTAGAAAGCCTAACCTCGGCGGCCACCCGGATCGAGGTGGTGACCGAGGGCATCCTCACCCGCCGGCTGCAAGACGATCCCAGTCTCTCAGGGGTAGGACTGGTGATCTTCGACGAGTTCCACGAGCGCGGCCTGTCCGCCGACCTGGGGCTCGCCCTCTGCCTGGAGGTAATGGACGGCCTGCGGGACGACCTGAAGGTCATGGTCATGTCCGCCACCCTGGATATTGAGGGGCTCACGACCCTGCTCGACCAGCCGGAGGTGGTGATCGGCGCGGGCCAATCCTTTCCGGTGCGGGTGGAATACCTGCCGCCCGCGCCGGGGAACAACCGTCACCCGGCCGGCGAATACTCGCCCTTCCGGCTGGTGGCGACCACTCAGCACGCCATTCGCCTGGCGCTTCGCCAGGAGACCGGCAATATCCTGGTCTTCATGCCCGGGGCAGAGGAGATCCGCCGGCTGGCCGTCGCTCTGGCCGAGGCGCCCGAGGCGGCGGGGACGGAGATTCTGCCCCTGTACGGCGACCTGCCCCGGGCCAGCCAGGAGCGAGCGATAAATCCGACCCCAGGCGGCAGGCGGCGGGTCATCCTGGCCACCGCCATCGCCGAGACCAGCCTGACTATCGAGGGGGTGCGGGTGGTGATCGACCCCGGCTTCAGCCGCCGGACAAGTTTCGATCCCAACAGCGGCCTCTCCCGGCTGGTCACGGTCCGGGTGTCGAGGGCCGCGGCCCGCCAACGCCGGGGCCGGGCCGGACGGCTGGAGCCCGGGGTCTGCTACCGGTTGTGGCCCGAGACAGACAACCAGGCCCTGGCGGCCCAACCCCGACCCGAGATCCTGGACGCCGATCTCGCCCCCCTGGCCCTGGAACTGGCCAACTGGGGGACGCCTCCCGATAGGCTGCACCTCCTTGATCCACCGCCCGCCGGCCACTACGCCGCGGCCCGCGACCTGTTGCTCCTCCTGGGCGCCCTGGATCGGCAGGGAAAGATTACCCGCCTGGGACAAAGGCTGGCCCGTTTGCCAGTGCACCCGCGCCTGGGGCGGATGCTAATCGCCGCCGGGGAGGAAGGCGGGGCGGAGATGGCCTGCGAGGCCGCCGCCCTGTTGAGCGAACGGGATGTGCTCCGCCACCGGGAGGGAGAACTAGCGGGCGTCGATCTCGAGCTCAGGCGACGGGCCCTGGCCCATTTCCAGCGCCGGGAACGGACGGAGCTGGCCCGCCTGGGTGGCGACCCTGCCGCCTGCCAGCGGGTTAACGACGTGGCCCGGCAACTAAAACAGCTCTTAAAGTTAAAGCCCCGGCAGCACCGGGGTGAAGCCCCTAGCCTAGGCGGCCTCCTGGCCCTGGCCTATCCCGACCGGGTGGGACAGTTGCGGCCCGGTGGCCACCATCGCTACCGGCTGGCCAACGGACGCGGGGCGAACCTGCCCGAAACCGATCCCCTCCTCGGCACCCCCTACCTGGTCGCCCCGCACCTGGACGCCGGTCAGGTGGAGGGCCGGATCCATCTCGCCGTGCCGGTCTCCCTGCCCGAACTCCGGGCCCGGCTGGCCGCTCTTCTGGTCACCGAGTCCTTCACCCGCTGGGACGAGGCCCAGGAGGCGGTGGCAAGCGTCCGGCGGGAATGCCTGCTGAAGTTGATCTTAGAGGAACGCCCCCTGGCCGACCCCGACCCCGAGGCAGTGCGGGCGGCCCTGATCGAGGGGCTAAAGAGGCTGGGGATAGCGGCCCTGCCCTGGGGCAAGGAGAGCCAGCTCTTGCAGGCCAGGGTGGAGTCCCTGCGGCGCTGGCAACCCGAGGACGGCTGGCCAGACTTAAGCGACCAGACCTTGAGCGAGGATTACGGATGGCTCGCCCCCTACCTGGATGGCATGAGCCGCCGGACGCACCTCGCCCGGCTCGACCTGACCGCCATCCTAAGGGCCAGACTCGACTGGCGGCGACTGGCCCGCCTGGAGAACGAGGCCCCCACTCATTTTTCAGCCCCCAGCGGCTCTAGGCTGCCGCTGCTCTACCAGCCGGGCCAGCCGCCGGTGCTCTCGGTCCGCCTGCAAGAGCTGTTCGGCCTGGCCGAGACGCCCAAGGTCGCCAAAGGCCAGGTGCCGGTCACCCTGCACCTGCTCTCCCCGGCCCAGCGGCCCATTCAAGTCACCCAAGACCTGGCGGGCTTCTGGAACAGCACCTACCAGGAGGTAAAAAAAGAGCTTAAAGGCCGCTACCCCAAACACCACTGGCCGGACGACCCCTGGTCGGCGCCGGCCACCGCCCGGGCCAAGCCCCGCCGGTGATCCCCGCCCGGGACGGCCAAGCCTCGCCATTCTCCCTCCCCGGCTGCCAAGGCTATTGCCCCCGCGCCCCGGACTCCGGCTCCAGATCCCGGAAAAAATTCAACCAGGAGGAGGTATCGTTCCGGGCCCAATCCCTGGGGGGAAGCAGGCCCGTTTTTAAGGCGTCGGCGAGTCCGTGGGCCGCAAGCCGCTCGTGGATGCGGACATAAAAGCAGCGCCGGCGGCCCGGATAGACCTCGCACCAGCCGTTCTGGCTGCCGCCGCAGGGGCCGTTTAGCATGTATTTGGCGCAGCCGGCCTGGGGGCAGAGATAGGCGAGTTCGGCCAGGCGGCAGTCGCCGCAGTTCCGGCAGCCGAAGAGAAGGAGCTTGATGACGTGCTCGACCCGGGCCAAAAGCACCTCCTGCCCCCGCCTGGCAAGGCCCAGGCAGAGCCCCCGGGCCAGGGGGAACCCCGCCCCCCGTGGCACGAAAAAAAGTTCGTGCACCCGCTGGGATAACTCGTAGGCCGGAAACAAACCCAGCGGCCTGGCGGTCAGTTCCGGATGGAGCGCGGGCAGGTTGAGCCCCGAGTCGGGATCGCGGGCGAAGTAGCAGGCCGCCCCCTCCGGCCAGTAATGGAGCTGCCGCGCCTCCTCCTGCCAGTTGCCGGCCATCTCCTGGGCCAGATTCAAGACCAGGTCGAGATCGGCGAAGGCCAGGCCCGGCCCGCCGATATGGGCCCCGGCATAGCCTAGGCCCTTAAGCACCGCCAGCAGCCGGGCGGCCCTGACCAGCCTGGCCCGCCGCCCCCGGTCAGGGGCCTCGGCCTCGGAGAGAATCTGCTGGTAGAGGGAGTCGGGGATGACGCAGCCCGGCACCGCGCCCTGGTGCATCAGCCGGGCCACGGTCAAGTTGGGGATGAAGACGTTGCCCAGCACCGGCAGCTTGAAGCCCTGCCGGTGCAGATAGAGCAGCACCTCGTGAAACTTGCGGGCGTCGTAGCCCAACTGGGTGATGATATAGTCCGCCCCGGCCCCGATCTTGCGATGCAGCTTGGCGTACTGCAAAAACAGCTCCGAGGGCAGGAGCTTAAAGGGCGAAAACGCCACCCCCCGCAGGAAGGCGGTGGGGGTAAACTCCAGGGCCGCGTTGCGGCCCTGATCGGCCAAGCGGCCCTGATTCATCTGGCCAATCAGGGCCAGGGCCTGGACGCTGTCAAGATCGAACACCGGCTTAGGCCGGCCCTGGTAGCCGCCCTGGGGGTAATCGCCGGACAAGACCAGAAGGTTGTGCAGCCCCAGACGGTCCCAACTGAAGAGCAGGCTCTCCATCTGGTTGCGGTTCTTGTCCTTGCAGGAAAAGTGGTTGATGACCTCCAGCCCCAGCCCCTGGATCTCCTCGGCCAGCACCTCGGGAGAGAGGGCGGGGTGGCCACCGGCGTTCTCGGTGATGCTCACCGCCTGCAAACGACCGTCGGCGGCGGCCAGCCGAGCCAGTTCCATCAGCCGGCTCTGGCCCTTGCTGTGCCCACCCCGGCTGGGAACCAGCTCGAAAGTGATGGTAAATTGCTGAGGATCGAACAGCGAGCGCCGGAAGGCGGAGCCAAGGTCGGAGGACTGGTTGCTCATGCGGCTAGCCTAGATGGTATTTGTCGGCGTAACCCCTGGGCGTGACGAGAAAATCCCGCCAGCGAAAGGTCTTGGAATTGCCGACGATGACCGTGGAGCGCATCCCCACCTCCACCTCCGGAAGCTGCCCCAAGTTGGTGATGGTGATCGCCTCGTCGCCTCGGGTGGCAGCGGTTACCACCCCCACCGGGGTCGAGTCTGGACGGTGAGCCAGGATCAGCTCCCGGGCCCGCCCCAACTGCTCAACCCGGCGTTTGGACTTGGGGTTATAGATGACGATCACAAAATCGGCCTGGGCCGCAGCGGACAGGCGGCGCTCGATCAACGGCCAGGGGGTGAGCAGATCGGAGAGGCTGACGGCGGCGAAATCGTGCATCAACGGGGCGCCCAGAAGGGCGGCGCAACTGTTTAGGGCCGCCAGGCCCGGCACCACCTTAATTTCCGCCGGGCTCTCCCGCGCCGCCGCCAGTTCCAACACCAGCCCGGCCAGGGCGTAAATGCCGGGATCGCCGCCGCAGACCAAGGCCACCCGGCGCCCCTGCTCGGCCAGATCAAGCGCCAGGCGGCAGCGGGCCACCTCCTGCATCATGGCCGACGAGGCCACCTCCTTGCCGACGATAAGCTCCGGGATCAGGTCGAGATAGGCCTGATAACCGACCACGGTGTCGGCAGCGGCGATGGCCTGCCGGGCGGCCTCGGTCAGGTGCTCGTTGCCGCCGGGCCCGGTGCCGACCACGGATAGTTGGCCGCAAGCCTTACCGGCCTCGCAGCGATGGCGATGGTCACGTCCTTGCATTTATTTTTCCTTACGATTAGTTGCCCGTCTTTCCCGGCCAGAAGCAGGGCCGCGGGCTCGGCCACCCCCTGGGCGCCGGTGGCGGCGAGCGCTGCCGGCGAGGGGGCGAGGCCCGGCACCGAATTCAGCGCCCCGGCCTGATAAAAGGTGATCTCCAACCCGTGCCGGGCCGCAAAATATAAAAGTCCCGGTTCCTCCCGCTTGATGTCGATCGAGCCCAAACCGCCCACCGCCTGAAAATCCAGGCCGTTCTCCTCACAGGCGGCCAGGGCGACCTCCTCGATCCGCTGCCCCGAGACCCCCCGGTTGCAGCCAATCCCTAGCGTCAGGTTGCGGGGCGTGAGCCGGGCCAGGGCCGCGCCCGGCTCACGCCGCCGGTTGCTGATCACAAGCTCTGCCCCCTCCGCCTCGGCCACCGCCCTAAAGTCCTCCGGCAACTCACCGGGCAGATCGGTGAAGACCTTAAGCTCGCCGCGATTCACCAGCCGGGCACTGGCAGCGGTCAGGCTGCCCTGGGCCAGGAACAAAGCGTTATGCCGGGCCCAGAGGTCGAGGGCGGTGCGCCCCAGGGTGTCGGAGGCGGTGGTGATCACCGCCTGGCCGCCGGTCAGGCCGGCCAGGCGCCGGGCCAGGTCGTTCGCCCCCCCCAGGTGACCGGCGAGCAAACTGACGCAGAAACGGCCCGCCTCGTCCAGCACCACCACCCCCGGATCGAGACGCTTGTCCCGCAGAAGGGGGGCGATGGCCCGCACCGCCACCCCGCAGGCCATGATCAACACCAGGCCGTCAACCCGCGGCCAGGCCAAGGCCAAGGCGGCCATCACCCCCGAAGGCCGGGGATCGATCAGCTCTGCCGGCAATGCCGCGGCCAACCGGGCGGCCAAACCCCGGCCCCCGGCGGTCAAGGCGACAACCGCGATCTTCCCCCCACCGGCGGGGGCAACGCTCATGGCGAAAGCCGCTCCAGGTGCCAAGCGCCCTCCGGGGAGCGGCTATAGAGCAGCCGGTCGTGCAGCCGACTCTCGCGGCCCTGCCAAAACTCCATCCGCTCCGGGGCCAACAGATAGCCGCCCCAGAACGGCGGGCAAGGCACCTCCTGGCCCGCGAAACGCCGCTCGCATTCCTCAAGCCGGGCCCGCAACTCGGCCCGGCCCGCCAAAACTGCGCTCTGTCGCGAGGCCCAGGCCCCAATCTGGCTACCCCGGGGCCGGGTGGCGAAATAGGCCATGGACTCTGCCCGGCTGACCTTCGCCGCCACCCCCTCGATCCGCACCTGACGATAGGCCTCCGGCCACCAGAAACCCAGGCCGGCCCTGGGGTTGACGGCCAGCTCTCTGGCCTTGCGGCTCTCGTAGTTGGTATAAAAGACAAAGCCGCGACTATCGAAGTCCTTGAGCAACACCAGCCGGCTGGACGGCTGGCCGTCCTCGGAGACCGTGGACAGGGTCATGGCGTTGGCGAACTCGGGATCAAGCTTACGGGCCAGCTCGAACCAACGGGCGAACTGCTGGCAGGGATCGGGCAGCACATCCGACTCGTTTAGCCTCGCCTCGGCCAAATAGCGGCTGGCCCCGCGTTTAAGCAGGGAAATCAGAACCTTCTTGATAATTGACATGAAATTTTCAATTCCCTCGTCAAGGCAAGCCCACACCTAAGCCGGCGCCTGGAAACAACCTGGGCAATAAACCTCACGGCGACGGCATCAGGAACCGTAAGCGTCGTGGGAAATTATCTAAGTTGTCATGTACGGCTCCTAACCACATTGGCCGCCCCTGTCAACCGTTATCCGCCCCCCCGGCCCTGGCGACAAGCGTGGGAGAATTCCCGGTCGTAGAGCCGCGAAGCTACCCGTGGCCCGGACTCAGCCAGGGCCCGACCCACGGCAATGAGGGCGGTCTTGGTGATCCCTGCCGCCCTGACCTTGACCGCGATATCTTCCAGGGTACCGCGCAGGCAACGTTCCTCTGGCCAACTGGCCTTTTCCACCACCGCCGCCGGGGTGTCTGCCGGGTAGCCGCCGGCCCTAAGCTCGGCCACCACCTGCTCGATCATCCCCACGCTTAAAAAGATGAGCATGGTGGCCTGATGCCGGGCCAGGCTGGCCAGGCCCTCGCGCTCCGGCACCGGGGTGCGGCCCGCCCGCCGGGTGACGATCACCGTCTGGGCCACCTCGGGCAGGGTCAGCTCGGCCCCCAGGGCGGCGGCGGCGGCGGCCATCGAGCTGACCCCCGGCACCACCCGCCAGGGAACACCCGCCGCGTCCAAGGCGTCCATCTGTTCCCGGATGGCCCCAAAGAGCGAGGGGTCGCCGGTGTGCAGCCGCACTACCCGCCGGTTTTGACGCTGGGCCTTAATCATCAGCCCCACCAGGGCCTCAAGTTCCAGACGGGAGGAGTCGTGCAGCTCGGCCTTAAGCCCGGTCAGCAGCGCCGGATTGACCAGGGAGCCGGCGTAAACAATCACCTCCGCCTGGTCGAGCAAGCGCTGGCCTTTCAAGGTGAGCAGCTCGGGATCGCCGGGGCCAGCGCCGACAAAATAGACCGGATTCATCGCGTCCTCACAATGATGGTGGAAAAATAGTGTAACTCCCCTGGGCCCAGGGAGGCGAGATCGCGCACCACCCGCTCCCGCCCCCCCTGGTCGCTGCGCTCCACCAGCACGGCGCGGCTTAGGAGGTTGAGTCCGGCCAGAAGCTCGACGATGCGGCCCATGACCCGGTGCACCTTCATCAACACCACGGTCTGGAAGTTGGCGAACACCTCAGTCAAGCGCTGGTTGTCGAAGGTGGCAGGCACCACCGCCAGCATGTCATCGCCCTGACAGAGGGGGATGCCGGCGGCGGCGGCGCAGGCGCCGATGGCCGAGACCCCCGGCACCACCACGGCCTGGTTCTCAGGGGCCAGCTCCAGCAGGGTCTGACAGGTGTAGAAGCCGGTGCTGTAGATGGCGGGATCGCCCAGGGTGGGAAAGGCCACGTCCAGGCCTTGCCGGGTGCGATCAAGGATCGTTAGGGCCGCCCGCCGCCAGGCGGCCTCCACCTCGGGGTCGGGGGCGGCGTTCATCCTGATCTTGCGCATCGGGAAATACACCTCGATTATCTCCTTGCCGGCCAAGGGCAAGGCCCCCTTGACAATGGCCAGGGCGGTGGAGGCCCCGTGCTCATGGCCCTTGGGCACCACCAGCACCGGACAGGCGGAGAGGATCCTGGCCGCCTTAAAAGTCAACAACTCCGGGTCGCCAGGGCCAATGCCCACAACATAAAATACGCCGTTCATCTCTCCGCCGTGATCAGGGTGATGGGATTTAAATCCCGGATCCGGTCCAGGGCGGGAGGATACCCCTGCCGCTGGACGGTGATGGTGGCGAGGCTGACCGCCCATCCTCGCCGGTTGAGCAACTCCGGGGCCGCATTCCGGGTGGCCTCGGTCACCGCCGCCACCACCACCCGGCCGCCGGGCCGCATTGCCTGATCCGCCGCCGCGATGATCTCGGCCAGTCGGCCTCCCGAGCCGCCGACAAACACCCGATCCGGGGCCGGCAGCCCCTTAAGAGCCTCGGGGGCCGAGGCCGCCACCAGACGCAGGTTGGGCAGCTTAAACACCCGGCGGTTGTCCAGGATATTGGCCTGTTCGTCCGGGTGCCTCTCCACCGCGAACACCGTAAGCTCGGGACAGAGCCGGGCCGCCTCCACCGCCACCGAGCCGCTGCCGGCCCCGATGTCCCAGAGCACGCCGGTTGCAGGCAGGCGCAGACGGTGCAGGATCGCGGCCCGCACCTCGTCCTTGGTGATCAGCCCCCGGCTGTGCCGGATCTCGGACTCCCGCAGGCCGAGCGCGAAACCACGGCCCCGTTCCGCCGGAAGGGTCAGACGCAGGATCATGAGGTTGGGCTCGGCAAAGTCCTGGGCCGCGATCTGGTCCGGGCTGCCCTCGACCAGCCGCTCCCCGGCCAGACCCAGGTTTTCGGCTACCAGCACCTGGCACAGATGCCCTTCGATCCCCAGCCCGGCAAGACCAATGGCGAGCTCCGCCGCAATGACTGCGGGTGTCTGGCGGCTATCGGTAAAGACGCCCACCTTGCCCGCCCTAAGGAGCTTCGCCAAGAGCCCGTCCTCCTCCCCGCCCCGCCCGTGCCGGGAAACGAAGACCGCGTCGTCCCAGGGCTCCCGCAGGCGGGCAAAGGCGAGCTGCATCGCCGATAGGGCCGGATGCGCCACCAGCCGTTCGCGGCCCAGCCGCCTGATTAGGACACGGCCCAGGCCGAAAAACAGGGGGTCGCCGCTGGCCAGAACCGCAATATCGCCGGCCAGCAGCCGGGCCGCCATCCTCTCCAAGGCCGCGGACAGCGGGGTGATGGGCAATAGCTCGCCGTCAAGCCCGGCCAGCCGGGGCCAGAGCCGTTCGCTGGCGAACACCGCCTTAGCCTTGGCCAGGGCCACCCTGGCCGCCGGGCGCCACTCCCCGCCGTCAACGCCGATCAGATGCAGCTCAGACATGGCAGGCCACCTGGCCAGGACCGGTAACCAGATAGACCGCGACCGGCAATCCAGACACCTCCTCGGCGTAGCGCCGGGCCCGCTCGCACACTGCCCGGACGAGGTCGTCCCGGCCGCTGGCCACCAGCCGGTCGTAAATCTCCCGGACGGTATTGGCAGGGGCCAGCTCCCCGGCCAGGCCCGGATCACAAGCCAAGGAGCCGAGCAGCTCGGCCGCCTTCCCCGTCTCCAGCGCCCCGTGCCAGACATGGGTCTGGGGAATGGCCAGGGCCGCCTTGACCAGCTTGGCCCACATCCCGGCCAGGACGATCCGGGAAAACCCCTGCTCCCGGGCCGCGGTCAGGGAAAAATGCAGATGGTCGCCCATCATGGCGTAGGCCTCAACCGGCAGTTCAAGCCTCTCCTGCACCGCCCGTTCCGAGGTGCGGCCGGTGGAGAGCACCACGGTGTCGCAACCCACGGCCCTGGCCACCGACATCGAGGCCAGGATGGTGGCGGTCCAGGCCGCCGCCGACAACGGGCTCACGATGCCGGTGGTGCCCAGGATGGAGAGTCCGCCCTCAATCCCCAGCCGCCCGTTTAAGGTCTTTTTGGCCAGCTCCCGGCCCCTGGGAACGCTCACCCTGACGGTGAACAGTCCAGGAGCCGGCTCCCCGGCCAGGGCCTCCTCCAGGGCGGCCCGGATCATCGCCCGGGGGCCGGGATTGATGGCCGGCTCGCCCACCGCCAGCGGCAAGCCCGGCTTGCTTATCGTGCCCACCCCCTCGCCGGCCGCAAAGCGCAAGTCAAACGCGCCCCCGCCCCGACGCTCAAGCCGCGCCACGATCTCGGCGCCGTTGGTCACGTCCGGGTCGTCGCCGGCGTCCTTTACCACCGAGGCCTGGGCCAGGTCAGGGGCCAGCCGTCGGCAGTCAAGCACCGCGAAGGCGTGACGTCGGCCATCGGGAAAGGGGATCTCCACCCGCCGGGGGGAGCCGCCCAGCAGGGCCAGGCAGGCCGCCTTGGCCGCCGCCGCCGTGCAGGCCCCGGTGGTGAACCCAAAACGCAGGCGTCTCCTGGCTGCCGGGCTCAAGAACCCTCTCCGGCCAGCCGGATCAAGGCGTTGACGATCGCCGCCGCCACCGGGCTGCCGCCCTTGCGGCCCAGGGTGGTTAAGTGGGGGATATCCGACATGGATAGCATTTCCTTTGATTCCAGGGCGTTGACGAATCCAACCGGGGCCCCGATCACCACCCCGTCGAAGGCTTCTCCCCGCCGCTGGCAGTAGTCAATGACCGCCAGCAAGGCGGTGGGGGCGTTGCCGATGGCCACGATTCCCGGCCGGCGGGCCAAGGCCGCCAGGATGCCCAGCTCGGCCCGGGTACGGCCCCCCTCCCCCGCCCGCCCCGCAGCGGGAAGCGGCCCACCCAGCTCGCAGACCACCGGGCAACCCCAGGCGGCCAAACCGGCCTTGCTGATCCCGACGGCGGTCATGTTCACGTCAGTGGCCACCGCCCGCCCGGCCCGCAGCCTGGCGATGGCGGTGGCGATGGCCAAGGGGTGGAAACGCAGGGAGTGGGCGAAGGAGAAGTCGGCGGTGGCGTGGATCACCCGCCGGAGCACCGCAAACTCTTCCCTAGAAAAATCCGTAATTTTAAGGCCGGTGCGCTCCCCGAACTCCCGCTCGATGATGGCGAAGCTCTCGGCCTCGATCTCCTGGGGCGCCAGGTTCGCCTGCTTGGGCATTTGTTGATATTCCCCCTTGAGTTAAGATAGGTTATGCCCGCCGGCAGCCAGCCGCCACCGCCAGCAGGTGCCCCGCCGCCTCCGGGGTCCTGCCAAAATGCAGGTGCAGGTAGCCAGCCAGGGTGTTATGGATCTGATAACCCTCCTCCCGGCCCTCGGCCAGACGGAAGGCCCGGCCCACCGTCTCCGGCATCGACTCGATCTCCGAGTAGTGGAACTCGTGGCCGAAAAGCCGGCCCCGCTCGCCCAAGAGGCAGGGCCGAATGATCTCCGCCTCCCGGTAACCCAACCCGACCAGCCGCTCCCGCATAACCGCCCGGGTGGGGAAGACCCCGGCCAGGGGCCAAAAGCGGGCCTCCCGATCCACCACCCCCTGACAGAGGTAGATGAAGCCGCCACACTCGGCGTACAGGGGCCGCCCTGAATCCGACCAGGCGCGGATGGCCTCCCGCATCGGGAGGTTGGCGGCCAGCTCCGCGGCGTAAAGCTCGGGATAGCCGCCGCCCAGGTAGAGGCCGTCAAGCCCCGGCGGCAGGGCCCGGTCGGCCAGGGGGCTGAACTCGACCAGCTCGGCGCCCTGGGCCTGCAAAAGCTCCAGATTGTCCGGGTAGTAGAAACAGAAGGCCCGATCCCTGGCCACTCCGATCCGGGGCCGCTTCCGGCCCTGGCCCTGACCGGCCAGCACCGCCGCCGCCTCGGGCCGCTGCCCGCCCGCCGCCTCCCTGTGCCCCGGACGGCCCGCCAGCGCCGCCCGGTCAAGCAGCAAGTCGAGATCGATCTCCCGGGCCACCGTCCCGGCCAAGAGTTCGAGCTGGGCCGCCGACAGGGGCGATTCCCAGCCCATCCTGAGCCCCAGGTGGCGGCCCCCGATGGCGAATTCCCGGTTTTTGGGCAGATGCCCCAGCACCGGGGTCTTGCAGTTCGCCTGCACCGCGGCGGTCAAAAGTTCGAGGTGCCGGGGGCTCGCCACCCGGTTAAAGATCACCCCCATAAGGGTAAGCTCCGCATCCAGGGTCTCGAAGCCCTTGACCACCGCCGCCACGCTCTCCCCCTGGCCGGCGGCGTCCACCACCAGCGCCACCGGGATCCCCAGGGCCTTGGCCAGACTGGCCGGGCTGGCCAGGCCGCCGTCGAACAGCCCCATCACCCCCTCCACCAGGCCGATGTCCGCCGTCTCCAGCTGCCGGGCAAAGAGCGCCCGGACATAGTCTGGGCCGCACATCCTTAAATCCAGGTTGCGCGAGAGACGGCCCGCCACTATCTGGTGCAGGCTGGGGTCGATGAAGTCCGGCCCGCACTTGAAGGGCTGCACCCGAAGCCCCCGCCGGGCCAAGGCCGCGAGCAGCCCCAGGGTCAGGGTGGTCTTGCCCGCCCCGCTGTGGGTGGCGGCCAGCAGCAACGCCCCGCAGCTCACTGGGGAAAGGCCTTGAAGACCTGGGGATAGAGGAGGCGGCCAATGTCGATGATCCCCTCGATAAGCCGCGGGGTAGGCCGGGAGACCAGGGCCTCGTCGATAAGAAACACCTGCCGGTTCTTGACTGCCTTTAAGGCCGCCAAGCCCGGCTCGTCGTAGATGCCCTGGGCAGTGATCCGGTTCATCCGTCCCCGCTGGGCCAGGAAGACATCGATCTCGTCCGCCTTGGCCAGCAGGCGCTCCAGGCCGTAGTCGGCGATGTTGGTCTTGCGCACCTGCGCGGCGTCGGGGGCGGCGTTGATGCCCCCGGCGGCGGTCAGGGCGAAGATGGCCATGCTGTCCGGGGCAAAGGTCTTCATCTTGCGGTGGATGGCCTCAAAATAAACCCGCTGGCGCTCCTTGGCGGGGATGGTGGCCACCGCCTTTCCGATGGCGGCCAGCCTGGCGTTGAAACCATCCACCATCTGCTCCGCCTCCCGCTCCCGGCCCGTCAGCCGGCCCAGGTCGCGCCAGTAGGCGAAGGTCTCCTTAAGGTCGTTGGGTTGCAGGGAGACCACGGTTATCCCGGCCAGGCGCAACTTGGCCAGCAGGTCGGGCTGGGAGCGGCTGATCATGGGCCGCACCAGCACCAGGTCGGGCCGGGCGGCGATGATCCGCTCCGGGTCGGCCCTAAAATCGAACCGGGGCTTGGACTGGACCGCCGCCGGGAAGTCGTCGTCCATGGACACCCCGACGATCTGGGAATCGAGCCCCAGGGAAAAGAGGTTTTCGGTATGGGCCGGATAGAGGGAGATGATCCGGGTGAAGGGCTTATCAAAGTTGATCCGCTGGCCGTCCTGATCCACCAGGCTCTGGGCCTGGGAGATGGCGGCCACCAGCAGAAAAAATCCAGTCATAATAAATTTTAGCCAATAATTACCGCGTGTTTTCATTATCGCCTCGTTTGGTTACGCCCCGCCCAGGCCGGGCGGAAGCCAGATTAAATCCCTGTCACTGATACCGGTACGCCAACTGATGCGCCCCGGAGCCAGGGGCCGCGAAGGACTGGCAATCAACGGCGAAGACCCGCCGGATCGTCTCAGGCCGCAGCACCTCCTCGGGGGTGCCTTTAATCAGCAGCCGCCCCTGGTCAAGGAGCAGGATCTCGTCGCAGTAGGCGGCGGCGAGATTCAAGTCGTGGATGGCGGCGATAATGGTGCGTTCGCCCTCCGCCTCCCGGCAGCGCCGCTTGAGCGTCCCCAGGATATGCAGGCTGTGCCGGATGTCGAGACTGGAGGTCGCCTCGTCCAGCATCAGCACCGGGGTGTCCTGGGCCAGGGCCCGGGCCACCACCACCCGCTGTTTCTCACCCCCGCTAAGCCTGGTGACCAGCCGGTCTTGCAGGTCGGCGATCCCCAGCTCGGCCAAGGCCTGATCGACCAGCAGGTGATCGCGCTCCCCAGGGCTCGCAAAACGCGGCAGATGCGGATGCCGGCCCATCATCACCACCTCCCGCACCGTAAAATCGAAGTTGAGCCGGAACTCCTGCGGCACCAGGGCGATCTCCAGGGCCAGGGCCTCCCGGCGGTAACTCCCCAGGGGCAGGCCGCGGAAGAGCACCTCCCCCCGGCGGGGGGCGAGGTTGGCCAGCAACAGGTCGATCAAGGTGGTCTTGCCCGCCCCGTTGGGCCCGAGCAGGCCGTAGAATCGGCCAGGGGCAAGCGTGAAGCTCAGATCGTCAAACACCATCCGCTCCCCATATCCCGCCACGACGGCGGCCCCGGAAAATAGCGCCCTCATGCCCCGCGCCCGAGTTTTTTCCTAAAGATCAAACAGAAGAACGGCCCCCCGATCAGGGCGGTGAGCACCCCCACCGGCACCTCTCGGCTCAGCATCGCCCGGCTGATGGTATCGGCCAAGAGCAGCAGGATGGCCCCCATGAGGCCAGCGGCGGGGATCAGCTTCCGGTTGTCCGGCCCGATCAGCAGGCGCAGGAGGTGGGGGACGATGAGCCCGACAAAACCGATGATCCCGGACACCGACACCGATACCGCCGTCCCCAGTGAGGCCACGATCAGCAAACGCTTGCGGAGCCGGGCCGTGTCCAGCCCCAGGGAGGTAGCGCCCCGTTCGCCCAGGGCCATGACGTTCAGGTCGCGGCCATGGTACAGGCCAAGGCCCAGGGTGAGCAGGCCGGCGGCCAAGACCAGTCCGACATCGGTCCAGGTGCGGGCCGCGAAACTGCCCATCAGCCAGAAGATGATCACCGACACCTGCTCGTCGGCCAGATATTTGACCAGCCCGATGCCCGCCGAGAGGATGGCGGCCACGATCACCCCGGCCAGGATCAGGGAGTTACCGGCGTAGGAACGGTCGCCGCCGGCCAGACCGAGCACCGCCAAGACGGCCAGGAGCGCCCCGACGAAGGCGGCAAGCGGCACGGAGAGGCTCCCCAGCCAGGCAAGGTTGGCGAGCAGGGCGAGGGAAGCCCCGAAGGCGGCGCCCGAGGAGACGCCCAGGGTGTAGGGATCGGCCAGGGGATTGAGCAGGATAGCCTGGAAGATCACCCCGGCCACGGCCAGATTCCCGCCCACCAGGGCGGCGGTCAGGATGCGGGGCAGACGGACGTCCAGAACCACGGCCCGGGTCACGGCGTCTCCGGCCACGACGTGACCCAAACGCGCCAGGATGATGGCCAGCACCTCCCGGGCCGGAATGGCGATATAGCCCAGGCCGGCGGACAGCACCAGCCCCGCCACCAGCAGCGCCCCCAGGCCGGCCAGCAGCAAAGAGAAGGGCATTTTGAGGGTGAAGGCCGCGGAGGAAGGGCGCGGGGCCGCTGGTCTAGGCAAGGACGCCTCCCAGCAGACAGGCCCCCACCCCCACCGCCAGCAGGCAGATGTCCAAGGGGCGATAGCGCATGGCAAGCAGGATCGAGGCCACCGAAACGAGCATGGCCAGGGAGAGGATATCGCTGATCCAAAGCCAGGCCCCGCTGGTCTTGGCGGCCTTGTGCAGGCGGTTTAAGAGGTAGAGCGGCTCTCTGGGGCTCTTGGTCTCCACCCGCATGAGGCCGGCCTTGGGGTCGATGCGGTAGGTGGTCTGACCGTGGGCGCCGTACAACAATTCGATGTGCCTGCCGTCCTTAATGCGGATGACCTCGGGCGCCTCGGGTCGGTTGATCGCCCGCCGGTACTGGTCAACGAAGGCGTTTACCGGCCCCAAATCGGCCACCGGCACCGTCATCCTGGTGGTCTCGGTGTGCTGGAAATAGTCGAAGAGCTGACGGTGGTTCAAGAGTAGGCCGGTGACGCCGTAGAACAACATGACGACTGCGGCCAGCAGGCCGCCCCAGCGGTGCAGCCGGTGCAGAAGGGTCGAGGCAGGGCAAGTCGGGGGCATGGACGATCTCCTCAAAGCGCAAAACTATACTTTGAGGATAGCCCGGTTTATCCGCAAAAAAGACGCGCCCTCGTTCCAGGAGGAGGCGGTTATGGCTATCAGGCAGGTCTTCTGACTTCCCCGCCCGCTGACGGCCTTCCCATTCTGAAAAAGAACAGTGGCACGCTAGGTCAGCGGGGCTTGCGCTAGGCAAGATGAGGGTTACAGCGGCGGGCCCGTTCCCGATTCGCACGGGATTCCCATTTTACGTCGTGGCTGACACCTGATGACCACCGTATGTATCCTGAAGCAACCGGCTTGTCAAGCCGATGATCAAGAGCACCCGCCTCGGCCCCGACGACAAAGCGAGTTTCTACTGCGCACCGGCCAGGTTATGTGTTATAAACTAACAGACGAGCGGCAGCCGATGCGGCCCGCATCTACCCCTCCGTCCGACGACCGTCATTTGCCAGGGTCGCCGATTTTGGCTCTTTTGGCCTTTAGCGCCCAAGGACATGCGCGTCATCTCCTTTGAATTACTAAACAATCTTACCGTCCAGGCCGAAGTCGCCCCCCGGCGGCGCCGGAACCTCAACCTGCATCCCGGCGACGACTGCCGCTGCCACCGGCTGCTGAACGCCATCGAACCCGACTCCTACATCCGGCCTCACCGCCATCTGGACGACGAGAAGGACGAGGCCTTCATCCTGCTGCGAGGCCGGCTGGGGATCGTCCTGTTTGCCGCTGACGGCCAGGTGACGGAAACCGTCCTCCTCGCCCCGGACACCGGCAACCTGGGCGTCGATATTCCCCACGGCGTCTATCACAGCGCCGTCAGCCTGGCCTCCGGCACGGTCTTTTTCGAGGCCAAGGCGGGGCCGTATCTACCGTTGAGTCAAGCGGAACAGGCCCCCTGGGCGCCAGAAGATGCCGCCCCCCAGGCCGCCTGGTATCTCAACCAACTGCGCCAACTTTTCTAGTCGGCCCGAAAGACGGCAGACAGACCGCCCCGACGGGCGCGGGCGCCTACGAAACAAGGAGAACTCACCATGAAACCAC
>JAJXUT010000128.1 GCA_021782655.1 Deltaproteobacteria bacterium
GGCCCTGGGCCATCACCAGGACGACCTGATCGAAACCTTCTTTCTAAACCTGCTATACAGCGGCAACCTGAGCACCATGCTCCCCCGCCAGGACCTCTTCGCGGGCCGGCTCAAGATCATCCGGCCCCTGGCCTATCTGGACAAGGAGCAGGTGCGCGCCATCGCCGCCCGCCTTGCCCTCTCGCCGGTCAAGAACCCCTGCCCCATGGCCGCCGTCTCCAAGCGCGAGACGGTGCGGCGGCAGATTCACACCCTGACCCAGGACGACCCCCGGCTTAAGGCCAACATCTTCGCCGCCCTGCATCACGTGCGTCCCGATTATCTGCCCCCCGGACGGCCCGCCGGATGAAGACCCAGCCCCCCTGCCGAGCCTGCTTTGCGCGTCAGGCGCGGCACGCGGCCCAGCTCGCCACCCCTGATCCGGGGCTAAGAGAGGAGCTCGTCCGCCAGGCCGACCTCCTGCTCGCCGGACTCGATCCCGAGGCCTCGCCCCCGGTGAACTCCATTGCCCTCTACCAGTTGATCTCCCGGCTCTCGGGCCACCCCGATCCCTTCGTCCGCCTCAAGCGGCAGGGCAACGATCTGGCCCGCCGGATCGCCCCCAGCGTCAGGGCCATGATCGCCGCCAGCGCCGACCCCTTGGCCGCCGCCCTCCGCTTCGCCCTGGCCGGCAACATCATCGACTACGGCGCCCAGCAGGACTTCGATCTCGACGCGGCCCTCGAGGGCTGTCTAAAGCGCCAGCCCGCCATCGACCACTACCCCCTGCTTCGCCAGGAACTGGCCAGGGCGCGCCAGGTGCTCTATCTAGCCGACAACTGCGGCGAAATCGTCTTCGACGGCCTGCTGATCGACCAGTTACCCGCCGAAACCGAGGTGATCCTGGTGGTGAAAGGCGGCCCGATCATCAACGACGCCACCCGCGCCGACGCCATCTCCTGCGGCCTTGACCGGCGCTGCCGGGTGATCGACAACGGCACTCAATGCCCCGGCACCCCGCTCGATCGCTGCCCACAGGAGTTTGTCCGGCTGTTTTACGAGGCAGAGGTAGTGATCAGCAAGGGGCAAGGGAACTTCGAGACCTTAAGCGAGGGGACGAAACGAACCGTCTATCACCTCCTGACCGTCAAGTGTCCGGTGGTAGGGGAGCATGTCCGCGAGGTGAGCGGGCAACGGGTGGAGATCGGCTTGGGGGCCACGGTGGTCTTGCGGCTGTAAGGACGGGAGAAAACACCCGGCGGCAAGGGGCCGGGCACCAAACATAACTACTTCACCATCTTGGTCAGGTCCCACATGGGCAGGAAGATCGCCAGGGCGAAGAAACCCACCACCGCGGTCAGGGCCACGATCAGCACCGGGCCGATGGCCTCTGCCAGACCGGCCACCGCGTACTCTACCTCCTCGTCGTAATGGCTGGCCACCTGCTTTAACATCTCCTCAAGCGAGCCGGCCTCCTCGCCGATGGCGATCATGTTCACCACCATGGGCGGGAAGAATTGCGAGGCCTTGAGCGGCGAGGAGATGCCGTGCCCCTCCCGCATCTTGCCGGCCAGGTTGTCGAACTCCTTGGCGATGGCGGCGTTACCGATGGTGGCGGAGAGGATCTCGAAGGAGGCGAGCACGCTCACCCCGCTCGCCAGCAAGATGGCCAGTACGCTGTAGAATCTCGACATCGCCGACTTCAGAAACAGCGGCCCGACGATGGGCAGCTTAAGCAGAAAGAGATCCCGAGCGATGGCGCCTTGCTCGGTCTTGAAGAAGGCCCTGAGTCCGAAGACTACCGTCAGCACCACCCCCAAGAGCACGTACCAGTAGGACTGAAAACCGTTGTACATCATCAGGCAGACCTTGGTCGGCATGGGCAGGTCGATACCAGCCTTCTTGAAGATACCCACGAACTTGGGAATGACGAAGTTCAAGAGGAAGAAGAAGGCCCCCACCAGGGTCATGACCACCATCTTGGGGTAGGCCAGGGCCGACTTGATGTCGCGCTTAACCTTGTACTCGTGCTCCAGGATAAAGGTCACCCGGTCCAGGATCTCGGCCATGGTGCCGCTAACCTCCCCGGCGTGGATCAAACCGCAGTACAGTTGCGAGAAGATCTGGGACTGCCGCCGGAATACCGAGGTCATGGTGGCGCCCTCCTGGATCTCCTTCTCCATCTGGGCCACCGCCCGCCTGAGCATCTGGTTCTTGGTCTGCTCGCCCAGGATGGCCAGGCTGCGCAAAACCGGGATCCCGGTGCGCAGCATGGTCCGCAACTGCTTGGTGAACATGATGACCTCAGGCTGACTAACCTTAGAAAACAGGTTCGCCAGCCGCAGGTTGCCCGAGCTCTCCAGCTTGCCCTTTACCGGCAGCACCCGCAAGGGAATCTGCCCCTGCCGGGCTAGTTGCGTCTGGGCCGCCGCCACCGAGTCGGCGTCCATGAAGCCGTCGATGGTCTTGCCCTGAGGGGTGATGGCCGAAAAGCTGAACTTGGGCATGGTCAGACGAGCACCGTCTTGGCGGCCTCCTCGAAGGTGGTGGCGCCCTCGAGCACCCGCAGCAGGGCGATGTCGCGCAGCACCGTGAGCTTGCGGCTTTCGCGCAGCACCCTGGCCATCTCGGTGGAGGAGGCGCCCCGGATGATCATCTCCCGCACCGGCTCATCCACCTTCAATATCTCGTAGATGCCCATCCGGCCCTTGTGGCCGGAGTGCATGCAGTACGAGCAACCCTTGCCCTTCATGAAGTTCGCCTCCAAATCTTCCGGCAATCCCCAGTAGCGAAGCACCGCGGGCTCGGGGCGGAAGGGCTCCCGGCAATAAGAACAGTTGCGCCGGATCAAACGCTGGGCGCAGACCCCCAGCAGGGAGGCGGAGATCAGAAAGGGTTCCACCCCCATGTTGTTTAGGCGGGTGATGGCGCTGGCCGAGTCGTTGGTGTGCAGGGTGCTAAGCACCAGATGGCCGGTCAAGGCCGCCTGGGTGGCGATCATGGCGGTCTCGCCGTCCCTGATCTCGCCCACCATGATCACGTCCGGGTCCTGGCGCAGGATAGAGCGCAGGCCAGAGGCGAAGGTCATCCCCGCCTTGACGTTCAACTGCACCTGGCGCACCCCCTCCATCCGGTACTCCACCGGGTCTTCCAGGGTAATGATGTTGATCTCCGGGGTAATGACCTTGCGCAGGACGGCGTACAGGGAGCTGGACTTGCCGCTGCCGGTGGGACCGGCGGAGAGGATCATGCCGTAGGGCTGGCTGGCCAGGCGCAGTAGGGCCTCGTAATCGGCGTCCAGGAGCCCCAATTTTTCGAGCGGAATGGCCCCGGCGGAGACGAAGAGCAGGCGCATGACCATGTTCTCGCCGTACATGGTGGGCAGGGTGGAGACCCGGACGTTGATCTCCTGGTTGTCGATCTGGATATTGAAGCGGCCGTCGAGCGGGATGCGGGTGTTGGTGATGTCCATGCTGGCCATGATCTTGATCCGGGAGATAATCCCGCTCAGCATGGCCCGGGGCGGCGGCGGCACCTCGTGGAGCTTGCCGTCGATCCGAAGCCGCACCTGGGCCCGATCCTTCTCGGCCCCGATATGGATATCCGAGGCCTTCTCCGCCACCGCCTGCCGCAAGATGGAGTTCACCAGCCGGATGACCGGCGCCGCGTCCACCATGTCTTGCAGGTCGCTGATCTCCTCCTTCTTCGAGTCGTCAACCGTCTCGATGGTCAGCTTGTCGTCGATATTCTCCAGGATGGCCTTGACTTCCGAGTGGATGCCGTAGATGCCGTTAGTCAGGAGATTTAGCTGTGATTTTGAACAGATGACCGGGTCGATCTCGATGTCGCAGAGCTTTTCCAGGGCATCCAAGGCCTGGATGTCCATGGGATCGACCATGGCCACGGTGAGCAGGAAGTCGGTCTTGCAAAGCGGCACCAGCCGGTACTTGGTGGCCAGGTCGTTGTCGATAATGGTGGCCAGCTCCGGCGAGACCTCGTACTCGTTGGAGTCGAACTTGCGGATCTGCAACTGATTGCTGAGCATGTCGATGATCTTGTCTTCCGGGACGATGTCCTTGTCGATCAGGAA
>JAJXUT010000047.1 GCA_021782655.1 Deltaproteobacteria bacterium
GGAGATCTCCTCGTCGTCGCCCCGGTTGGCGATTTGTTTCTCCATCCGCTGGCGCTGGTCCAAGGGGTCGTTTAACTCGCTGAAGGCGTTGGCCATCTCCCGGCCGGTGATGAACAGCTCGAAGCGGTCGGTAACCGAGGGGTCTTGGGCGCTGCGGCGGGCGAGCGGCGAGACCTCGAGGGGGTAGGCGGTGACGAAGGTGGGGTCGATCAACTTTTCCTCCACCAGCAGTTCGAACAATTCGGTCTTGGCCTTGCCCGGCCCCGCCTTCTCGTCCAGTTGGATGCCGTGGTCCTTGGCCGCCGCCATCACCCTGGCCGGGTCGGCCAGCACCTGGGCGGGGATGCCGGCCACCGCCGTCAGGGCCTCGTCCATGGTGTAACGCCGCCAGGGCGGGGTGAGATCGACCTCCTTACCCTGGTAGATAATCTGGGTGGTGCCCAGCACCTCGCTGGCGATCCAGGAGATCATCTCCTCGGTCAGTTCCATGAGGTCGTGGTAGGTGGCGTAGGCCTGATAGAACTCCAGCATGGTGAATTCCGGGTTGTGGCGGGTGGAGAGGCCCTCGTTTCTGAAGTTGCGGTTGATCTCGAACACCCGCTCGAAGCCGCCCACCAGGAGACGCTTCAGATAAAGCTCCGGGGCGATGCGCAGGTAAAGGCCCATGTCCAGGGCGTTGTGGTGGGTGCGAAAGGGCCGGGCCGTGGCCCCGCCAGCGATGGGGTGCATCATGGGGGTCTCCACCTCCATGAAGCCGCGATTGTTCAGAAAATCCCGGATCAGGCGGATGATCTCCACCCGCTTCCTAAAGGTGTCCTTGACCTCGGGGTTGACGATCAGATCGAGATAGCGCTGGCGGTATCTGGTCTCCACGTCGGTTAGGCCGTGGAACTTCTCGGGCAGGGGCCTAAGCGACTTGGTGAGCGGCTTGACGAAATGGGCGGCGATTGACAGCTCGCCGGCCTTGGTAGTGAACAGCGGCCCCTTGGCGCCCACGATGTCGCCGATGTCGAGCTTCCTGAACACCGCGTATTCCGCCTCGCCCAGGGCGTCCTTCTTGACATAGACCTGCATCCGGCCCGAGGCGTCTTGCAGGTGGATAAAGGCCGCCTTGCCGAAACTGCGGATGGACATGATCCGTCCGGCGATGGCGTACTCGGGGCCGTCGCCCAAGTGGGTGGCGCTGCTCTCTCCGGCCTCGGCCAGCACCTCGTGGATGCGATGGCTGGGCCGGTAGTCGTTGGCGTAGAGGTTGACGCCCAGCTCCGCCAGTTGCTGGGCCTTGCTGCGTCGCTGCAAAAGCAGTTGATTTAGTTCTTCCATCTGGTGACCGCCTTATGGTGTGGTTACGTCGTTATTTCAGCCGCCATGGCGGACGCGGATGGCCGCCGAGAGGTCGCGGGTCAGCTCCAGCACCCGGGTCGCCGCCTCCAGGGACAGGGAGCCGGTGCCGCAACTGGGGGTGATCAGGGTCTGGCGGACCAGGGCCGCCTTGTCCCAGCCGCCGCCGGTGAGCATCTCGCTCTGCCGCTCCCAGCGGTCGAGCAGGGAATCGCAGGTCTCGGCCCGGATCACCTGTTCCTCGGCGGTGGGCACAAGCCCCCAGGCCAGGATGCCGCCCTGGGCCAGGAAGGCCTGCACCCGGCCCCGGTCGGCAATGAGCCGGTCGAAGAAGCCGTAGGCGTCGAAGCTCAAGATGTCCGGGGCCAGGGAAAGGAGGAACTCCCAATCGGTATTGGCGCAGACGTGGATGCCAGCCAGCCCCCCGGAGCGACGGATGGCGGCGATCACCTCCGTCAAATCGCTGGCAATGGCCGCCTGGTCGATGCCGATAAAGGCCGAGGAACCCAGACCGGCCAGGGCCGGCTCGTCGATGAAGACCAGCACCGGGGCCTGGGTCGCCTTCAGGAACTCCACCTGCCAGGCGGCCTTCATGGCCAGGGATTTTACCGCCATCTCCCGGAAGTTGTCGTCGTAGTAGCCGGCGCGGCGATTTTGATCCGCCAGCCCGGTGAGCAGGGTGAAGGGCCCGGTGATCTGCCCCTTCACCGCCGCCAGGCCAGGCAGGCGGACGGCGCGCTCCTTAAGCTCGTAGATGCCCCGGGCCCGCTCCGAGGAGACGGCGAAGCGGGAACCCAGGGTGGCGGCCGGGTCCTCCGCCACCCTAAGATAATCCTCGTAAAACGATAGCTGCTGGGCAGAAAAATTATCGCCGCCCAGGTCGAACCAGGTGCGCTCCTCCGTCTCCACGACCCCCGGCAGGCCCTCTACGAACTGGCTCATCATCCGCTCCCTGGGGTTGGCCAGGGGCAACTGCGGCCAGAGCGGGATCTCCGGGGTGTGGGCCAGGATCAGGTCGAGCGCCTGGCGGTAATCGGCCACCGGCAGGCTGCCGATCAGAGTGGCGCGGGCGGCAGGAAGAAAACGGGGAGGAGAGGTCATGATCTTTTAAGGATTCCACGGGTAGGGTCAGGCCGGACGGAGGCAAGAAAACGATATTAGCTAGCAGGGAACCCGAGGGATGTCAATTGATTTATTTGTCCGCCGCGCTTGACTGGCCTGGTAAAGTTGATTATTTTGGCAATCCTGCGAGAGTGGTGAAATTGGTAAACGCACTGGACTTAGAATCCAGCCCACGTGAGTGGTTGGGGGTTCGATTCCCCCCTCTCGCACCACATCGTGCATTGCAACCCGCCCGACCCGCCGGCTACCCCACGGCCAAGGCGTCTTAACGGTATCTGGCCGGGGAAACCATGGCCCGCCAACATCCGGTCGGCCCGCCGCCCTATTCATTCATCAAAAAACTAAAGAGGAAGGATTAAATGGAAGTTGCCGTCGAGAATCTCAGCCCCTTGAGGAAATCACTTAACGTCACTCTGCCCAAGGAGATCGTCGCATCCCGGCTGGAGGCCGCCTACCACAAATTACAGTCCCAGGTGAACCTGAAGGGCTTCCGCAAGGGTAAGACGCCGATGCAGGTGCTGAAGAAGACCTTTGCCGACCGGGTGAAGAACGAGGTGAGCGAGGAACTGATTAAGGAAACCTATTTCGACGCCTTAACCCAGGTCAAGCTGGAGGTGGTGGTCCATCCCGACATCAAGAGCTTCGACTTCGGGGCCGATGGCAGCTTCTCCTATCAGGCCGAGGTGGAGGTCAAGCCCGAGTTCGAACTGGGCAACTACAAGGGCGTCGAGGTGGAGCACCCCGAGATCTCGGTGAGCGAGGCGGAGATCGACCGGGCGCTCGAATCCACCCGTCGGGAGCTGGCCCCCCTGCGGGCGGCGACCGAGCGGCCCGTCCAGCAGGACGACCTGATCGTCATCGACTTCCAGGGCTATGAGAATGACAAGCCCCTGCCGCACGTGGGCGGCCACGACTACCCGGTGGACATCGGCTCGGGCCGCCACGGCCAGGAATTCGAAAGCGCCCTGGTCGGCCTTAATCTAAACGAGGAGAGCAGCCGGGAGATTACCTTCCCCTCCGACTTCGCCAACAGCATCCTGGCCGGCAAGACGGTGCGCTTCCAGGTGACGGTGAAGGACATCAAGGAGCGGGTACTGCCGGCCCTAGACGACAACTTCGCCAAGGACGTGCACGAGGATTGCGGCACCCTGGCCGAATTGCGCGCCCGTATTGCGGAGAAAATCCGCCAGGAGAAGGGCAAAACCGTGGATGGCGACATCGCCGACCAGGTGATGAAAAAATTAGTCGATGCCCACGACTTCGCGCTGCCGGCCCGGCTGGTGGCCTACGAGATCGACGCCCTGGCCAAGGACTTCGAGACCAACCTCGAACGCCAGAATCTGACCCTGGAGATGATGGGGCTCAGCCGGGAAAAGCTGGCCGAAAACTTCAGAGACGCGGCGGAGCGCCGGGTGAAGGGCGACTTTATCTTGAAGAAGATCTCCGAACTGGAAGGCATCAAGCTCTCCAAGGACGACATCAATCAAGGCTACCAGCGCATCGCCAACCAGTACGGGATGAAGATCGACGAGGTCAAGGAGTATTTCCAGGGCCGCAACAACCTGCTGCCCTTCATGAACGAACTGCTCAACGAAAAGATCGTGGCCTTCCTGCGCCAGTCGGCCAAGGTCACCTTTACCCCCGCCCCGGCCACGGAGGCTGCCGCATGAACCTGATCCCCATGGTGGTCGAGCAGAGCCCCCGGGGCGAGCGGGCCTACGACATCTTTTCCCGGCTGCTCAAGGAGCGAATCGTCTTCCTGGGCACCGGGGTCAACGACGAGGTGGCCAACCTCATCGTGGCCCAGTTCCTCTTCCTGGAGGCCGAGGACCCGGACAAGGACATCACCTTCTACATCAATTCGCCGGGCGGGCTGGTCAGTTCGGGCATGGCGATCTACGACACCATGAACTACGTCAAGTGCGACATCGCCACCCTGTGCATCGGCCAGGCGGCCAGCATGGGGGCGGTGTTGCTAGCCGCCGGCGCCAAGGGCAAGCGCTACGTCCTGCCCAACTCGCGGGTCATGATCCACCAGCCCATGGGCGGTTTCCAGGGCCAGGCCACGGACATCGACATCCACGCCAAGGAGATCCTGCGCCTGCGCCAGGACTTAAACAAAATTCTGGCCCAGCACACCGGCCAGAAGGTGGCCCGCATCCAGCGCGACACCGAACGGGACTTCTTCATGGGCGCCAGCGAGGCCAAGGCCTACGGCCTGGTGGACAAGGTGCTGACCCGCCGCCAGAACCCAGAGGGTGACTGACATGGCCAAACGGAACAACGACGACCACCTGGTCTGCTCCTTCTGCGGCAAGCGCCAGGACGAGGTGAAAAAGCTGATCGCCGGCCCCAACGTCTTCATCTGCGACGAGTGCATCGAC
This sequence comes from Deltaproteobacteria bacterium, assembly GCA_021782655.1. Taxonomy (GTDB): domain Bacteria; phylum Desulfobacterota; class Desulfobulbia; order Desulfobulbales; family VMSU01; genus VMSU01. Next base: position 4,848 of record JAJXUT010000047.1, read on the forward strand.
CTGTGCAACGACATCGTCCAGGAGGATCAGGGCCAGGAGGAACAAGACGCCTCCCAAGCGACCCAAGACCTGCTCTTGAAACCCAAGGAGATCAAGTCGCGGCTGGACGAGTACGTTATCGGCCAGGAACACGCCAAGCGGGTGCTGTCGGTGGCGGTGCACAACCACTACAAGCGCATCCACAGCCACCGGCAGGGGCTTGACGATGGCGGGGTCGAGCTGCAGAAGAGCAACATCATCCTGATCGGACCCACCGGCAGCGGCAAGACCCTGCTCGCCCAGACCCTGGCCCGGATCTTGAATGTGCCCTTCGGGATGGCCGACGCCACCACCCTGACCGAGGCCGGCTACGTGGGCGAGGACGTGGAGAACATCCTGGTCAACCTCCTGCAGGCGGCGGATCAGGACCTGGAGCGGGCCAGCCGGGGCATCGTCTATATCGACGAGATCGACAAGATCGCCAAGAAATCCGACTCCGCCTCCCTCACCCGGGACGTCTCCGGCGAGGGGGTGCAACAGGCCCTGCTCAAGATCATCGAGGGCACAGTGGCCGCCATTCCCCCCAAGGGTGGGCGAAAGCACCCCCAGCAGGAGTACGTGCGGCTCGACACCAGCAATATCCTGTTCATCTGCGGCGGCGCCTTCGTCGGCCTGGAGGGGGTGATCAAGCGGCGCACCGGCACCAAGTCCATGGGCTTCGGGGCCAAGGTGGTGGGCGAGAGCAAGAAGAAGATGGGCGAGATCCTGGCCACGGTGCAGCCGGAAGACCTGCTGCGCTTCGGATTGATCCCCGAGTTCGTGGGCCGGCTGCCGGTGATCGCCACCATGAACGAGCTGGACGAGGCGGATCTCATCCGCATCCTGCGCGAACCCAAGAACGCCTTGACCAAGCAGTACGAGAAGCTCTTCGAGTACGACCACATCCGGCTGCGCTTCACCGAGGGGGCGCTCACCGCCATCGCCAAGGAGGCGGTCAAGCGCAAGTCCGGGGCCCGGGGCCTGCGTTCGGTGATGGAGGAGGCGATGCTGGAGGTGATGTACGAGCTCCCCTCCCAGGAGAACGTCCGGGAGTGCGTGATCAGCGAACAGGTGATCCTAAACGGCGACTACCCGGTCGTCCTCTACGAGAACGAACAAAAAAGCGCCTAGCGAGACACCATGACCGAGGCCCGAGAATCACAGCTATTACCCATGATGCCGCTGCGCGACATCGTGGTCTTCCCCCACATGGTGGCGCCACTGATCGTGGGCCGAGGCCGGTCGATCAAGGCCCTGGAGCACGCCATGACCAACCGGGTGGAGATCATGCTCTCCACCCAGCGCGACCCGGCGGTGGACGATCCCCAGGCCAAGGACGTCAACCAGATCGGCACCGTGGCCAACGTCCTGCAACTGCTCAGACTACCGGACGGCACCATCAAGGCCCTGGTGGAGGGCAAGCGGCGGGCGAGGATCCACGCCTTTGTCCAGAATCCCTCCTTCTTCATGGTGCAGGCCGAGGAACTGGAGGAGGGGGATTTCACCGAGTACCAGTCGGTGGCCTATCGCCGCGAGCTGCTAAACAGCTTCCGGGACTACTCCGCCAAGAACAAGAAGGTGCCCGCCGAGGTGTTCAACACCCTGGAGAAGATCACCGACCCCGGCAAGTTCATCGATGTCCTAAGCTCTCACCTGCCCATCGGCAGCGAGGAGAAACAGAACCTCCTCGCCATCGTGACCCTGGAGGCCCGCTTCCAGATGGTATTGGGAATCATCCACCGGGAGATCGAGATCGACTCCCTGGAGGGCGACATCCGCTCCAAGGTCAAAAAACGGATGGAGAAGAACCAGCGGGACTACTATCTCGCCGAGCAGATCAAGGTCATCAAAAAGGAGATTGGCGATGGCCAGGACGCCGTCGAGGAGGAGTTAAGCGCCCTGGAGACGGCGATCAAGAAGAAGAAACTGCCCGCCGCCGCCCACGACAAGGCCTTGCAGGAAATAAAGAAGTTGAAGCTCATGCCGCCCTCCTCCGCCGAGGCGACGGTGGTCCGCAACTACATCGACTGCATCTTAAGCCTGCCCTGGAAGGCCAAGACCAACGCCAGCATCGACATTGTCGCCGCCGAGGAGGTCATGGAGCGCGAGCACTTCGGGCTGGCCAAGGCCAAGGAGCGCATCCTGGAGTTCTTGGCGGTCCAGGCCCAGGTCAAGAAGATCAAGGGGCCGATTCTCTGCCTAGTGGGGCCGCCGGGGGTGGGCAAGACCTCGCTCTGCAAGTCGGTGGCCAGGGCCATGAACCGGCAGTTCGTCCGTCTGTCGCTGGGCGGAGTGCGAGACGAGGCCGAGGTCCGGGGCCACCGCCGCACCTACATCGGGGCCATGCCCGGCAAGATCCTCCAGTCGCTCCAGAAGGTCAAGGTCAACAACCCGGTCTTCTGCCTGGACGAGGTGGACAAGATGAGCATGGATTTCAGGGGCGACCCCTCCGCCGCCCTGCTCGAGGTGCTTGATCCCGAGCAGAACATGGCCTTCAACGACCACTACCTGGACCTCGATTACGACCTGTCGGACATCTTTTTCATCACCACCGCCAACAGCCTGCACGCCATCCCGGCGCCCCTGCAGGACCGGATGGAGATCATCAAACTGGACGGCTACACCGAGGAGGACAAGCTGGCGATCGGCCAAGATTTCCTGGTGCCCAAGCAGATGGCCGCCAACGGCTTTGCCAGCGGCGACGTGGCCTTCTCCAACGACGCCATGATGGAGATCATCCGCCGCTACACCCGGGAGGCGGGGGTGCGGAACCTGGAGCGCGGCATCGCCAGCATCTACCGCAAGATCGCCCGCCAGCGGCAGAAGGCCAACAAAACCAAGGCCTGCTACCGGGTGACTGGCACCGGTCTGGCCAAGTATCTGGGCACCCCCAAATACCGCTTCGGCCTGGCCGAGGACCGGGACGCGGTGGGTCTGGCCACTGGCCTGGCCTGGACCGAGGTGGGCGGCGAACTGTTGCAGATCGAGACCGTGCTCATGCCCGGCAACGGCAAGCTGACCATCACCGGCAAACTGGGCGAGGTGATGCAGGAGTCGGCCCAGGCCGCCTTGAGCTACGTGCGCTCGCGCTCTACCCGCCTGGGCATCGCCACCGACTTCTACCAGAAACTCGACATCCACGTCCACGTCCCCGAGGGTGCCATCCCCAAGGACGGGCCATCCGCCGGCATTACCATGACCACCTCCATCGTCTCGGCCCTGCTCAAGGCGCCGGTACGCCGCGACCTGGCCATGACCGGCGAGGTCACCCTCCGGGGCCGGGTGCTGCCCATCGGCGGCCTGACCGAAAAACTGCTGGCCGCCCGACGGGGCAACATCTCCCGGGTGCTGATCCCCAAGGAGAACGAGCGCAACCTCAGGGACGTGCCGGCCAAGATCCTGCGCCACCTGACCGTCGAACTGGTGGAGCATGTGGACGAGGTGCTGGCCAAGGCCCTGGTGCTCCCGGAGGGCGAGCCGCTATTTAAGGCGTGCGCCGACCCGCTGTTCTGCCCCGACATCATCATCCCCAGGCCCGAGGCCACTCAGCCTGCGGCCAACGTCTCCCACTGACCGGCAACGGCGCAAAATTGTCTTGACTTGCCAAAGGCCGGCTGTTAAATACTCGCCAGCCAAGCACTGGGCGGTTAGCTCAGTTGGGAGAGCATCGGCCTTACAAGCCGGGGGTCACAGGTTCAAACCCTGTACCGCCCACCAAACATAACAAATTAGCTAGTTTTTGCGGGGTCGTAGTTCAGTTGGTTAGAACGCCGGCCTGTCACGCCGGAGGTCGCCGGTTCGAGCCCGGTCGGCCCCGCCATAGTGGCAACTAAGGGATTCAGTAAATTACTGAATCCCTTTTTTATTCGAACAGGGATTACGGATCATCCGTAATCCCTGTTTTTGTTTGGACGCATAGCCCGTCCGGGGAATGACTCCACGGGCGGCGGAGGCGGCGCCCGTGACCCGTGTCCCCGCTTCTTTTCGAGGTTGACAAGGAAGGGGGAACGCGATACACGTAGGGTTCCGCCGTTATTCTCCGAAAACCTTGCCGTCACCTATCGACGAATCCCACGCCGCCCCGATGTCTCCCATAAAAATCAAGCTCAACATGGCCAACCTGCTGGTGGCTGCCGCCTTCGCCATCGTCACCTTCTCGATCTGGGGGCTGACCAACCGCCCGGTGCAGGAGCCGCCCTGGCCGACCTCGGTGGTGGGCATGTCCTTCTCGCCCATCCGCGAGGGCGACGACCCCACCAAAAACATCTACCCCACCCGGGAGCAGATCGATCAGGACATCAAGCTGTTAAGCGGCAAGGTGAAGGAGATCCGCACCTACGGGGTGAGCGGCACCTTGGCCGACATCCCGGAGCTGGCCCGCAAGTACGGGATGAAGGTCACGGTGGGGGCCTGGCTCACCCACGACCTGGCCAAGAACGAGGAGGAACTCAAGAAACTGGTCGAGATCGCCAACGCCAACCCCGGCACGGTAAACCGGGTGATGGTCGGCAACGAGTCCATCCTGACCGGCGAGCTGACTGCCGAGGAGATCGACAACTACATCGACCGGGTCAAGGCCCAGGTGCACGTGCCGGTCTCCACCGGCGAGCCGTGGCACGTGTGGATCGCCAACCCCGAGCTGGGCGACCACGCCGACTGCATCGCCGTCCACCTCCTGCCCTACTGGGAGGGGATCGACCTGAACAACGCCATCGACTACATCAAGAACTGCTACAAGATCCTGAAGGAGGCCTTTCCCAACAAGCCCATCCTGATCGCCGAGGTGGGCTGGCCTAGCAACGGCCGTACCCGCAACAGCGCCGTGGCCAGCGAGGCCAACGAGGCCATCTTCCTGCGCCGCTTCCTGCAACTGGCCCAGAAGGAAAAATACGAGTACTTCATCATGGAGGCCTTCGACCAGACCTGGAAGGCCGACTCCGAGGGCTCGGTGGGCGCCTACTGGGGGGTCTATAACGTCTTCCGCACCCCCAAGTTCGCCTTTACCCAGCCGGTGGTCAAGATCCCCCACTGGCGGCTCCTGGCCGCCATCTCCATCGCGGTGGCCATCGCCACCCTGTGGATGCTGTTGATCGACAGCTCCACCCTGCGCAGCCGGGGCCGCAGCTTCCTGGCCGCCATCGCCAACGGGGTGGGGGTCGGCCTGGTGTGGGCCGGCTACGACTACGCCAACCAGTACCTGACCCCGATGGCGGTGATCGTGGGCATCGTGCTCGCCTTCGGCTACCTGGGCATCACCCTGGTGCTCCTGGCCGAGGCCCACGAGATGGCCGAGGCCTCCTGGAGCACCAAGCGCCGCCGGCTCTTCACCCACGTCACCCCCACGACGGACGCAAGCGGCACCTCCTTCCTGCCCAAGGTTTCCATCCACGTGCCGGCCTACAACGAGCCGCCCGAGATGCTCAAGGCCACCCTGGACGCCCTGGCGGCCCTGGAGTATCCCAACTTCGAGGCAGTGATCGTCGATAACAACACCAAGGACCCAGAGGTCTGGCAGCCGGTGGCGGATTACTGCTTAAGGCTCGGCCCCCGTTTCCGCTTTTTCCACGTCGATCCCCTGGCCGGTTATAAGGCCGGGGCCTTGAACTACGCCCTGGAGCAGACCGCCCCGGACGCCGAGATCATCGCCGTCATCGACAGCGACTATCAGGTGAGCCCTGTCTGGCTAAAGGAATTGATCCCCCACTTCGCCAACCCCAGCATTGGCTTCGTGCAGGCCCCCCAGGATTACCGGGACGGGGACGAGAGCTTCTTCAAGACCATGTGCAAGGCCGAGTACGAGGGTTTCTTCCACATCGGCATGGTTACCCGTAACGACAGAAACGCCATCATCGAGCACGGCACCATGACCATGATCCGCAAGTCGGTCTTAGAGGGGGTGGGCCGCTGGGCCGAGTGGTGCATCACCGAGGACGCCGAGCTGGGCTTAAAGATCCTGGAGCACGGCTACGAGGGGGCCTACGTCGAGGAGAGCTACGGCAAGGGCCTGATGCCGGACACCTTCCTGGACTACAAGAAGCAGCGGGCCCGCTGGGCCTACGGGGCGATTCAGATCATGAAGCGTCACTACCGGGAGTTGTTTGGCAAAAAAGAAACCCAGCTGAATCGTGGCCAGCGCTACCATTTTCTGGCCGGCTGGCTGCCGTGGGTTGCCGACGGCATCAACCTCTTCTACACCGTGGCCGCCATCGCCTGGTCGATCGCCATGATCCTTGACCCGCTGCACATCGACCCGCCGCTCGCCTTTTTCATGCTGCCGCCCATCATCCTCTTTATCTTCAAGATCGTAAAGCTGGCCTACCTCTATCGCTTCCACATGCGCACCTCGATGGCCCTGACCATGGCCGCGGCCCTGTCCGGCCTAGCCCTGTCCCACACCATCGCCAAGGCGGTGCTCACCGGCTTCGTCACCAAGAACCTGCCCTTCTTCCGCACCCCCAAGTGCGAGAATAGCCCGGCGGTGGTTAGGGCCCTGGCGGCGGTGAGCGAGGAGATCGTCATCGCCGTGGCCCTGTGGCTCGGGGTGCTGGGGGTCAGCCTGCGCCAGAGCCAGGACACCCAGAGTACCGTGCTGTGGGCCAGCGTGCTCTTCATCCAGTCGCTGCCCTACCTGGCGGCGATCCTGGTCTCCCTGAGCACCACCATCCCCTCCTGGAAAAAATCTGCCCCGCAACCGGTACCCGAGGCGGCGGGATGAGCAGTATCCCCCGCCGACCTCGGGGCACTGACCGCGCGCCCAGATGAAGACCGACCTGAACCTCTCCATGCTGTCCCAGCCGGACGACACCACCTGCGGGCCTACCTGCCTGCAGGCGGTGTACGGCTATTTCGGCGACCATGTAGGGTTGGACGAGATCATCGGCGAGGTCTCGACCCTGGACTCCGGCGGCACCCTGGCGGTCTATCTGGCTTGCCACGCCCTGCGGCGGGGCTATAGCGTCAGCATCTTCACCTATAACCTGCACTTTTTTGATCCCACCTGGTTTGCCTTGGACAGCCACGCCCTGCACGCCAAGCTCTTGGCCCAGGCATCCCTGAAGCGGGGCGACCCCAGGTTACATGCCGCCGCCCGGGGCTATATCGATTTCTTGAAACTGGGGGGCAGGTTGCGTTTCGAGGACTTGAGCCGCAGTCTGATCCGTAAATATCTGCGTCGGGCCCTGCCGATCATCACCGGGCTCAGCTCGACCTATCTCTACCGGAGCATGCGGGAATACGGCCCCCATTGCCAGGATGACGACTTGCGGGGCGAGCCCACCGGTCACTTCGTCGTTCTGTCCGGCTACGACCGTGAGGAGCGCAGCGTGCTCATCGCCGACCCCTATCGCAAGAACCCGGTATCCGCCGATCATCACTACGAGGTGCATATCGACCGGGTAATCAGTGCCATCCTCCTGGGTGTCCTGACCCACGACGCCAACTTCCTGATCATCCAGCCCCCCCGTCCGGGCAAGAAGGCCCCGTGTTGACCCTGGTGGTGGTCAACGACCCGGCGGACTGGCCGCTGGCCATCGAGGGCATCGAGCTGGTCTCGGCCCGCGACTACCTTGCCGACCCCGTTTTCGCCAAGCTCAGGAGCGCCACCGTCTTCAACCTCTGCCGCTACTACCGCTACCAGAGCACCGGCTATTACGTGTCTCTGCTGGCTGCGGCCCGCGGCCATAAGCCCCTGCCCGACATCACCGCCATCCAGGACTTCAAGAGCCAGACCATCATCCGCATCGTCTCCGAGGAGGCGGATCAACTGATTCAGAAGAGCCTGGGGCATATCCGCTCCAAGGATTTCGTGCTTAGCGTCTATTTCGGCCACAACGTCGCCAAGCAGCACGACCGGTTGAGCCAGCACCTCTTCCGGCAGTTCCAGTCCCCCTTCTTCAGGGCCTCCTTTGTCCACAACGACAAGAACGCCCGCTGGTATCTCCAGAACATCACCCCCATTCCCACCAGCGAGATCCCCGCCGAACACCGCGACTTCGTGGTCGAGGTGGCCCGGGAGTACTTCATGGGCCGCCGGCGGGTGGTCAAGCGCCGGGCTCAGCACCGCTACGATCTCGCCATCCTGCGCGACGTTAAGGAAACCGAGCCCCCCTCGGACGAGCGGGCCCTGCACCACTTCGCCCAGGCCGCCGCCGCCCTGGGCCTGGACGTGGAGTTCATCGACAAAAACGACTACGGACGCCTGGCCGAGTTCGACGCCCTCTTCATCCGCGAGACCACCAACGTCAACCACCACACCTACCGCTTCGCCCGCCGGGCGGTGGCCAAGAAGATGGTGGTAGTCGATGACCCGGAATCGATCCTAAAATGCACCAACAAGGTCTTCCTGGCCGAGATCATGGAGCGCAACCGCATCCCGACCCCCAAGACGGTCATCGTCCACAAGGACAACGCCGGCGAGGTGGTAGAGCGCCTGGGCCTGCCCTGCGTGCTCAAACAGCCAGACTCCTCCTTCTCCCAGGGGGTGGTCAAGGTGGAAACCGCCGACGACCTCACCCAGGAGGTGGCCAAGCTACTCGCCAAGTCCGACCTGATCATCGCCCAGGAGTTCCTGCCCACCGCCTTCGACTGGCGGGTGGGGATCTTCGACCGTCAGCCGCTCTTCGTCTGCAAGTACTTCATGGCCAAGAAGCACTGGCAGATCATCAAGCGCGACGCCACCGGCCTCAAGACCGGGGACGGCACCTACGCCACCATGCCGGTGGAGCACGCCCCGGAGCAGCTCATCCGCACCGCGCTCAAGGCCGCCAACCTGATCGGCGACGGCCTCTACGGGGTGGACATCAAGGAGGTGGGCAAGAAATTCTACGTCATCGAGGTCAACGACAACCCCAACATCGACGCCGGGGTGGAGGACTCTATCCTGCGCGAGGAGCTGTACCTGCGCATTATGCGGGTCTTTACCCGCCGTATCGAGCACCGGGGCGAACGGGGGGTGCTGTGGTGAAAAGCTCAAGACCGGGATGAGACAGTGGCGGGCTTGGGGTTGCAGGTATTGCGCCTTGCTAAGCCGTTAGCACAAGACAACTCCTTCATTTTTCATCGCGAAAACGGCATAAGGAGCCGTAACGGAGGGGGTAGGATTGTGGAAGTTATTTTGTGACGGCTCCTAATCGCCAGAGGAGAGGGATTTCCCATTGACCAAGCAAACTACCATGACTACCGCCACCCCTCACCTTCTCCAAGGCTATGGCCTGGAGCTGGAATACATGATCGTGCATCGTGAGAGCCTGGACGTGCTGCCAGTGGCCGACCGCCTACTGGCCCTGGCGTCAGGCGCCCCGGAGCGGATCATCAACGACGTGGAGCGGGGCGAATTCGAGTGGTCCAACGAGCTCACCCTGCATGTGGTGGAGATGAAGACCAACGGCCCGGCGCCCAGCCTCTCCGGCCTGGCGGAGGGCTTCCAGGCCGAGGCGCGGGCCATGAACCAGCTCCTCGCCTCTCTGGATGCCCGGCTCATGCCCAGCGCCATGCACCCCTGGATGCACCCCTTCTCCGAGACCAGGCTCTGGCCCCACGGCTACCGGCGGGTTTACCAGGCCTACAACCGCATCTTCAACTGCCAGGGCCACGGCTGGTCGAACCTGCAATCCACCCATCTCAACCTGGCCTTCCAGGGAGACGAGGAGTTTGGCCGCCTGCACGCCGCCATCCGTCTGATCCTGCCCCTGATTCCGGCCCTGGCCGCCAGCTCCCCCTTCGTGGAGGGGCAGGCCCGGGGGCCGCTCGACAACCGGCTAGTATTTTACCGTCAAAATCAAGCTAAAATACTCTCCATCGCCGGGCAGATAATCCCGGAAGCGGTCTTCACCAGGGCGGACTACGAGCGGGTGATCCTCGAGCGGAACTACGAGGACATCGCCCCCTTCGACCCGAAAGGCCTCCTGCAAGAGGAGTGGCTCAACTCCCGGGGGGCCATCGCCCGCTTCCAGCGCTCGGCAATCGAGATCAGGCTAATCGACATCCAGGAGTGCCCCGTCGCCGACCTGGCGATTGTCTCCCTGCTCAGCGGCGTGATCAGCGCCCTGGTCGCCGAGCAATGGAGCCCCGTCGCCGAACAGCAGGCCATGCCGATCCCGCCGCTGGTGGCGGCCCTAAACGAGGCCATCGTCAACGGCGAGCGGGGGGTGATCCGCGATCCCGCCTACCTCCGTCTCTTCGGCATCGAAGAGGGTCAGCTGCCGCTGGGGGAACTCTGCCGGCGACTGGCGGCGAAGACCATGCCCGATGATGACCCCAGCCTCAAGGCCCTGACCATCATCTTGAATCAGGGGCCCCTGGCCCGCCGCCTGCTCGCCGCCGCCGGTCGAAGTCCTAACCGGGCGCGAATGCGGGAGGTCTATGGCCGGTTGGCAGACTGTCTGGAGGCGGGGGAGATGTTCGTTGCCTGAACGGGCGCTCATCATCACCTGCGAGCACGGCGGCCACGAGGTGCCCGCAGAGTACCAGCAACTCTTCACGGAACAAACAGCGCTACTGGCCAGCCACCGCGGCTGGGACGCCGGGGCCCTGGCCGTGGCTCGTCACCTCGCCCGGAGCCTTTCCCGCCCGCTTTTCGCCACCACCGTCACCCGGCTGCTGATCGACACCAACCGCTCCCTGCGCCACCCCCGGCTCTTCTCGCCCCTGACTGCCGCCCTGCCCCGGACGAGACGGGAGGAGATCATCCAGCGACACTACCAAGCCCACCGGGAGTCCATCCTGGCGGAGGTGGCCCGCCTGACCAAGGCCGGCAATCCGACCCTGCACCTGGCCGTCCACAGCTTCACCCCGGTGCTGAACGGCCAGACCAGACGGGCGGAGCTGGGCCTGCTCTACGACAGCGCCCGGCTATGGGAGCGCGATCTCTGCCGGGCCTGGCAAACAGAGCTGTGCCGCCTACGGCCCGACTGGACGGTGCGCCGCAATTACCCCTACCGGGGAAAAAGCGACGGCCTGGCCACCGCCCTGCGCACTCAATACCGGGAGGAGGATTACCTGGGGATCGAGGTGGAGATCAACCAACGGCTGCTGGCGGACGAGGCCGGCTGCCAGGAGGTGGCAGCGCTCCTGGCTATCGCCCTAACCCCGCCCCTTGACCCACCCTCGGGCAAGCCCAGCCCTGATCCAGGCTCGGAGCGGGTGGTGATCGTGGATGAGAAAAACCGGGTAATTGGCCAGACCAGCCGCCGGGAGATGCGCCGCGACAACCTGATCCACCGGGCGACCTATATCCTGGTCTTCAACCGCCGGGGGGAGCTGTTCGTGCAACGGCGCACCCTGAGCAAGGACATCTATCCGGGCTTTTACGATCTCGCCGCCGGCGGGGTGGTGCAGGCCGGGGAGAGCTACGAGGAGTCGGCCCGGCGCGAGTTGTGGGAGGAGCTGGGAATCCGGGCGCGGCTTAAACCGCTGGGCGAGCGTTACTTCGCCGACCAGGGCAACCGGGTCTGGGGAGAGGTCTTCCTCTGCCGCCACGAGGGGCCGTTCACCCTCCAGGCAGAGGAGGTGGCGGACGGCGAGTTCATGGCCATCTCCGACATCCTGGGCGCCCAGGACAAGGCGTTCACCCCCGACGGCCTGGAGATCCTGCGCGAGCTGCACCGCCTAGGCCTCTGTTGACCGGCATCCGGAGCGCCCCGCCGCCCTGCTCGTCCCCCCCTTCCCCGCCAGCCAGACTCAGCGCATCAGGTCGGTGCTCAGATAGCGCTCCCCGGTGTCCGGCAGGATAACCACGATGGTCTTGCCGGCGTTTTCCGGACGTCCGGCTAGTAAGGCGGCGGCAAAGACGGCGGCGCCCGCCGAGATGCCGGCCAGGATGCCCTCTTTGCGGGCCAGGTCCTTGGCGGCGGCGATCGCCTGCTCGTTGGTGACGGCGACGATCTCGTCGATGATCCTGGTGTTCAGCACCGTGGGCACGAAGCCGGCGCCGATACCCTGAATCTTGTGCGGCCCCGGCTGGCCCCCGGAGAGCACCGGGGAGGCGGCGGGCTCCACCGCCACCGCCCTAAAGCCCGGCCGCCGGGCCTTGAGCACCTCGGACACCCCGGTGATGGTGCCGCCAGTGCCGACCCCAGCCACCAGAATATCCACCTCGCCGCCGGTGTCCCCCCAGATCTCCAGGGCGGTGGTCTGGCGGTGCACCTCGGGGTTGGCGGGGTTGGCGAACTGGTTGGGCATGAAGGAGTTGGGAATCTCGGCCACCAGTTCCTCGGCCTTGGCAATGGCGCCCTTCATGCCCAGCGGCCCAGGGGTGAGCACCAGTTCCGCCCCCAGATGGACGAGCAGCATCCGCCGCTCCAGGCTCATGGTCTCGGGCATGGTGAGGATCAGCCGCAGGCCGCGGACCGCGCATACCGAGGCCAGGGCAATGCCGGTGTTGCCGCTGGTGGGCTCGATCACCGTGGTGTCGGGGTGGATCAGCCCACTCAGCTCCCCCGCCTCGATCATCGCCTCGCCGATGCGGTCCTTGACGCTGCCGAGCGGGTTTCTCGCCTCGAGCTTGGCCAGCACCGTGGCCCCTGGGGGCACGGTGCGGCGCAGACGGACAAGCGGGGTGTGGCCAATGGTCTGGGTCTGATCGGCGAAGAGTCTGGGCATGGCGGGGCTCCTGGTTAAAAAAGGCCGCTTGCGGGCCGCGATGATCCCGTCTGGGCCAGGCCGGCACGCCTTCCGGCGGGGGGCGGCGTCAGGCGGGAGGGTTATCCCTTTTCGTCTTGCGTCCGACAAAGGTCAGCTCTGGACGCTTGAGCAGCACCTTGGTGTCGGGGGGCACGCTCTCGGTGAGCCAGATGTTGCCGCCAATCACCGACCGGGCGCCGATCACCGTCTCGCCGCCCAGGATGGTGGTGTTGGCGTAGATGATCACCTCGTCCTCGATGGTGGGATGACGCTTGGTGTTGCGGTAACGAGGCCCGGCGTCATGGGGCAGGGAGAGGGCGCCCAGGGTCACGCCCTGGTAGAGCCGCACCCGGTTGCCGATGACCGTGGTCTCGCCCACCACCACCCCGGTGCCGTGATCAATGAAAAAACTCTCGCCGATGCTGGCTGCGGGGTGAATGTCGATGCCGGTCAGGCTGTGGGCGTACTCGGTCATGATCCGCGGCAGGGTGGGGACTTGCAGCCGATGCAGGCTGTTGGCCATCCGGAAGATGGAGATGGCAAGCAGGCCCGGATAGCTGAAGATCACCTCGTCCGGGCTCTTGGCCGCCGGGTCGCCTTCCAGGGCGGCCCGGATGTCGGTGGCCAGGAGGGCCGCGATGCGCGGCAGGTCGCGAACGAACTTAAGCGCCAACTGGTAGCCGCGATAGCGGCACTGGCTGCACGGTTTGTGGGAGCGAAAGCAGTCGTGCTGGAGGGCCAGGACGATCTGCCGGCCCAGGCTGGAGTAAAGCTCGGTGGTCTCCTGGCCGATGACGTACTCCAGATTGCTGCGGTTGATGATCGCCGGGGTGAAATAGCCGGGGAAAAGGATAGCGCGAAGCTTGTGGATCAGTTGCACCACCGAGTCCTGCGAGGGCATGGGGATGGGGCCCAGTTGCTCGCTCGCCTCCTTGCCCTCCCAGGCCCGCACCAACTCCCGCACCACCTCCGGAATCCGGTGGTAGAAACGGCTGATCTCCTCTTCCTCATCGATGCAAGTGTTGGCGGCGTTCGCCAACGTCTTAATGGTTTTAGTCAACCTCCACCTCGATATGTCTGTTGGACTCACCCTTCGGCCCCCGGCGAAACGCCCAGGCCAAAGACCGCCAATCCCCCCCTGTCACCTGATACATAGCCCGCCCCACCGGGGAAGTCAACCCCGCCGTTGCTTACAACCAGTACCACATTGTGCCTTAAAGCCGCAAGGCGGGCATTAGCCGCCCTCGATCTTTAGTTCTCGACCAACTGGCCAGGCTTGCTTGTATTGCCCCCTCCGTTTATGCTATAAAAAATATGGCATTGTTAACTTAGTATAGATTGAAGACCTTGATTCCATTTTAACATTAAAAGAGCGACTGAATGCTGTAGCATTTTCTTGCTTTTGCTGTAGCATTTTGATTTTCTTCGCATTCTTGCAAGAAA
>JAJXUT010000048.1 GCA_021782655.1 Deltaproteobacteria bacterium
AGGTCGATGTCATGGTTTGCGATGGCTTTGTGGGCAACATCTGCCTCAAACTTAGCGAGGGTCTGGCCGAGGCCCTGGTGGCCATGCTGCGCGAGGAACTCTCCAAGAGCCTGACCTCCAAGGTCGGCTATCTGCTCACCAAGACCGCCTACGCCAACCTCAAGCGGCGCACCGATTACGCCGAGTATGGCGGCGGCCCCCTGCTGGGGCTGGACGGCACCGGGATTATCTGCCACGGGCGATCCAACGCCATGGCGATCAAGAACGCCATCCGGGTGGCGGCGGAGCTGGTGCAAAACAAGATGAACGATCGCATCCTCGATATGCTGGTGCCCGCCGAGCCGTTGTCCGTGGCCCCGGATGGGGTCTGATAGGGAGCACTGGCGATGACCTCCTTTGTCTTGGGCACCGGTTCCTGTCTGCCGAGGCGGGTGCTCACCAACCGTGAATTGGAGGCGATGGTCGACACCTCCGACGAGTGGATCTCCACCCGCACCGGGATCAAGACCCGCCATATCGCCGGCCCTGGCGAGGAGACCTCGAAGCTGGCGGCGGGGGCGGCGAGAGAGGCCTTGCGGATGGCGGGGCTCGGCCCGGGAGACATCGACATCCTGCTGGTGGCCACGGTCTCCAGCGAGATGGGCATGCCATCCTGCGCCTGCCTGACCCAGAAGGAATTGGGGGCGGAGGCGGCCTTCGCCTACGACGTGAACGCGGCCTGCTCCGGTTTCCTCTACGCCCTGGACCTGGCCGACGCCTATCTCCGGCGCGACCCGGCGCTCAAGATCATGATCATCGGCGCCGAGACCCTATCCTCGCGGGTGAACTGGCGGGATCGCGACACCTGTGTCCTGTTCGGCGACGGGGCCGGGGCCTGCCTGGTGAGCGGCGCCTCTCCTGGCTCGGGGCTGCTGGCCAGCCGGCTGTTCTCCGACGGACGGCTCTTCGATCTCCTGTGCATGGACTCGGCTCGGGGTTTTAACCCCGACCTGGCCAACGCCCGCAACACCGGCTCCTATATCACCATGACCGGCCGGGAGGTGTTCAAACACGCGGTGCGGGCCATGAGCGGGGCGGTGGAGCAGGTGCTGGCCCAGGGAGGCTTAAAGGCCAGCGATATCGCCCTGTTTATCCCCCATCAGGCCAATATTCGTATCGTCAATAGCCTGATCGAGCGCCTGGGTGTGCCGTCAGAAAAATTCTATGTTAATATAGCCAAATATGGTAATACATCTGCGGCCAGCATCCCCATAGCCCTGGACGAGGCCCACCGGGAGGGCCGTCTGCGTCCGGGCGACCTGCTTTTGTGCTGCGCCTTTGGCAGCGGCTTTACCTGGGGCGCCTCCATCGTTCGGTGGTAGGGCATCGTTTTCCCTTTAATCACAGACTCTTGAGCAAGGCGCTTAATGGATTACTTCCTGACCGAAGAGCAGCAGATGATTGTGGACGTGGCTCGACAGATCACCGAGGAGAAGATCATTCCGGTCCGGGCCGAGCTGGACGAGAAGGAGGAGTTCCCCAGCGCCATCATCAAGGCCATTGCCCAGGCTGATCTGGCGGGGATCTACATCGCCGAGGAGTACGGCGGTTACGGCGGCGGCAGCTTCGACATCTGCCTGGCGCTTGAGCAGTTCGCCCGCGGCTGCGTGGGGATCGCCACCAGCTTCGCGGCCAACGCCCTGGGCGCCTATCCCATCATCATCTCCGGCTCCGAAGAGCTGAAGAACAAGTATCTGCCCGCCCTCGCCAGTGGCGAGAAGATGGCGGCCTTCGCCCTGACCGAGCCCAACGCCGGCAGCGACGCCTCCGGCATCCAGACCACCGCCGTCCTGGACGGCGACCACTGGGTGCTGAACGGCACCAAGCAGTGGATCACCAACGGCGGTGAGGCCAACATCTACTCGGTGATCGCCATTACCGACCGGGCCAAGGGCCCGCGGGGGGCGAGCATGTTCGTGGTCGAGGACGCCGACCCCGGATTTTCATATGGTCAAAAGGAGAAGAAACTGGGCATCCGCGCCTCCTCCACCCGGGAGCTGATCTTCAAAGACTGCCGCGTTCCCAAGGAGCGGATGATCGGGCGGCCTGGCTCTGGGTTCATCACCGTGATGAAGACCCTGGATAAGTCGCGGCCCGGCATTGCCATCCTGGGGGTTGGCCTGGCTCAGGCGGCCTTGGACGAGGCGGTGGTTTACGCCAAGCAGCGGGTGCAGTTCGGCAAGCCGATCATCGCCTTTCAGGCGGTGCAGCATCTGCTCGCCGACATGGCCATCCAGACCGAGGCGGCCCGGACCCTGGTCTATCAGGCGGCCAAGCATATTGACGCCCATCCCGAGGACATGTCCAAGGCCTCCTCGATGTGCAAGGTCTTCGCCACCGACGTGGCCATGAAGGTCACGGTCGATGCGGTGCAGGTGCTGGGCGGTTACGGCTACATGCGCGACTACCCGGTGGAGAAGATGATGCGCGACGCCAAGATCCTCCAGATCTACGAGGGCACCAACCAGATCCAGCGCAACGTGGTGGGCCAGGCCTTGAACAAGGAATACACCGCATGAAGATCGTCTGTTGCCTGAAGCAGGTGCCGGACACCAAGAATGTCCGGCTCGATCCCAAGACCAACACCATGAGCCGGGAGGGGGTGGAGAGCATCATGAACCCCTACGATCGGCACGCCTTGGAGGCGGGGGTGTGGCTCAAGGAGCAGTATGGGGGCACGGTGGTGGCGTTATCCATGGGGCCACCCCAGGCCGAGGAAATGCTCCGGGAGGCGATTGCCTGCGGCGCCGACGAGGCGGTGTTGGTCTCGGACCGGGCTTTTGCCGGCTCCGACACCTGGGCCACCACCTATACCCTGGCTCAGGCTATCGCGGCCATCGGCGGTGGCGATCTGGTGTTGTGCGGCAAGCAGGCCATCGACGGCGACACCGCCCAGGTGGGCCCCGGACTGGCCCATCGGCTGGATTTTGCCTACGCCTCCTGCATCCGCCGGCTGCACCGGCTGGAGGATGGCGCCCTGTTCATGCAGCGGCTGATGGACGACGGCTACGACGAACTCAAGGTCAGCCTGCCGGCCCTGCTCACCGTGGTCAAGGAGATTAACGAGCCCCGCCTGCCCTCGCTCAAAGGCAAGATGCGGGCCAAGAAGGCCGAGATCCGCCGCCTGGACGCGGCCGGGATCAAGGCCGATGCCGCCTGTCTGGGGCTGGCCGGCTCGCCCACCAAGGTCTTCAAGGTCTTCGCCCCCCAGCTTTCCGGCGAGCGCACCATGATCAACGGCACCGTCCAGGAACAGGTGAGCCGCTTGGCCGCCATCCTTGTCTCCCTGCAACATAGTCATGCTTAGAATCGATCCGGAAAAATGTATCGGCTGCGGCATCTGCGAGGCCCAGTGCGCCTTTGGGGCCATCGCGGTGGTCGAGGGGATGGCTCAGGTCAACGACAAGTGCACCCTGTGCGGTTCCTGCGTGGATAACTGCGAGGCCGGGGCCTTGAGCCTGGAGAAGGCGGAGCCGGGCGACCGGGCCGATCTTTCGGCCTGGGCCGGGGTCTTTGTCTATGCCGAGTCCCGGCACGGCCAGCTGGCGCAGGTGTCCCTGGAGTTGCTGGGGATTGGCCGCAAGCTGGCGGATCAGCGGGGGGTGCCGCTGGCAGCGGTGCTCCTGGGCCATGACCTGGCTGGCCAGGACGAGACCCTGATTGCCCATGGCGCCGATACCGTTTACCGGGTCGATGACCCGGCCCTGGCCAGCTTCACCGACCAGCTCTACGCCGATACCCTGGAAGAATTGATCCGGACCCAGCGGCCCGAGATCGTCCTGGCCGGGGCCACTGCCATTGGCCGGTCCTTCATCCCCAAGGTGGCCACCAGTCTAGGCGCCGGGCTTACCGCCGACTGCACCGAGCTGGCCATCGGCGAGGACGGCAATCTCCTGCAAACCCGCCCCGCCTTTGGCGGCAACATCATGGCCACCATCGTCTGTCCGGACACCCGGCCCCAGATGGCCACCGTCCGGCCCCTGGTGATGAAGGCCGCCCCTGCGGATGCCAGCCGTCAAGGTCAGGTCATTGAACTGCCGGCGACCGTCCGGCCCGGGGCCTTTAGGGTTGAGGTGTTGGGTTCGGTGCTGGCCGAGCAGGATCAGGTCAAGCTCACCGAGGCCAAGGTGGTGGTGGCGGCGGGCCGTGGACTGGGCGATGAGAAGGGTTTTGCCTTGATCAGGGAGTTGGCCGAGCTGCTGGGTGGGGCGGTGGCCGCCTCCCGGGCGGCGGTAGACGCCGGTTGGATCGACTATGCCCACCAGGTGGGCCAGACCGGCAAGACCGTGGCCCCCAAGGTCTATCTCTGCTGTGGCATCTCGGGGGCCATTCAGCACCTGGTGGGGATGCGCTCGTCGGAGACCATCATCGCCATCAACCGCGATCCCGAGGCCCCGATCTTCGAGGTGGCCACCTATGGGGTGGTGGGCGATCTCTTCGAGATCTTGCCTAAGTTGATCGACAACCTGCGGCAGCAGGAGCAGTGCGCCAATGGGAGGCGTTGAGATGGGTCTGCGGGACAGGGTGGCCTTGGTCACCGGCGGCGGGCGGGGCATCGGCCAGGCGGTGAGCCTTAGGCTGGCGGCCCTGGGTGCCAAGGTGATTGTCAACTACGTGGCCCGCCCCGAGCCGGCCCTGGATACCGTGGCCCGGATCGAGGCGGCGGGGGGGCAGGCGAGGGTCGCGCAATTTGACGTGGCGGACGCAGCGGCGGCGCAAGAGGCCATCACCGCCCTGGCGGCCGAGGAGGGGCGGCTCGACATCCTGGTCAACAACGCCGGCATTACCCGGGATGGCCTGCTCTTAAAGATGAAGGAGGAGGCCTGGGACGCGGTCATCGACACCAACCTCAAGGGGGCCTTCAACTGCCTAAGGGCCGCGGCCAAGCCGATGATGAAGCAGCGCTGGGGCCGGATCGTCAACATCACCTCGGTGATTGGCTTTGCCGGCAACGCCGGGCAGGTCAACTACGCCGCGGCCAAGGCCGGGCTGCTGGGGCTCACCAAGTCGGCGGCCCGGGAGCTGGCCTCCCGCAACATCACGGTCAACGCCGTGGCGCCGGGCTATATCGAGACCGAGATGACCAGCGGCCTTTCCGAGGAGCTGGCCGCCCGGATCTTGGCGGAGATCCCCCTGGCCCGCCTGGGTCAGGCCGGGGACGTGGCCGCTGCCGTGGCCTATCTGGTCTCGGCGGGGGCGGATTACGTCACTGGCCAGTGCCTGCATGTCAACGGCGGCATGTACATGTGATCAGGAGACAGGTAACAGGAGGCGGGGAGAGTGTTCCCTGTCTCCTTAAGTCCTGCCTCCTGGTTCCTGATAACAACAAAACCAAAGGAGAAACAATATGTCCGTGCAGGAAAAATTGATCGACATCATCGCCGAGCAGCTCAGTGTTGACAAGGAGAAGGTGGTGCCTTCCGCCTCGTTTGTCGATGACCTGGGCGCCGATTCGTTGGACCTGGTGGAGCTGATCATGGCCATGGAAGAGGCCTTCGAGATCGAGATCGCCGACGAGGTGGCAGAGAAGATCGTCACCGTTCAGGACGCCATCAACCATATCCAGTCGGTCAAGGGGTAGGAGCGGCGGGCGTGAAGAGACGAGTCGTGGTCACGGGCCTGGGGCTGGTGACTCCCCTGGGAACCGGGGTGGACAAGACTTGGGAGGGCTTGCTGGCCGGCCGGAGCGGTATCGGCCCCATCACCCGCTTCGCGGCGGCTGATTCCGAGGTCAGGATCGCGGGCGAGGTGCGCGATTTCCAGGCCGAGGACTTCATCGACAAGAAGACGGCCAAGCACCTGGAACACTTTGTCCAGTACGCGGTGGCGGCAGCCAAGATGGCCTTGGACGACGCTGGCCTGGCAATAACCCCTGATAATGAGACGCGGGTCGGGGTGATCACCGGTTGCGGCCTGGGCGGCCTGCCCACCATCGAGCGCTACCACCAGGTGCTGATGGAGCGGGGGGCGAAGAAGATCACCCCCTTCTTCATCCCCATGGTCATCCCCAACATGGGGGCGGGGCAGATCTCCATCATCTTCAAGCTCAAGGGGCCGAATCTGTCAGTGACCACCGCCTGCGCCGCCGGCACCCACGCGGTGGGCGAGGCCTATCACTCCATCCTGCGGGGCGACTGCGAGGCGGCCATCACCGGCGGCAGCGAGTCGGTGATCTGCCCGATGGCGGTGGGCGGCTTCCACGCCATGAAGGCCCTGTCCACCAGGAACGACGAGCCGGAGAAGGCCTCCCGGCCCTTCGACCGCGACCGGGACGGCTTTGTCATCGGTGAGGGGGCGGGCATGATGATGCTCGAGGAGCTGGAAGGGGCCAAGGCCCGGGGGGCCAGGATCTACGCCGAGGTCACCGGCTGCGGCTTAAGCGGCGACGGCTACCACATTGCGGCCCCACCCGAGGACGGCGAGGGCGCGGTGCGCTGCATGCGCATGGCGCTTGAGAGGGCGGGACTTAAGCCTTCGGATATCGACTACATCAACGCCCACGGCACCTCGACCCCCTTAAACGACCAGGGCGAGACCCAGGCGATCAAGGCCGTGTTCGGCGCGCACGCCTATAAGCTTGCGGTCAGCTCCACCAAGTCGATGACCGGCCACCTTTTAGGCGGGGCCGGCGGCATCGAGGCGGTGTTCCTGGCGCTCGCCATCCATAACCAGATCGCCCCGCCGACCGCAAACCTGGATAACCCCGATCCGGCCTGCGACCTGGACTATGTCCCTAAGGTGGCCCGGCGGATGCCGATCCGGGCCGCGATCTCCAACTCCTTTGGCTTTGGCGGCACCAACGCCGTCCTGGTCATGCAACGCTACGAGGGCTGAGGGATGCGGGTGGCGATTGGCTGCGACCACGGCGGCATTGACATCAAGCGGCAGATCCTTCGCCAGTTGAGCCACGACCAGCATCAGGCGCTGGATCTGGGCTGCGACAGCAACGAGTCGGTGGATTACCCCGCCTATGCCCAGGCGGTGTGCCGGGCGATTTTAGACGGCAAGGCCGAACGCGGCATCCTGATCTGCGGCACCGGCATCGGCATGAGCATGGTCGCCAACCGCTTTGCCGGCATCCGCGCCGCCCTCTGCCACGAGCTGTTCACCGCCCGTATGAGCCGGGAGCACAACGACGCCAACGTCCTCTGTCTGGGGGCCAGGGTGGTGGGCCCTGGCCTGATCTACGAGATCGTCGCCACCTGGCTGGCCACGGAGTTTGCCGGGGGCCGGCATCTGCGCCGCATCGAGATGTTTTGATTTCTTATCCTTCCGCCTGTTAGGTGTCTCCCGTGTCACTGCTCAAAAATACCGATCCTGAAATCTACCGTGCCATCGCGGACGAGTTGTCCCGTCAGCGCTACCAACTGGAGCTGATCGCCTCAGAGAACATCGTCAGCCCGGCGGTGCTCGAGGCCCAGGGCTCCATCTTCACCAACAAATACGCCGAGGGCTACCCTGGCAAGCGCTACTACGGCGGCTGCCAGTACGCCGACCAGATCGAGACCCTGGCCCGGGAGCGGGCGCGCGCCATCTTTGGCGCCGAGTACGCCAACGTCCAGCCTCACTCCGGCAGCCAGGCCAACATGGCGGTCTATTTCGCGGTGCTCAAGCCCGGCGACAAGGTGCTGGGGATGGATCTTGCCCACGGCGGCCACCTGACCCACGGCAGCACGGTCAATTTCTCGGGCCAGCTCTTCAACTTCGTCTCCTACGGCCTAAGCCGCCAGACCGAGATGATCGACATGAACGAGGTGGAGGAGATCGCCCGCCGGGAGCGGCCCAAGATGATCGTGGCCGGGGCCAGTGCCTATCCCCGGACGATCGACTTTGCCGCCTTTCGGCAGATCGCCGATCAGGTGGACGCCCTGTTCATGGTCGATATGGCCCACATCGCCGGGTTGGTGGCGGCGGGCGAGCACCCCTCGCCGGTGCCCCACGCCGACTTTGTCACCACCACCACCCACAAGACCCTGCGCGGGCCGCGCGGCGGCTTGATCCTGGCCCGCGAGGCCTTTGGCAAGCAGCTAAACAGCAAGATCTTCCCCGGCATCCAGGGCGGCCCCCTGGTGCACGTCATCGCCGCCAAGGCGGTGGCCTTCAAGGAGGCGATGGGCCCGGAGTTCAAGGCCTACCAGGCCCAGATCGTCAAGAACGCCCGCTCCCTGGCGGCCCGGCTGATCAAGGACGGCTTCCGGCTGGTCTCAGGCGGCACCGACAACCACTTGATGCTGGTGGATTTGAGCAACCAGGGGATCACCGGCAAGGACGCCGAAGAGGCCCTGGAGGCGGCGGGGCTGACCGTCAACAAGAATGCCATCCCCTTCGACACCCAGAGCCGGTTCGTCACCGGCGGCATCCGCATCGGCACCGCGGCGGTCACCACCCGGGGCCTGAAGGAGGCGGAGATGGAGCAAGTAGCCGACTGGATCCGCCTGGCGGTGGCCAACTGCGGTAAGCCCGAGGTCTTGGCCGCCATCCGCGCCGAGGTGCGCCAGGTCTGCGAGCACTTCCCGCTCTATCCTGATCTCGATTAAGGTAAGGCGTCAGATGATCGAGCCGGCCCACCCGCAACGGCCCTCCTGGGATGAGTACTTCATGGGGATCACCGAGCTGGTTGCCCAGCGTTCCACCTGCCTCCGCCGTCGGGTGGGGGCGATTCTGGTGCGCGACAAGCGGATTATCGCCACCGGCTACAACGGCGCCCCCTCCAACATTAAGCACTGCCTGGAGGTGGGCTGCTTAAGGGAACAGAAGGGCATCCCCTCCGGCGAACGCCACGAGCTGTGCCGGGGCCTGCACGCCGAGCAGAACGCCATCATCCAGGCGGCCCTGCACGGTTTCAGCGTCGCGGGCGCCACCCTCTACTGCACCAACCTGCCCTGCTCCATCTGCGCCAAGATGCTGATCAACATCCAGGTGGAGCGGGTGTACTACAAGGAAGGATACCCGGACGAACTGACCGCGCTCTTGATGAGCGAGGCCGGCATTCCCCTGTTCAAGCTCGGCTAATCTTAAGACCCACCCACGGCCATGAAATGCCCCTACTGCGGCCACCTGGAAAATCGGGTGGTGGATTCACGGCTCAACAAGGACTTCACCATCACCCGCCGCCGTCGGCTGTGCGAGGCCTGCGAGAGGCGCTTTACCACCTACGAGCGGCTGGAGCTCACCCTGCCCATGCTGGTCAAGAAGGATGGCCGGCGGGAGCCGTGGGACCGGCACAAGGTGGTGGAGGGGATGAAGAAGGCCTGCGAGAAACGGCCGGTGTCGATGAGCCAGATCGAGGAGTTCGCCGATCAACTGGAGCGCGAGCTTCAGGACCTGGGCGAGCAGGAAATCCCGATCACGGTGGTGGGCGAGAAGGTGATGGATGGCCTGCGCCAGATCGACGACGTGGCCTATGTCCGCTTTGCCTCGGTTTACCGGCAGTTCAAGGACTTAAACGAGTTCATGTCCGAGTTGAAGGGGATGCTGGCGGCGAATGAAGTCAAGTAGCGAGGCGCTGGACCGGCGTCTCATGCGGCTGGCCCTGGCCCAGGCCCGGCGGGCCCGGGGCCGCACCTCGCCCAACCCCTTGGTGGGGGCGGTGCTGGCCAAGGACGGCCAGATCATCGCCTGCGGCTACCACCAGAAGGCCGGCACCCCCCACGCCGAGATCAATGCCCTGACCCAGGCCGGCGCCCAGGCGGCGGGCGCCACCCTCTATCTCACCCTGGAGCCCTGTTCCCACCACGGCCGCACCCCGCCCTGCTGCGAGGCGGTGGCGGCCAGCGGGGTGGTCAGGGTGGTGGCGGGCATGACCGATCCCAACCCGCTGGTGGCGGGCCGGGGGCTTAGGTATCTTGCCGAGCGGGGGATCGAGGCCACGGTCGGGGTGCTGGAGAAGGAATGCCGGGAGCTGAACCTTTCATTCTGCCGGTGGATTACCAGTGGCTTGCCCTGGGTGATCTTGAAGGCCGGGCTGTCGCTCGACGGCCGGATCGCGGTCAAAAGCGGCAGGCCGGGCTGGATCACTGGTGAAGCTTCCCGGCGGCGGGTGCACCGGCTGCGCGACGAGGTGGACGCCATCCTGGTGGGCATCGGTACCGCGCTTGCCGACGACCCGGCCTTAACCACCCGGCTGCCGGGGCGTGGCCATCGAGACCCCCTGCGGGTGGTGCTAGATCGGGAGTTGCGGCTGCCGGTTGCAGCCCGGATGCTGAACCAGGAGTCAACGGCGTCCACCCTGGTCTTCTGCGGCCCTGGCGCCGATCCCGCCCGGCGGGAGGCCCTGGAGCGGGCCGGGGCCTTGGTCGCCGGGGTGGGCCTGGGCGCGGATGGCCAGCTCGATCTGCCGGCGGTGCTGGCCGAGCTGGGGCGGCGGCAGGTGACCAGCCTCCTGGTCGAGGGCGGCGGCCGGGTGCTGACCTCCTTCTGGCGGCAGGGGCTGGCCCAGCAGGTGATGCTGTTTTACGGGCCGCTGTTTCTGGGTGGCGACGGCCTGCCGTTCATCGGGCCGCTCGGCTTGGGCGGGGTGGAGCGGGCCCGGCGGCTGCGCGAGGTGCGCTGCCGCCGGATTGACGACGACGTGCTGATCGAGGGGCTGGTTTAGCCATGTTCACCGGGATTATTCAAGGCCGGGGGGCCGTCTTCGAGACCCGTCCGGCGGGCGGCGGCCTGGTGATGGGGGTGGAGGCGGATTTCGACCTCGACCGGCCCCAGGAGGGGGAGAGTATCGCGGTCAATGGGGTCTGCCTGACCGCCAAGGGCATCCGGGGCCGGCGTTTCCACGCCGACGTCTCGCCCGAGAGCCTGTCCCGCACCAACCTGGGCCGGCTTAAGACCGGCGGGGCGGTCAACCTGGAGCGGGCGCTTAGGCTGAGCGACCGCCTGGGCGGACATCTGGTCAGCGGCCACGTGGACGCCGTGGCGGCGCTGTTGGCCCGCGAGCGGGTGGGGGAGTTTACCATCCTCACCTTTTCGCTGCCCCAGGGGCAGGCCCGCTACCTCATTCCCAAGGGCTCGGTGGCCATCGACGGCATCAGCCTGACCGTCAACCGGGTGGATGAGGCCAGCTTTTCGGTGTCGATCATCCCCCACACCCTGGAGATCACCACCCTGGGCGGCCTGCATCCGGGGGGGGAGGTCAACATCGAGGTGGACCTCATCGGCAAGTATGTCGAGCGGCTGCTGACCCACGAGCAGGGCGGCAAATCGTCCCGACTGAACCTGGCCTTCCTGGCCGAACACGGGTTTTTGCGGTGAGTTAGGGGGATAGGCGGTAGCCTTTTAGACGTTTGGGCAGGGCTCTCCCAAAGCTCTAAAATTTAGTTTAAAGAAAAAATACGCCCCCAAGGCGCTTCAGTGAATGGCGGTAATGCTGGCGCCGCTGAAGCGGCAAGTTGCTAACCGCCGAAGCCACTCTACGAGGAAGTTTATCACATGACTGTTAATACCATTGAAGAGGCGATAGAGGATATTCTGGCCGGCAAGATGGTCATCCTGGTGGATGACGAGGACCGGGAGAACGAGGGCGATTTGTGCATGGCCGCCTCCCTGGTCACCCCGGAGGCGATCAACTTCATGGCCACCCACGGCCGGGGCCTGATCTGCCTGACCCTGAACCCGGAGCAGATCGAGCGGCTGCAGCTGCCGATGATGGTGCAGGTGAACCAGTCGCCCTTCTCCACCGCCTTCACGATCAGCATCGAGGCCCGCACCGGGGTCACTACCGGCATCTCGGCGGCGGATCGGGCTCGCACCATTCAGGTAGCGGCCAACCCCGAGGTGCAGCCGGGCGAGGTGGTGAGCCCCGGCCATATCTTCCCGCTTCGGGCCCGGAAGGGCGGGGTGCTGGTGCGCACCGGCCAGACCGAGGGCTCGGTCGATCTGGCCCGGCTGGCCGGGCTGCCGCCCTCGGGGGTGATCTGCGAGATCATGAAGGACGACGGCACCATGGCCCGGATGCCGGATCTGAAGAAGTTCGCCAAGGTCCACGGGCTCAAGGTGGTGACCATCGCCGACCTGGTGGCCTATCGCTTAAAAAAGGACAAGCTGGTGCACCGGGCGGCGGAGGCCAACCTGCCTACCCGGTTTGGCGGCGAGTTCAAGGCTATTGTCTATACCAACGATGTCGATAACTTCGAGCACATGGCCCTGGTCAAGGGCGAGATCGACCCGGACCGGGATGTCCTGGTGCGGGTGCACTCCGAGTGCCTAACCGGCGACGTGTTCGGCTCCCTGCGCTGCGACTGCGGCGGCCAGTTGCAAGCCGCCATGCGCATGGTGGAGATGGAGGGCTGCGGGGTGGTGCTCTACATGCACCAGGAGGGCCGGGGCATTGGCCTGGTCAACAAGATCAAGGCCTATCACCTCCAGGAGCAGGGCATGGACACGGTGGAGGCCAACCAGCACCTGGGCTTCAAGGCCGATCTCAGGGATTACGGCCTGGGCGCCCAGATCCTGCGTGACCTGGGGGTGCGGCGGATGCGGATCATCACCAACAACCCCAAGAAAATCATCGGCCTGGAGGGCTACGGCTTAAAAGTCACCGGCCGGGTGCCCATCCAGATCGAGCCCCAGGCCGAGAATATCAACTATCTTCGCACCAAGAAGGAGAAGATGGGGCATATACTGGACGTGTGAGTGCCAGGGGCTTGAGACAGGGAACAGAAGACAGGGGAGCTAGGGAAATCACCATGAAGATACTGGAAGGCGGGCTACAGGCCCAGGGCAAGAGGTTCGGCATCGTGTTGGCGCGGTTTAATTCCTTTATCGGCGAGCGGCTGCTGGAGGGGGCGGTGGATACCCTGCTCCGTTCCGGCGTCCAGGCCGGCGACATCGAGGTGGCCAAGGTGCCGGGGGCCTACGAGATCCCGCTGGTGGCCAAGAAGATGGCGCAATCGGCGCGCTACCAGGCGGTGATCTGCCTGGGGGCGGTGATCCGCGGCGCCACCCCGCACTTTGATTATGTGGCCGGCGAGGTGGCCAAGGGGGTGGCCCAGGTGGGCTTGGAGCTGGGGGTGCCGGTGATCTTCGGTGTCTTGACCACCGATTCGGTGGAGCAGGCCATCGAGCGGGCCGGCACCAAGGCGGGCAACAAGGGCGCCGACTGCGCGACCTCGGCCATCGAGATGGTCAACCTGCTGGCGCAACTTTAAGCATGGGCCTGCGCCGCAAAGCACGGGAGCTGGCCTTGCAGGCTCTTTATCAGGCCGAGCTTAACGCTGTCGGGCCGTTGGACAATTTCCAGCTCCTGTGCGACAACTTCCAGGTCGATCCGCAGGTGATCCCCCAGGCCGAGCAGCTCCTTGATGGGGTCGCCAGCCACGCGGCGGAGCTGGACCGGCTGATCGGCAGTCATGCCAGGAACTGGCGGGTGGGGCGGATGTCGGTAATCGACCGCAATCTGATTCGCCTGGGGGCCTACGAGATGCTGCACCGGGAGGAGGTGCCGGCCACGGTGGCCATCAACGAGGCGATTGAGATCGCAAAGCGCTACAGCACCGACGACGCCCCCTCTTTCATCAACGGGATACTAGACGCGATCCGTAATGGCCAAGGCCAGTAACCCCCCTGAGCCGCCCGCCGGGCCCAGTCTTGGCCAGGAGATCCTGGCGGTGCTGGGGGTCTGTCTGGCGCTCTTTCTGCTCATCAGTCTTATTAGCTACTCAGGCGGGGAGGTGGCGGGACGCGGCCTTTCCCCCATCGGTTGCGGCAACTGGGGCGGCTGGCTGGGTGATCTCGCGGCCCGTATCCTGAGCTGGGGCCTGGGCCTGGGCGCCTTTGGGCTGGTCTTCTTCCTGCTTTACCTCTCCCTGCAACTTTTCAGGCAAAAAAATACCGAAAGCCGGCTCCCCTTTGTGGTGTCCGGGGTCACGGTCTTTCTGCTCGCCCTAAGCGCCCTGCTGGCGGTGTTTCCTGGCCAGCAGGTGCCATTTCCCCGGGGCGTCTATCCCCTGGCCGGGGTCTTGGGCCAGATGCTACGCGACCTCTGCCTGCCGCTGTTGGGGCGGGCGGGTTTTGTGGTGATCTGCCTCTGCCTGACCCTGATCGGCCTGATGCTGGCCACCAGTTTTTCCCCTTACCGGATGACGCGCGGGGTGTCGTCCCTCCTTGCGGGTTACTGGCGGCGCTGGCGGGCGCCTGCCGATAGTGCCGCCGTTCCGGGCCTGGTCAGCGTCGATGCCTCCCGGCGGGAGCCGGAGACCAGACGCCGGGCCCTCCCGCCCGAGACGCCGCCGGTGACGCCCAAGGTCAATGAGCCGATCACCATCGCCCCGGAGGCCACGGAGGACTTCAAGCTCCTGCCGGTGGCGGAGGGCGAGTTCGCCCTGCCGCCGGTCACCCTGCTCGACCGGCCCGAGGAGTCACCCTCCCTGGAGCTAGACCGGGAGCACTACCTGGAGGTCAGCAAGCGGCTGGAGGCCAAGCTGCTGGACTTCGGGGTGGAGGGGCAGGTGGTCGGCATCTCGCCCGGCCCGGTGATCACCACCTACGAGTACGCCCCGGCCCCGGGGGTCAAGATCAGCCGCATCGTGTCGCTGGAAAACGACCTGGCGATGGGGCTCAAGACCGAAAGCGTGCGGATCGCGGGCTCCATTCCCGGCAAGGCGGCCTTAGGCGTCGAGATCCCCAACCCGACCCGGCAGATGGTCTATATCCGGGAGATCTTAGCCAGCGAGAAGTTTCAGAAGGGGGCCAGGCCCCTGACCCTGGGCCTGGGCAAGGACGTGGTGGGCCGGCCGGTGTACGCCAACCTTACCGAGATGCCGCATCTGCTGATCGCCGGGGCCACCGGGGCCGGCAAGTCGGTGGGCATCAACATCATCATCTGTAGCATCCTCTTGAATTCCACCCCGGACGAGGTGCGGCTGTTGATGGTCGATCCCAAGCGCATTGAGCTGTCGGCCTACGAGGCCATCCCCCACCTGTTGCACCCGGTGGTGGTTGACCCCAAGATGGCCAGCCGGGCCTTGCAGTGGGCGGTGCTGGAGATGGAGCGGCGCTACGGCCTGATGGAGGAGATGAAGGTCAAGAATCTGGCCACCTACAACGAGGTGGCGGACGAGAAGCTGCCGCTCATCGTCATCATCATCGATGAGCTGGCCGACCTGATGATGGTGGCCACGAAGGACGTGGAGGGCTCGGTGGCGCGGCTGGCCCAGATGGCCAGGGCGGCGGGGATGCACCTGATTTTGGCCACCCAGAGGCCGTCGGTGGACGTGCTCACCGGCCTGATCAAGGCCAACTTCCCCACCCGGATGTCGTTTAAGGTCTCCTCCAAGATCGACTCCCGCACCATCCTCGACACCTCCGGGGCCGAGCACCTGCTGGGCAAGGGCGACATGCTGTTCATGGCCCCTGGCGCCAGCCGGATGCAGCGTATCCACGCCGCCTACATCACCGAGAAGGAGATCGGCCGGATCGTCGATTTCCTTAAGGCGCAGCGGCCCGCCAGCTACGACGAGTCGGTGCTGAAGATCGCCGACGAGCCGGAGGGGACGGATAACGGCGAGACCCCGGGCGGCGAGGAGCACGACGAGAAGTACGACGAGGCGGTGGAGTTTGTCTGCGAGTCGGGGCAGGCCTCGATCTCGATGGTGCAACGCCGGCTGCGGGTGGGTTACAACCGGGCGGCCCGGATGATCGAGATCATGGAAAAGGAGGGCATCGTCGGCCCGGCGGACGGGGTTAAGCCCCGGGAGGTGCTGGCGCGACGCGAATACTGACCTGGCGGGTTGAAACCGCTTAGTTTATTTCTGCTCGGTGGTCTCGGCCTTCTTGGTCTTCTTGGCGGGACGGGTGTTGCCGTTTGACTTCTTGAAGATCTTGCCGCGTTTGGTTCTGGCGTCGCCTCTGCCCATGTCTTTCTCTCCACTTAGGTTTGTTTGAGTTGAATATGCCTGAAAATTGCCAGCAAGGCGGGGCGGATCGCTACCTAGTCCACGCCTCGCCCATGCCGACCGCCCATTAAACCAGATGGGGCAGTCGGTCCGCAACCATTTTTTGCTTTTTTTGTCGTTTGGTCTCCTGCTCGGCGTTCTTAGCGGCTGCGCCAGTCACCCGCCATCCGTCCCGCCTGTCCCGTCCCTGCGGCCTTCCGTCACTACTTCAGTTTCGTCGTTGCCGCTCATGGGTTGCGCCGTTCAGGTGGGGGCCTTCGCCCAGGTGGAGAATGCCGCCGCCTTGAGCACCCGGCTGACCAAGGCGGGGCTGGCGGCCTATTATTACCGGAACCGCAACGGCTTGTACCGGGTGCGGTTCGGTAACTACCCGCGGCCCGAGGCGGCCAGGGCCGTGGCCGAGAGGTTGCGGCGGCAGGGGATGATCGAGGTCTTCGAGGTGGTGCGGCCGGCCTCCTACCCCGCAGTTCGTTACCAGGGCCAGGAGGAGGCCATTCGCCGGGAGCTGGTGCGGGTGGCCCGGCAGTTCATCGGGGTGCCTTACGCTTGGGGGGATGCCAGCCCGGTCAGGGGCTTTGATTGCAGCGGCCTGGCGATGATGGTCTATCAGTTGATCGGGCTCGACCTGCCCCGGGTCGCCCGGGAGCAGATGCGCCGGGGCCGGTCGGTGGGCCAGGCGGAGCTGAAGCCCGGCGACCTGGTATTTTTCAGCGCCGGGCC
Organism: Deltaproteobacteria bacterium; assembly: GCA_021782655.1. Lineage (GTDB taxonomy): Bacteria > Desulfobacterota > Desulfobulbia > Desulfobulbales > VMSU01 > VMSU01. Next base: position 16,647 of record JAJXUT010000048.1, read on the forward strand.
CCTAGGTGAGGCCTCTCACGTCGGCATCTATCAGGGAGACGGGCTGTTCATCCACGCCCCGGGCAGCGGCAAGACGGTGTCGGTGGCCCGGATCTCCTCGCCTTATTTTCAGCGGCATTTCGTGGCGGCTCGCGACTACCTGCGCTGAGCGGCGGAGGATAAGGTTCGAGGGCCAAGGCGCAAGGTTTAGGACTTCTTTGCCGTTGGGGTTTGCTCCTTGTTGCGTTTTTCGATGGCGGCCAGAAAGCGTTTGCCGCACTCCGGGCAATAGCCGTGCGACATGCTCTTGCCCGCCTTGCGGGCCAGGTACTGATCCACCGGTATCCACAGCCCCTTGCCGGGCTCGGTGCCGCTGTCGTCGCGGATCTTCTTGCAGTCCAGGCAGATGGGCAGGATGTCCTCGTAGAGCTTGACCATCTTTTTTAGCGCCTGTTTCTCCAGGCTCTTGTTGATCCTAAAGAGCAGTTCGTTCAAGTCGCAGGGCTTGAGTAGGTAGTCGTCGGCGCCGAGCCTTAAGGCGTCGATGGCCGAGGTCAGCTCTCCGTAGCCGGTCAGGATGATGACCGCAATCTCGGGATTGGCCGCCTTCACCTCCTCCAGCACCTTGATGCCGTTCATCCCCTCCATCATCAGGTCGGTGATCACCAGGTTGACCCGCGAGGTCTTGAGGTAGGCCAGGGCGCTGATGCCGTTTTCGGCGGTCAGCACCGTGAAGCCCTCGTCGCTCAGCTTGCCGGCCATGGTCTTGCGGATGATGGCCTCGTCGTCGACCAGCAGGATGGTGGGGTGGTTGTTGTTCATGCGTTTTTTCCCTCGATGGGCAGGGTGATGGTGAAGGTGGAGCCCTGACCGGGCGCGCTCGCCGCCTCGATGTGGCCGCCGTGGTGCTTGATGATCCCGTAGGAGATCGAAAGTCCCAGCCCAGTGCCCTTGACCGCCGGTTTGGTGGTGAAGAACGGCTCGAAGATGTGGCCAATAACCTCCTCGGGGATGCCGACCCCGGTGTCGGAGAAGGTGATCACCGCCTCCTGGCCGGCCTTCTGGGTGGTGATGGTAATCTGGCCGCCGGAGGGCATGGCCTCCAGGGCGTTGTTCATCAGGTTCAAGAAGACCTGTTTGAGCTGGTCGGCGATGGCCATGATCTCGCCCAAGTCCTTGTCGTAAACCGTGTTGACCCGGACGTGCTTACTCTTCATCTCCTTGTTGGAGAGCAAGAGGATGTGGTTTATGGCCTTGTGCAGGTTGACTGGAGTGCTCACCCCGGTGGTCGGGCGGTTGAAGTTTTGCAGATCTTTAATCAGATCGCGGATCCGGTCGCATTCGAGCAAGGCCAGATCGGCGAACTCCCGGTTGTCTTCGGACAGCGAGCCCTTTTCCCTTAGTCGTTCGATGACGTTTCTGATCCCGAACAGGGGGTTGTTGATCTCGTGGGCGATGGAGGCCGAGAGCTTGCCGATGGCGGAAAGCTTCTCGGCGTGGAGGAGCTGGGACTGAAGCAGCCGCTCCTCGGTGATGTCGATGCCGATGGAGATGATGTACTCGACGTTGCCGTCGTCATCCCGGAAGGTGGTGTTGGCCCAGTCGATGAACCGGTGGCGGTGGCCGCGGGTGACGAGGGGCTTGGTCAGCTTCTGGGGCAGGGAGCCGGACTGGATGCCGGCGAAGAGTCGGGCCACCGGCTCCCGTTCCTCGGGCGGCAGGATGATATCCCAGAAAGGCCGGCCTGCCACCTCCTGGAACTGGTATCCGGTCACCGATTCGCTGGTCTGGTTGAAACGGATGATCTCTCCCCGGACGTTTAAGACCATGATCAAGGCGCCGGCGGTATCCAGCACCGCGGCGGTGAAGGAGCTTTCCTTCTGTAGGGCCACCTCCACCCGCTTGCGCTCCTCGATCTCCCGTTGCATCCCGATATTGGAGAGGGCCAGGGCCTGGGTGTTCTTCCTAAGCCGCTCCGAGCCCACCAAGAGTCCGATGCAGCCCATCAGCCAGAGGACGGTCACGAAGTAGAAGTGATCCCAGAGTTGGGCGTGGGCCCGTTTGAGGAACGGCCCCATAGGCAGGCTGACATCCAGACCGCCCCGGATGTCGCCCAGTTTGTAGCCTTGGTGGCCGTGGCATTTCAGGCATTCCTGCTTGACGTAGAGGGGCTGCATCAGGCGGAGCACCTTCTGTCTGCCGTCCTTGCCGCGCACGACCTCCACCTTTTCCTTGAGCCCGTTCTCG
>JAJXUT010000049.1 GCA_021782655.1 Deltaproteobacteria bacterium
CCGGATGCCGAGGTGCGGCGGGCGGCCTTGGGCCGGATCGGCGACTGGCGTCTGCTGGCGCCCCTGGCGGCCCGGCTTGGCGAGGCGGAGGCCGGCGAGATAAATCAGCGGCTCGACCGGCTGCGTTTTGAGGAGATCCTGGCCGCTCAGGGCTCTGCCGCCAAGCGGGAGCTGATCTCCGCCCTGAGCCGTGATGATTTGCTGGCCGAGATCGTGTTGCGGGAGACCGACCTGGGGGCCAAACGTCTGGCGGTGGAGTTGATCGCCGCCCAGGAGGTGCTGGCCGACCTGGCCTGTCAGAATTGCGGCAAGGCGGTGGGGCTGTTGATCGTGGACCGGGTGGACGACGGGGCGCTGCTCGCCCGGCTGGCCGACGAGGCCAGCAGCCGGGCGGTACGGGCCCGGGCCCAGCAGCGGGCCGCAGACTTGGCCGCTAAGGAGGCCTCCTCGCCGGAGGCGCTTCGTCAAGACGAACTGGACCGGATCGCCAGCCGGGCGGCGACCCTGGCCGAGGCCGGGGAGGTGGACGTGGCCCTGACCGAGTGCCGGCGCTTGCAGCGCCGCCTGCGGGAGCTGGCGGCGGCGGACGGCGAGCTGGGGTCGCGGCTGGAGCGGCTCGCTCGGGAGCTTTCCCTTAGGCAGCGGGAGGCGGCGGCCCGGCAGGAGGCGCGGCGGGCCGAGAAAAATTTGCGGGAGGCGGCCCAGGCCCAGGCGGGGCGGATCGTTGCGGATTGGGAGTCCCTGGCTTTGGCGGCGGAGGGCCGGGAGGAGGGCCTAAGCCGCCTTAAGTCCGAGTGGGCCAGCCTCGAAGCCGAGGCCGATGGGGAGTGGCTCGCCCCTTTTCGCGAGCCCTTGGCCCGGGCGGAGGCGGCCTTTGCCGAGAGTGGCGAGTTGCTGGCCCGCGAGCGGGCCCAGGAGGTGGAACTGCTCGCCGCCCTGGCCCAGGTCGAAGCCCGCCTGGCGGCCCAGGAACTGGAGGCGGTTCAGGGACTAATCGCCGACCTTCAGGCCCGTTTCGACGCCTGGCACCCCAGGTTGCTGGGCCGCCAGCAGGTGGCCGCGGCCCTGGCCCAGGCTCGGGAGCGGCGGCAGGAGGCCGTGGCCAGCCGGGCGGAGGCGAGTCTAGCCCAGCGTCGGCGTTGGCTGGATGAGTTGCGGGCCCTAATCGCCAGCGACGAGCTCCGCAAGGTTGAGTCGGGCTTAAAGGAGATCGCCGACCGCTGGCGGCAGCCGACCTCACTGGCTCCAGGCGCCGAATTGGAGGACGAATTCGCCGCCTTGGCGCGCCAGGCATCGGAACGGATGGCGGCCCTGCGTCAGCAAGAGGAGTGGCGGCGTTGGCATAACCAGACCCGGAAGCTGGAACTGATCGAGGCGGCCAGGGCCCTGGATGGGGTGGAGGAACTGGCTTTAGTCTTCAAACGGCTCAAGGAGCTCCAGGAGGGCTGGCGGTTGGTCGGCCCGGCCCTGGCCAAGGAGGAGCGCGGCCTGTGGCTGGCCTTCAAGGAGGCCACGGATCGCAACTTCGCCCGTTGCCGGGAGTTCTTTCAGGCCCGCGACCAGGAGGTGGAGGCGCGGCTGGCGGCCAGGGCCGAGCTGGTTGAGCTGGCGGTAGCACGGCAGGACTCCGAGGATTGGCGGGAGACTGCCGAGTTTATGCGCGACTTGCAGGCCCGGTGGAAGGCCAGCGGGCCGGTGCCCAGGGACAGGGAGCGGGAGTTGTTCGCCGCCTTTAGGGCCGCCGCCGATCATTTCTTCGCCCGCCGTCAGGCATATCTTGATAACCTGGAGGCGGGGCGGGAAGAGAATCGGGCACATAAGGAGGCCCTCTGCCTGGAGGCCGAGGGCCTGGCTGACCGTCCCGAGCTGGAATATAAGGCTAAATTTAAGGACTTGCAGGCCCGCTGGCAGGCCTGCGGCCCGGCGCCCAAGGGTCAGGAGGAGCCGCTCTGGCAGCGTTTCCGGGCCGCCTGCGACCGTTACTACGCCTGGCTCGACACCTTGCGGCCCGAGAATCTGGCCCGCAAGGAGGTCCTCTGCCGGGAGGTAGAGGAGCTGACCGCTGATCTGAGGCCGGAGACGAATTTCGTGAGGCTTGGCAAGCGGATCATCGAGTTGCAGCGGCAGTGGCGGGAGATAGGCCCGGTGCCCGAGGGACAGGCGGAGGCGCTTTGGCAGCGCTTCAAGGGCGGCGGTGATCGTTTCTTCGCCGCCAAGGCGGCCCGGGAGTCGGCCATCGATCAGGCTCGACCCGCCAATCAGGAGCGGCGGGAGGCCTTGCTGGCCAAGGTCAAGGAGCTGGCGGCGGCCAAGGTCAGCCGGGAGACGGTGCGGGAGCTCATCGCCTGTCAGGAGGAGTGGGGGGGGCTGGGGCCTGGCGATAAGGCCCGCGACCGGGAGCTGCGCCAGGAGTTCGCCGCCATCTTAGCGGCCTTTTTTGCGGAGCGGCGCGAGGCGGCCCAGGAAATCGACCGTTTGTGCCGGGAGAACATCCGGCGCAAGGAGGCTCTTTGCTTGCGCCTGGAGATGATCGCCGGGGTTGAACGCCCTTCAGCTGCTCGCCCCGAGGCCCGCTCGGCTGGCGGGCTGACCCTGGCCGAGCAGCTGAAGTTGGCCTTTGAGACCAACTTCGTGCTGGCGGCGGGCCAGGGAGAGGACAGGTCGCGCCGGGCCAGGGAGGAGATTGAGCAGGTGCGGCGGGAATGGCAGGGCCTGGGGCCAGCGCCCCCCGAGCACGAGCATTGGATCCGCCGGCGCTACACCGAGGCCTTGGCCGCCGCCCTGAAGCGGGGCAGCGCCTAACGGGAGAGCCCGTCGATGGCGGAGAGGAAGCCGATTAAGGTCTTGCGGGCCGTGCCGTTTAAGTCGGGGGCGAAGTTGATCCCGAGATCGAGTTCCTTTCGGGTGCGTTTTAGGTTCTTGACCTTGCCTGCCAGGGTGATGGTCTCGGCGCTGCCGGGCAGGATGCACGTCAGCCGCAGGTCGTTATCCATCTCGCAGGCCAGCAGGCTGGCGTTCTTGGACGACTGCACCAGGCAGCGGCAGCCCTGCATGTTCATGTCGATGATGCAGCCTAGGTTTTCCTCCTCGCCCCGGATGATCCTGGCCGGGACGTGACAGTTTATGCGTTTCTGTTCCCTGAGGTCGTGGTGCTGGATGATGCGTGGATACTCAATGAACAGGAGCGGCAGGGGCTTGGTTATCACCTCCAACACCTTGGTTTGGAAGGCGTACACCGTGCCGCCGGTCAGGTAGCGGACGATCATCTGGACGCCCTTGAACAGCTTGTGCTCCACCCTGGAGAACGGTTCCGGGGCCTTGACAATGATGTACTGGCTAGACTCCAGGCCGACGATGGCGCTGTGCAGCGGCAGCTCGATGCCCTCCAGTTCCACCTTGATGGCGGTGCCCATCTCGACGGCGATGCGCTGCCCGAGGTTGGTTAGCTCGTTTTGGATGTCGTTCATCGGTTCTTGTCCTACGTCGTGGTGGCGGGGTGGCTGGACGATCCTGGCCGTCCGCAGAGGGCCTGCATCTTCGAGGATAGCAAAAATAACGGCGATGTACAATTTTTTTGGCGAACCAGGGGTCGCTCGCCGGGCGGGCCTTGTTTCTTCGCGATGGGGATAGGGTATGGAGAGAATCAAGCTGGGAGTGATCGGGGTTGGCCATCTAGGACAGCACCATGCCGCGAAATACGCGGCCATGAGCGATGTCGAGCTGATGGGGGTGGCGGATGTCAACCTGGCCCGGGCCCGGGAGGTGGCGGAACGGCACCAGGTGCGGGCCGTGGATGACTATCGGGCGCTTTTGCCCCTGGTGGATGCGGTGAGCATCGTGGTGCCCACCCGCCAGCACTTCGCGGTGGCCAAGGCCTGTCTCGACCACGGGGTGGACGTGCTGCTCGAAAAACCCATGACCGTTACCCTGGCCGAGGCCGACGCCCTGGTGGCCCAGGCCGAGCTGTGTAACCGCATCCTTCAGGTCGGCCACGTCGAGCGCTTCAACCCGGCGGTGATGGCCATGGAGCAGTACCTGAGCAATCCGGTGTTCATCGAGGCTCAGCGCCTCCACAGCTTCAACCCCCGGGGCGCCGACGTGGACGTGGTGCTCGATCTGATGATCCACGACCTCGACCTCATCCTGAGCCTGGTGGCCTCGCCGGTGAAGTCTGTCCAGGCGGTGGGCATCCCGGTGGTCACCGACACCTCCGACATCGCCAGCGTCCGCCTGGTCTTTGAGAACGGCTGCACCGCCAACCTGACCGCCAGCCGCATCTCCAAGACCACGGTCAGAAAGCTCAGGATCTTTCAGGCCAAGTCCTATATCTCGCTTGATTACGGCAAGAAGGAGATCACGGTGATCGAGCGCCGGGAGGGCCGCGAGGCGGACGGGATGCCCAAGGAGGCGGCCCGTCATTTTTGTTTTGCCGATACCGACGCCCTGGAGACGGAGTTGAAGGCCTTCGTCTGGAATGTCCGTCGCCGGAGCACCCCCAAGGTGAGCGGGACCGAGGGCCGGCGGGCCTTGAAAATGGCCCTGTACATCGTCGAGCTGATGAAGAATTTCGTCGCCGAGCACCAGGAGTTGCTGAGCTGAACGCCGCCGACCGGCCAGGGCGAGAGGTGATGATCGTGGCTGGCGAGGCCTCCGGCGACCTGCACGGGGCCGGGCTGGTGGCGGCCATGCGCGCCCAGGAGCCGGGGCTTGCCTTTTGCGGGGTGGGCGGGGAGGCCCTGGCGCGGCAGGGGGTGGAGATTCTCTACCAGGCGGGGCAACTGGCGGTGGTGGGTATTGTCGAGGTGTTCTCCCACTGGCGGGCCATCCGGGCGGCGATGCGAGGGCTTGCCTCCCGGCTGCGCGAGCGGCGGCCAGACTTGCTGATCTTAATCGACTTCCCCGATTTTAACCTCTTGCTCGCCCGCCGGGCCAAGGCGCTTGGCGTCCCGGTCTTCTACTACGTCAGCCCCCAGGTCTGGGCCTGGCGGAGTGGACGGGTAAAGACCATCGCCCGGCTGGTGGACCGGCTGGCGCTGATCCTGCCCTTCGAGGAGGAGTTCTACCGGCGGCGGGGGGTGAGTCAGGCGCATTTTGTCGGCCATCCCCTGTTGGATGCGGTGGCCTTGGACCTGCCGGCGGGCGAGTTCAGGCGGCGGCTGGGCATCGAGCCGCAGGATACGGTGATCGGCGTCCTGCCCGGCAGCCGCCGGCGGGAGATAGCCGCCATCCTCCCCGGTTTCCTGGCGGCGGCGGCCATGATCAAACGTCAGCGGCCCCAGGTGCGCTTCCTCCTGCCGCTCGCCTCCACTTTAAGTCTTGACGATCTGGGCCTGGCGGAGGAGGAGGCCAGTAAACTCGGCCTGACGGTGGTTAGCGAGCACCGTTACGACCTGATGGCCGCCTGCGACCTGGCGATGGCCGCCTCGGGTACCGTCACCCTGGAACTCGCCATCCTGGGGGTGCCGATGGTGGTCGCCTACCGCACCTCTCCCCTTACCTATTTCCTGGGTCGGCGCTTGATTAAGGTGGCTTACGCCTCCCTGGTCAACCTGGTGGCCAATCGTCAGGTGGTGCCGGAGCTCCTGCAGGACGACTTCACCCCCGCACGACTCGCCGAGACGCTGGTCTTAATCTGGCCGGGCACGGAGCGGCATGGCCAGATGCTTGCCGGCCTTAGGGAGGTGAGCCGCCGTCTGGGCCGGCCAGGGGCCTCGGAGAAGGCCGCCCGCCTGGCCCTGGAACTCTTGCCCGGCTGACCTCATGGTTTGACCATAAAAAAAGCCGGGGTTGAGGCATTGCCTCGCGCCCGGCCTGATATCGATCCGCCAAGGCGGCGGATTTACTTCTTCTTGCCGCCCTTCTTGGCCGCCGCCGATTCGGCGGTCTCGGCCACCGCCACCTTGACCGGCATGCTCACTGAGACGCAGACCGTCTCCTTATCGCTCACCAACTCGACGTTGGCTGGGATGTTCAGGTCGCCGCAGGTGTACTTTTCATCCACCCCCAGGTCGCTGATGTCTTTTTCGATAAACTCCGGCACGTCCAGGGGCCGACCCTTGAGCACCACGCTGCTCACCAGCACCGCCAGATCGCCGCCCATGTCCACCCCCTTGGCCTTGCCGTTAAAGACCACCGGCACGGTGAAGGAGAGCGGACTTTCCAGGGCGATGGCGCAGAAATCGGCGTGGATCAAGGCCTCGCTGGTGGGGGAGGTCTGCATCTCCCGGACCATGACGTGGAAGGTGGACTCTTGTCCCTGATTGTTGACCCGCAGGTTGAAGACCGCGTTGCGCCGCTGCACCTTCAGCATGGTGTTGGTCAGCTCCTTGGTGTCGAGCTCAAGCGACAGCACCGCCGCCTTGTGGCCGTACAGGACGGCGGGGGTGAGCCCGCTCTGGCGCAGACGGTGGGCTGCCCCCTTGCCAAACTGATTTCTGATCTGGGCGGTCAAATCAAACTGTAACATTTTGGTAATCCTCCAACCTGGAATTGATGAGCTTTTCGATGATGGTTTTTGTTGATTTATTCCTTAAAAGGCCCCGCCATCCGGCGGCGGACTAGATGAACAGCGAGCTTACCGAGTCCTCCGAATGGATGCAGGAGATGGCGCGGGCAAAGAGCTCGGCCACCGACAGCACCTTGATCTTTTGGCATTTCTGGGCCTCGGGACGCAGGGGAACGGTGTCGGTGACCACCAGTTGTTTGATCTGCGAGGCCTCCAGGCGCTCGATGGCCGGGCCGGAGAGCACCCCGTGCGAACAGCAGGCGTGCACCTCGCGGGCACCTTTTTCCATCAGGATATCGGCGGCGGAGCACAAGGTGCCGGCGGTATCGACCATGTCGTCGAGCAGGATGGCGGTCTTGTCGGTCACGTCGCCGATGACGTTCATGGCCGCGCAGACGTTGGCCCGCTCCCGCCGCTTGTCGATGATCGCCAGGTCGGCTTGCAGCCGTTTGGCAAAGGCCCGGGTGCGTTCCACCCCGCCGGCGTCTGGCGACACCATCACCACTTCATTGAACTGATTGGAGATGTGCTTAAGCAGGATGGGGGCCGCGAACAGGTTGTCAACTGGGATGTTGAAGAAGCCCTGGATCTGTCCGGCGTGCAGGTCCATGGTCAAGACCCGGCGAACGCCGACCACCATCATCATCTCCGCCACCACCTTGGCGGTGATGGGCACCCGAGGTGCCACCTTACGATCCTGGCGGGCGTAGCCGTAATATGGCAGCACGGCGGTAATCCGGCGGGCCGAGGCGCGGCGCATGGCGTCCACCATGATCACCAACTCCATCAGGTGGTCGTTGACCGGCGGGCAGGTTGGCTGGATGATGAAGATGTCGCTGCCCCGGACGTTCTCGCCTATCTCGACGAAGATCTCACCGTCGCTGAAGGTGCGAACCTCGGCCTTGGATAAATCCATATCGATGTGCCGGCAGATGTCGGCGGCCAACTGGCGGTTGGCGTTTCCGGTAAAGATCTGCATCTTACGTGGCATGTCGTTAGAGCCTTTCTTGAGGGTGCGGTGGTTAAGTGGCTGGGGTGGTAGGATTCGAACCTACGAATGCAGGCGTCAAAGGCCTGTGTCTTACCGCTTGACGACACCCCAGCAGGATTCGTGTCTAGTCCGCGGGAGAGGTCAGGAAGACCTCCGCATACAGTCGCTGGCAGGTCTCGTGGGCCTGCTCGGCCAAGACGGGGTCGTGAAAGACGCCGAACACCGTGGCCCCGCTGCCCGACATCAGGGCCGAGGCGGCCCCGGCCCCCAGCAGCCGTTCCTTGATTGCCCCAATAACCGGGTAGCGAGCGATGGTCACCGCCTCCAGGTCGTTGTAAAGCCCGCCCTCCGCCTCTGGGGAAAATCCTTGCGCGAGTACGGCGGCGGCATGTTCCTTCCAGGAAGAATAGCCCCTTAACTTATAAGGATCGTCACTAGTTGTCAACCCTAAATTGCTGTACACCCAAGCGGTCGAGACCGGCAGGCCGGGGTTGACCAGTAGCAGTTGATAGCCGCGTGGGCCCTCGATGGGCGCAAGTTCGGTGCCGGTGCCGGTGGCCAGGGCGGTGGAGCCGTCGGCCACGAAGAAGGGGACATCGGCCCCTAGAGCCGCCCCCAGCGCCAGCAGCTCGGCTTCTTTAAGGGGCTGTCCGTGGAGGAGGTTTGCGCCCCGCAGCACCGCCGCTGCGTCGCTGCTGCCCCCCCCCAGGCCGGCGGCCAGGGGGATGCGTTTGTGCAGGGTAAGGCGCAGGCCAGGGGCGATTCCTGTCCGTTCGTAAAAGAGCGCCGCCGCCTTAAAGGCCAGGTTTGATGCGTCCTCGGGCAGGGGTGAGCCGGGGCAGTCCAGGCGGATGCCCCGGCCTTTAAGGCTTATCTGCAGGCGGTCGGCCAGGGAGAGCTTCTGCATGACCGAGACCAGGTCGTGGTAGCCGTCCTCTCTCCGGCGCAGCACCCGCAGAAAGAGGTTGACCTTGGCCGGGGCCGAAATCTCAAGCTCGCGCATCCTTTATCGTCCCCAAGACGCCTCCCCTCCAGGGCCCGTTAAGACCGGGCCTTGACGAAGCGCATCTTGAGGTCGTAGAGGGTGGTCTCCACCAGGTCTATTTCCTCCCGACTCAGGTTGCCGGCGGTCTTGGCCTGCAACATGGACATGGTGTCGATGGTGTGCTTGGCCAGCAGCAGGTCCTTTTGCGGCTGGCCGGTAGCGGGGTCGGCCAACTCCCCTAAGTGGTAGAGGGCCGAGGAGTTCAAGGCCATGAAAAAGGTGGTGAAGGTGACATCGGGCATGACGCACTTGCCGTTCTTCAGCACCATCCCCGGCCCGCATGGACAGGGCTTTTTGCCAGATTTTTCTTGCTCGCTCATCGGGCCACCCTTTGGGTCAAGGTCGCGGTTTTAAACGGAAGGCATGTCCACCACACGGGCCTGGCTCAGGTGGCTTAGCCCCCGCACGGTTTCCAGTTCCTCGGCGGTAAGTAGGCGGTCGGTGTTGAGCAGGATGACGTTCTGGCCCCGGGCGTCCTCGGCCCCCACCGTCATATTGCGGATGTTGACCCCGAACGAGCCGATGGTGGTGCCCAGGGTGCCGATTACCCCTGGCACGTCCTGGTTGTGGACGTAGAGCAGCGGCCCGGCGAGGGTGGCCTCCATCCGGAAGGTGTTGAGGCGCACCAGGCGGGGTTCGTTCTTGCCGAAGACCGTGCCGGCCAGGATGTTCTCGCCTTCAGTGGTCTTGACCGTTACCTTGATCATGTTGGTGAAATCGTCGGAGTCGTTGGACTTGGACTCCATCACCTTGATGCCGCGATCCTTGGCGATCATCGGGGCGTTGATGAAGTTCACCGCCTCCTTCAGGATGGGGGTGAACAGGCCCTTCAGAAAGGCCACCGTGATCGGGGTGACGTTGATGCCGGCCAGCTCGCCGACATATTCGATGTTGATCTCCGAGATGCCGCCCTTGGCGATCTGCATGTGGAAGCTCCCCATCCGATCCATCAGGTTCAGATAGGGGCCGACCTGCTGCATCACCTCGGAGCTGACCGAGGGCACGTTGACGGCGTTGGTGATGCTGCCGCTGTTTAGGTAGCTGGCCATCTGCTCGGCGATGGCGATGGCCACGTTTTCCTGGGCCTCAGCGGTGGAGGCGCCCAGGTGCGGGGTGCAGATGAAGTTGTCGAGCCCCAGGAGCGGGTTGTTGTCCAAGGTGGTGGGCTCGACCTCGAAGACATCGAGGGCGGCGCCGGCGATGGTCTTGTTCTTTAAGGCGTCAAAGAGGGCCGCCTCGTCCACTACCCCGCCCCGGGCGCAGTCAATGAACATGGCGGTGGGCTTCATGAGCTTGAACTTGTCGGCGGAGATGAGCTTGGCGGTCTCTTTCAGGAAGGGCACGTGCACGGTGAGGTAGTCGCTGCGCTGGCACAGCTCGTCAAGACCTACCAGCTCCACCCCCATCTTGTCCACGATCTCTTTGGGCATGTGGGGATCGAAGGCGATGACCTTCATCCGCAGGCCCTTGGCCCGGTCGGCGACGATGGCCCCGATCCGGCCGATACCGATGATCCCCAGGGTCTTGCCGGTCACCTCCCGGCCCGAGAACTTCTTCTTCTCCCACTTGCCCTGCTTCATGGAGGCGGTGGCTTGGGGGATGTTACGGGTTAAAGACATCATCATGGCGATGGCGTGCTCGGCGGCGGTGGTGGCGTTGCCGTCCGGGGCGTTCATCACCACGATACCCTTCTTGCTGGCGGCGGGGATGTTGACGTTGTCGAGCCCGATACCGGCCCGGCCCACCACCTTGAGCTGTTCGGCGGCGTTGATGATCTCCTCGGTGACCTTGGTGGCACTGCGGATTACCAGGCCGTGGTAGGCGGGGATGATCCTCTGCAACTCCTCGGGCGGCAGCCCGGTGTTGATGTCCACCTCCAGCCCGGCGTCTCTAAGGATCTGGGCGCCGATCGGGGCTAGATTGTCACTGATGAGTACCTTCATTTATCTTTCCTCAAAGCTCGTTTTTGATGGAATGCGGGGCTGGGACATTATCCTAGCCCCTCCCAGAATGGTCAACTGGCGGTCATTTGCCGTGCGTCGGGGCCACAAAATTGTCGAGTATGCTGTTGGCGGCCTTTTTTGTCAAGCACTATTCCTGCCCCGGCCCCTGCCTGGCCGGTCAGCGGAAACAGGCAGAGAAGTCCGCCGGGCCGGGCGGGTCGTCCTCCTCCGCCGGGGCCGGCCCCGGCCAGGCGGAGCGACGGAAGTCATCCTTGAGCTCGGTTAGCCGGGTGGCGAAGAGTTGGCGGACAAAGGCGTCCTTCGCCAGGTAGGCCAGCAGGTCGTGCTCTAGGTCGGAGGCCAGTTGCTCCAGTACCCGGTGGCGCTCATCCTGGTCGATGAAGTTGCGTTCTCGGACCAGCTCGTGGCCCAGCCGCTCTCCCAGCTTATGCCGGCAGAAGGCCGATTCCGGGTCCTCGCCCGCCACCGCGCTGGTCATCCACTCACTAAGCGGGATTAGCAGCCGGCAGCGGAGTCTGACCAGCCAGCGATCGCCGGCCAGTTTCTTGGACTCGTCCTGGTAGCTGATCGTCATCCCGTTTTCTAATTTTTGGTCGCTTGGAAGCATTTTTACCTAGGTTTATTAGGGTGGCAGGCCGTCGCCGCTTGCCCGGCGGGCGGACATCCGGCCCGGTATTTTTAGTTAATGAAGGGAGCGGCCGTTTCTGGTAAATTAGCTGCGCCATAATTACCACAATCAGCCCATGAATCAAAGGAGAACCATGAGCCTCACGATATACGACACCCAGTCTGGCCAGAAACGGCCCTTCGTGCCGCTGGCCGAGGGCGAGGTCAAGATGTACGTCTGCGGCATCACCGCCTACGATTACTGCCATATCGGCCATGCCCGCTCGGCCCTGATCTTCGATATGATCGCCGCCTATCTCCGTTACCGGGGTTATCGGCTCACCTACGTCCGCAACTTCACCGACATCGACGACAAGATCATCAACCGGGCCCGCGAGCAGGGCCTAAGCTCCGAGGAGCTGGCTGGCCGTTTTATCGAGGAATTCTACACCGATATGCGCCAGTTGGGGGTGGCGGCCCCGGATTTTGAGCCCAAGGCCACCGAGCACATCCCGGAGATCATCGAGCTGATCGCCCGGCTGATCGACCGGGGCCTGGCCTATCAGGCGGGCGGGGACGTGTACTTCGCGGTGGACCAGTTTCCGGCCTACGGGGCGCTCTCGGGCCGCAACCTGGACGAGTTGCAGGCCGGGGCCCGGGTCTCGGTCAGCGAGATCAAGCGTAACCCCATGGATTTCGCCCTCTGGAAGGGCAGTAAGCCGGGCGAGCCGACCTGGGACAGCCCCTGGGGGCCGGGCCGGCCCGGCTGGCACATCGAGTGCTCGGCCATGAGCCATAAGTATCTGGGCGAGCATTTCGACATCCACGGCGGGGGCGAGGACCTGGTGTTTCCCCATCACGAAAATGAGCTGGCCCAGAGCACGGGCGTCAGCGGCGGCCCCTTTGTCAACTACTGGGTGCATCACGCCTTCGTGACCATCAACGACGAGAAGATGTCTAAGTCCCTGCACAACTTCCTGACCATCCGCGAGGTGCTTCGCGACCACCACCCCGAGGCCCTGCGGCTGATGGTCTTCTCCACCCACTACCGCCACCCCTTGGACTTCTCCGAGGCCGCCCTACGCGACGCCCAACTGGGGGTGAACCGGCTCTACAGCTGCCTGGCTGACTGCCAACAACTGCCGCCTGGCCTCGAGGGGGTCAAGGCCCAGGCCAGCGCCGAGGAGGCGGAGTTGCTTGACAGCCTTGGGCCGCGCTTCTGCGAGGCCTTGGACAACGACTTCAACACCGCCCAGGGACTGGGGGTGCTCTTTGAGGGGGTGAAGACCATCAACCGGATCAGGCAGTCGCTGCCCAAAAAACCAGCCGCAAGCGACATTGAGCTGTTGCGCCGCGCCGCCCTAGCCTTGGCGGAGCTGGGGGGGATCTTGGGTCTGCTCAGCCAGGAGCCCGCCCTCTTCTTGGCCGAGCAGCAGGAGGCGCATCTGCGGGAGATCGGCATGAGCAGGGACGAGTTGCAAGTGATGATCGACGAGCGGCTTGCGGCCCGAAACCGCAAGGACTGGGCCCGGGCCGACTCCATCCGCGACCTCCTGCTCGCTCGGCGGATCGAACTAAAGGACGGGCCGCAGGGCACGGCCTGGAAGGTGGCGGCCAGTTAATCCGCCCTCTCCGAGGAGGCTCGACTTGTTTTTTACCTTTTGTCTGGCCGTGGCCCTGGCCATCGTTGTTGCCGCTCTGGCCAGCATCGCCGAGGCGGCCCTCTACTCCATCCCCGCCAGTCAGGTCGAGGTGCTGGCCAAGTCTGGTCGCCGTTCGGGGGTGTTGCTCAAGGCCTTGAAGGGCGACATCAACGAGCCGATCACCGCCATCCTCACCCTGAACACCATCGCCACCACCATGGGGGCGGCCATCGCCGGGGCCGCCGCCGCCGATCTCTTCGGGCCGCGCTACCTGGGGCTGTTCTCGGTGCTCTTCACCCTCGCCATCCTGGTGTTTTCGGAGATCATCCCCAAGACCCTGGGGGTTTCCTACTGCCGGGAACTGGCCCCTATGATCGCCCGTCCCCTGGCGGCCCTGGTCCGGGTCATGCGGCCCTTGGTCTGGATCAGCAACCGGCTGACCCGCGCCCTCGGCAAGCCGGGTCAGCGGCCCTTCATCACCGCCAAGGAGATCCAGGCCATCGCCGCCCTGGGCAAGAAGACCGGCGATATTACCCGCCAGGAGGAGAAGATCATCATCAATATCCTCGAACTGAAGCACAAGGACGTGCGCAAGGCCATGACCCCGCGCACCGTGGTCTTCTCGTTAAGCGCCCACCTCACGGTCAGCGCGGCGGCGGCCCATCCGGAGTGGAACTTCCACAACCGGGTGCCGGTGTACGACAAGAACCAGGGCGACATCGTGGGGGTGGTCTTCCGTAAGGACGTGCTCTTGATGCTGGCCGAGGGCAAGACCGGGGTCAGGCTCTCCGACCTCATGGAGCCGCCTCACTTCGTGCCTGAGTCCATTCCCCTGCCCAAGGTGCTGATTGACTTTCTCGATCACCGTCAGCACCTGTTCATCGTGGTTGACGAGTACGGCGGCTTAACCGGGATTATCAGCCTGGAGGACATCATCGAGGAGATCATGGGGGAAGAGATCATGGACGAGTCGGATCGCACCCAGGATATGCGGGCCCTGGCGCGCTTCAAGCGGATGACCGCCGTTGCCCCCAGGCCGGCCCCTAAAAAATGATGGCGTCGCAAAAAGACCTATGCCAAACGCACCCCGCGCCTTGCATCTCGGCCCTTTTGCTTATCAAAAAATGACCCCCAGGTAGATGAGCAGAAAGACGGCGATCAGCAGGTTTAGGATCAGGAAGTTGCCGAGCGAGACCTCGCCCTCGAAGTCCTCCATGCAGAAGCGCCAGAGGATGTAGGTGGCGGCCAGGGCGCCGTTAAGCATAAAGAAGGCCGAGAGGATAAGCACCGGAAACTCGGGCAGGGAGAAGGCCAGGCGTTCAAGCCAGGCGAGGTGCAACTGCCGGCCCAGGGTGGGGATAAAGTCGCCGATGCCCCTGGTGAAGAACCACATCCGGTACACCAGTTCCCCGACAAAGGCCATGGGGATCAGGATGGGCACCATCGGCGACAGTCGGCCGATCACCGGGTCGGGCCGTTTGACCAGGAGGGAGTTGCCCAGCCGGATGCCGCCCAGGGCCAGGGCGAAGCTTGCCGCGAGCACCAGGCTGAAGGCGGCGGCGTCCGAGCCCATCACTCGGTCGAAGCTGACGTAGATGGGCTTGTAGCGCAGGAAGCGCGCCAATTGCGAGCCGATCAGGAAGGGGACGATGTAGCTGCAGGTGATGTAGCGGCCCTTGTTGGTGATCAGCTCCGAGTAGGGGTTGCGGAGCAGAAACTGGGGCGAGTCCCGGTCGCAGTTGGTCAGGCAGTGGCCGCAGACCAGGCAGTGCAGGTTGTTGACCACCGAGTAGGCGCCCAGATAGACCGGGCAGCCCCGTTTGCCCTCCCCGCCCCGCTGGCAGGCGAAGCTCTTGCAGTTGCGGCAGCGCTCGTGGTTGGCCCTGAACTCGGTGATCGCCAGGGTGGCGGCGGCGCCGCTGATCCGGCCCAAGGGACAGAGGTGTCGGCACCAGGCCTGGCCGTTGAACAAGACAGCCAGCAGGGCCGAGCCCAGGATGATGGCCAGCACCAGGCAGGAGGTGCCCAGGGGCGAGTGGTCGAGATCGGCCACCACCTCGCTCCAGATGATTAGGGCCAGCAGGAAAACCGAGGTGTAAACCCCGTATTTTTGCAGCAGTCGCGGCACCTTGAGCGACAGGGTCAGCCCTTGGCGCTGCAAGAACAGCCCCAGCCCCGGAAAGGGGCAGATCCCGCACCACATCCGGCCCACCAGGAACCACGAGAGCACGATGGCCGGCCACAGCAGCCCCCAGGTGAGAAATACCGCCACGTTGCGCCGGGCGTCGTTGGGGCCCAGGAAGCCGGAGATCAGCACCACCAGGAAGAGCACGTCGCCGGCGGAGCGGAGGATGGCGTAGTGATGCCGGGTGGCCAGAAAACGCCTGAAACCGGGGAAGACCCGGAACAGGTCAAGCTTCTCCCGGGTGTCTGAGGCGATCAGGCTGCGCAGGGCCTTGGTCCACCAGTTCATCGTCAGCCGGCCCCTTCCAGCGTTACCCCAAGCGTCAGATGCCGCCCGTCGCGGACGATGCCGACTGGCACCGTCTGGCCGATGGCGCACTTGTCTAGCTCCCGGCGCAGGTCGTCGAAGCTCCGCACCGGCCTGCCGTTGATGCTCTCGACGATGTCTCCCAGGATGATCTCTCCGGCCAGACTCTTGGTGCCGAGGAGTCCGGCCTTTTCGGCGGCGCTGCCCGGCGGGACGTTTAGGATCAGCAGGCCGCGATCCTTGAGCCGGCGGTTGATGGTCTCATTGGCGAAGGTCACCCCCAGGTCGGGGCGGATCAGCTTGCCGTAGCGGATCAGGTCCGGCACCACCCGGTTTACCACCTCCACCGGCACCGCGAAGCCGATGCCGGCGTTCTCCCCCGACTGGCTGTAGATAGCGGTGTTGATCCCGATCAGCCGGCCAGCGCTGTCCAAAAGCGGGCCGCCGGAGTTGCCGGGGTTGATGGCCGCGTCGGTCTGGATCAGGTCGCGCAGGGTCTGGCCATTGGCGGAGTTTAGCTCGCGGCCCAGGGCGCTGACGATGCCGGCGGTCATGGTGTGGTCGAGCCCGAAGGGGTTGCCGATGGCAAACACCTTCTGCCCGACCTGGAGATTCCTTGATTCGCCAACGGTGATCGGCGCCAGGCTCGTCTTGGGGGCGCCGATTTGCAGCACCGCCACGTCCTTTTCCGGGCTCGCCCCCACCACCACCGCCTTCCAGGCCTTGCCGTCGTTTAGGGTGACCTCTACCCGGCTTGCGTTCTCGATGACGTGGAAGTTGGTGACGATGTGGCCCTGGTCGTCCCAGACGAAGCCCGAGCCGGTGCCTCGGGGGATCTCATAGACGTTTAGGCTGAAGAAGTCGCGGCGCAGGTCGCTGGTGGTGATGTAAACCACCGCTGGGGCGTTGTTGCGGAAGATGGCGATGGTCGCCTTCTCGTCGGCGGCGAGATCCCCCCGAGCCTCGACGGTCCGAGGCTTGGCGGCTTCCCGCACTGGCATAAACTCCCGGCGGCCCAAGATTAGCCACAGGGCGGCGAGGATGGCGAACAGGGCGAGGAGGGAGGAGAACCTGCTCCGGGGCGGGGGCGGGCTATAGGGCATGGCTTAGGCTTACTCGCTGCGGGCCCATTTCTTGATCAGCTCCTCCGCCTTGTCCGGGCTGCTGTCAGTCAGGCGGGCCAGGGTTTCCCGCGCCCCGTTCCCTGGCCTCCTTTCTGGCGTTGGGGTCGTGGAGTCGAGGTCGGCCCCGTTGTCTTGAGAGTTGGCGGCCCCGGTGGAAGTGGAAGCTGCTGGCTGCTGGCTCATCATGGCGTTCGCCTCCTGTACGGCCCGTCGTTTTTGTTGCTCTATCTGCCGGTTGACCAGCAGGTAGTGCAACAGGGGCCGGGCCACGAAGAGGAAGAACAGGACGACCCCTGCCAGCGAACAGAACAGCCGGGTGATGAGGCCCAGAAAGGTGGCCAGACCTTCCATGCCCATGCCGGGACCGCCGTCCGCGTTATTTGCGCTTCAGGAGCACGAAGCGGGACTGCTTGTGCGAGCGCACCAGGAGCAGGATGTTCTGATCCTTATGCTGGGTTAGGATCGTCTCCAGTTCCTTTACCGTCCGTACCGGCTCGCGCTGCTGGCCGGTGCCGGCCTCGACGATCAGGTCGCCCTTGGCAAGACCGGCCTCCGCCGCGATGCTGCCCGGACGCACGTCCATCACCAACAGACCGCTCTTTTCGGCAAGGCCCAGCGACTGGCCCAGTTCCGGGGTCAGGGCTTGAACCGTGAAGCCCAGGTCATCTCCGGTGTTCTTGCCGCCGCTGGCCTGGCCTCCGCCCAGGTTGCCGTGCTCCTCGGGCAGTTCGCCGATGGTCACCGTCACCATCTGCTCGCGCCCATCCCGCCAGATGCCCACCTGGGCCTTGGTGCCCACCGGGGTCTCGGCCACCATGGCCGGCAACATGCTGCCTTGATTGATGGCTTGGCCCTGGAAACTGGTGATGATGTCGCCCGCCTTGATGCCCGCCTTTTCAGCGGGGCCGCCCGGGGTCACCTGGCCCACTAGGGCGCCGATGGCCCGGTCGAGCTTGAACTGCCGGGCCAGGTCTTGGGTCACCGGCTGGATCATCACCCCGATCATGCCCCGCACCACCTTGCCGGTGGCCTTGAGTTGGGTGAAGACGCTTTTCGCCATGTTGGAGGGGATGGCGAAGCCTAGGCCGATGTTGCCGCCGCTGCGGCTGTAGATGGCGGTGTTGATCCCCACGAGCTGTCCCGCCATGTCGAACAGCGGGCCGCCGGAGTTGCCGGGGTTGATCGAGGCGTCGGTTTGGATGAAGTTCTGGTAGGGCCCGTCGCCGATGGCCCGGCCCTTGCCGCTGACGATCCCGGCGGTCACCGTCTGCTCGAAACCGAAGGGGTTGCCGATGGCGATCACCCAGTCGCCCACCCGGGTCTTGTCGGAGTCGCCGAAGGTTACGGCCTTCAGCTCATGCTTGGGGTTGATCTTGATCAAGGCCAGGTCGGTCTTGGGGTCGCGGCCGATGATCTTGGCCCGGTACTCCTCGGCGTCGTAGAGACGGACGTTGATCTCGTCGGCGTTCTCCACCACGTGGTTGTTGGTCAGGATGTAGCCGTCGCTGGAGGCGATCACCCCCGAGCCCAGACTGGTGCGCTTCTCGGTCGGCATGGCCTGTTGATTCTGATTCTGGCCTTGGGGCATGTCGAAGAAGTGCTTGAACATCTCGGGGATCTGTTCGTTGTTGAAGAAGTATTCGTAGGGCAGGTTGCGGGCCTTGATGGTCTGGGTGCTGTAGATGTTGACCACGATGGGCCGATTCTGCTCCGCCAGGTCGGCGAAGCTGTTGGGCACCCCCACCTGGCAGCGGCCAGGGGTGGTAAGGGTTAGCGCGGCGATGGAGAGCACCATCGCCACCGACAGGCGGCACAGCAGCTCGTGAACAGATGTGTTTTTCATGGTTGTCCCTCGCTTTTATTAATGTTGATGATGACAGGCGTTCATCTGGCGATTGACCAGGATGGCGTCGATAGGGGTCGATGGTTGTTGTGGGCTTGGCTGGCTGTTTGCCGGACGGGAAGGCCTTGATGCTAAGCCGTTATAACAAAATAACCTCTTAATTTTTCATAGCAAAAACGGCCTAAGGAGCCGTAACGGAAGGGGCGAATTGTGGAAGTTGTTTTGTGACGGCTCCTAAATGCCTCGGGCGGCAGGCCAAGGCGGGCCGGCTTACGTCCAACTGGCCAGCAGGGCGTCCACCTCGGCCTGGGTCAGGATAACCTCGTCGGCGCGGAATTGTTCATGCTCAAGGCGCTCATGCAGGGCCGCGGCCAAATGCCGTTTGCGCCGCAGCCGGGTCTTTAGCCGTTCGATTTCGCTTCGGCTCTCCGGGGTGGGGCGGGCCAGGGCACCGGAGGTGGAGAAATCCTCGGGACGGAACTGGGAGATATATTCGCTGAGCGCCGTCAGTTCGTTAGCGTGTCTGGTCTCTATCGCCATTGTTTGCGGCCAACCAGTAAACAATTTGCCATGATAGTTGCAGGCTGGCGGCTACCGGACGGCTGGGGTCGTGCCTGCCTCCATGATCCCGGCGGGC
>JAJXUT010000050.1 GCA_021782655.1 Deltaproteobacteria bacterium
GGGGGTCGGAGTAGGTGTGGAACTGGCTGACCAGCCGAACCGCGAGCCCGGTCTCCTCCAGGGCCTCGCGGCGGGCCGCCGCCTCCAGGGTCTCGCCGTAATCAACGAAGCCGCCGGGCAGGGCCCAGCCGCAGGGCGGGTTTCGCCGCTTGATCAGCACCACCCCCCCGGACATCTGGATGATAATGTCCACCGTCGGCACCGGGTTCCGGGGCCGGGGCAGCTCCCGGCCACAACTAGGGCAGATCACGACCACAGGGCCTCGATCTCGGGCCAGGAGGCCACGGACGGCAAGTCATGCCGGCCCTGGTTCCAGGGCTGGCTGAAGACAATGGGCGAAAAGCCCTGCCGCTGCAAGCCCAGGCAGGTCTCGGCCCGGTCGTCCACAAAATAGCGCAGGCCCAGGGCCGAGAGGTAGTCGGACTTGCGGTCGTGATCGCCCATCGCCACCAACCGGGCGGGGGCAAACACCTCCCGCCCCAGGATGAGCCGCAGCCAGTCCTCGATGGGCTGGCGCAGGGGCCGGGCGGTGATGAAGGTGAGCGGCGCCCGTTGGGCCAGGGCGGTCAGGGCCGCCACCGCGCCTGGCATGGGCTTGAGGTCGGCGTCGATGGGGTTTTCCAATAATTCAGCAAAGATAGCGTCGATGACCTCCGGGGCGACGGGCAGGCACCTGGCCACCTCGAAATCGGTGATCTGGCTGGGGGTGAACCAGCCAAGGCCGTGCCGTTCCCGGCCCAGACGCAGGAAGGCCTCCACGGTGTCGGCCACCACCCCGTCGATATCGAAGCCGATCAGCTTAGGATCGATTTTTGGCATGGGATCTGGTTTAATGGCTTGGTTGATTTTCTTGAAAAATGCGGGCAGACAGCCTAAGCAAACGGCCTTACCCCGCGGCACCCTAAACCAGCGCCCCGCGCCAACCGCTCCCCCAACCGTCCATGCCCCAGCCAACGACCATCTGGCTCCACGATCCGACCGCCAGCCAGGCCCAAAGGGTGGAGGAACTATCCGCCCGCCTGAGGCGGGCCGGGATCAAGACCGCCACCGGCCCCGGCCCTGGACTTGGTCTCTGGTTCGACGCCCAGGGATTGAGCCTGCGCGCCACCCAAAACGGCCGCGAGGAGACGGTCCGGGTCGATTTCGGCAGCGACGCCTTTCTCTACCGACTGCGGCACGGAGGCGGACGGAGGCAACCGCTGGGCCGGGCGGTGGGGCTTAAACCAGGGCACTCGCCCCGCGTCCTCGACGCCACCGCCGGCCTGGGCCGGGACGCCTTCATCCTGGCGGCCCTGGGTTGCGAGGTGATCCTCTGCGAGCGCTCGGCCATCATCTTCGCCCTGCTCGAGGATGGCCTGCAACGGGCGGCCCGCGACCACCGGCTTTCGGAAATCGCGGGCCGGCTCAGCCTGCAAGCGGCCGACAGCCTGCAACTGATGGCCAAGCTCAAGACCGGCGAGGCGCCGGAGGTGATCTACCTCGACCCCATGTTCCCGCCCCGGGGCAAGACCGCCCTGGTGAAGAAGGAGATGCGCCTGGTGCGAGCAGCAACCGGCGACGATGACGACCCCGCCTCCCTGCTCGACCCGGCCCGACGCTGCGCCGGCCAGCGGGTGGTCTGCAAGCGGCCCGCCACCGCCCCGCCGCTGTCAGGCCGCCCGGCGCCTGATTTCGCCATCACCACCCCCCGGCACCGCTTCGACGTTTACCTGGTCAATCCCTAGGCCTTGGCCGCCGCCTTGGCCGCGGCGGCGATCTGAGCCAGGCGCTCCTCGCTGAGCTTAACCGGCACCTGATAGACCAGGGTGCGATCCATGATCGCGGCGGACTGGGGCAAGGCCTTATGATCGTAGATCACCCGCCGCCGGCCCCCATCCTGGAAGGGCCAGCCGGAACGGGCAAGGGTAGCGCCAGCCAGCAAATGTTCCCAGCGCGGGTAATAGTGCCAGGTATTTTCGGCGAAATAGACCGCCCCTGCCCCCTGTTCCCTAAGCACCCGGTTCACCGCCCTGGCCCGGCCCGCCTCGGGCAGCAAGAAGGCCAGGAAGGTGGCGGAGTCCCCGGCCGCATCCACCTGGGCGCGGAAGCTCACCCCGCCAAGCACGCTCACCGCCTGCCGCAGCCGCTCCTTGTTGGCCCGCTGGGCGGCGATGATCCCGTCCAGCTTGGCAAGCTGGGCCAGGCCCAAGGCCCCCTGCAACTCCATCATCCGAAAGTTGAACCCCACGAAACGGCGGCCCTCGCCGCCCCGGCCCCCTGGATTCTGGACGTGGTCGTGGCCGTGGTCGTGGTACTCGGACATCGCCCGCCACAGTTCGGGGTCGCGGGTGATGACCATGCCGCCCTCGCCGGTGGTCATGGTCTTGACCGGATCAAAGGAAAAGGTGCCCAAGGCCCCGAAACTGCCCAGCTTGCCGCCCTGGACGCTGGCCCCTGGCGACTGGGCGTTGTCCTCGATCACCGGGATGGCGTGGCGGTCGGCAATCTGTTTGATCTCCATGATGCGGGCCGCGGCCCCCATCATGTGCACCGGGATGATGGCCCGGGTCCGATCGCTGATCTTCCGCTCCAGATCCGCCGGGTCCATGTTCAAGGTCTCGTCGATCTCGCAGAACACCGGGATCGCCCCCACGTCCAGGATGGCCTCCCAGGTGGCGACAAAGGTGAAGCCCTGGGTGATCACCTCGTCACCCGGCCCGATGCCCAGGGCCACAAGCGCGACCTTCAGGGCCGCCGTCCCCGAGGTGACGGCCTGGGCGTAATCCACCCCGCAGTAGCGAGCAAACCGCTCCTCGAACTCCCGCACCTTGTAAACCCCGCCCCGCTCCTTTGCAAACTCGTAACGGAACAGAACGCCGCTATCCAAAACCGCCAGGGCCTCCTGTCTCTCCTCGGCCCCAAACACCTCAAAACCTGGCATATTGTCTCCTTTTAGTTCAATTTTTTCAGATCGTGATCAGTCCCAGCCGTTCATGGCCAGATGATAGACCTCGACCACCTCGTCGTAGGTGGGCCGGCGGGGGTTGTTCTCCACCGGCCTGGTGACGGTCAGGGCGATACGGGCCATCTCCGGCACCTGGTCAAGCGGGATCTCCAGCTCGGCCAGGGTGGCGGGGATGCCGACCTCGAGATTCAGCTCCGCTACCGCCTCCACCGCGCAGCGGGCCGCCTCCTTGACGCTCAACCCCTTGGTGTCGCAGCCCATGAGGGCCGCGACCTGGGCGTACCGCTCCGGGGCCCCGATCAGGTTGTAGTGCAGGACGTAGGGCAGGAGCACGGCGTTGGCCAGGCCGTGCGGAATGCCGAACATGCCGCCCAAGGGGTAGGACATGGCGTGCACCAGGCCCACCCCGGCGGTGGCCAGGGCCTTGCCGGCCAGCAGGCTGCCCAGCAGCATGTCACCCCTAGCCGCCAGGTTGCCGCCGTGGGCGTAGGCCTTGGGCAGGTTGGCGCTGATCAGGCGCATGGCCTCCAGGGCGTACATGTCGGATATCGGGTGGGCCTGGGTGGAGACAAAGGCCTCGATGGCGTGGGTAAAGGCGTCAATGCCGGTGGAGGCGGTGACCTGAGGCGGCAGGGACAGGGTCAGCTCCGGGTCCAGGATGGCGGCCTCGGGATAAAGGGGGTCGCCATTCATCCCCCCCTTGGATTTGGTCTTCTCGTTGATGAACACCGCCGTAAAACTGACCTCGGCCCCGGTGCCGGCGGTGGTGGGGATCATGATCTTGGGCGCCCCGGCCTTTTTGATCTTGCCCAGGCCCAGATAATCCTCCGCCTGGCCGCCGTTGGTGAGCAGGATGCTGACCGCCTTGGCCACGTCCATCGCCGAGCCGCCCCCCACTCCGACCACGCAGTCCGCCCCCGCCTGACGGGCGATCACCAGTCCCTGGTCGGCCAGTTTCAGGCCAGGCTCGGGGGTAATCTGGCTGTAAACCGTATAAGGCAAGCTGGAGGCGGCAAGGGGCCCGGTGATCCGACCCAGGAGACCCGCCGCCTCCAGGCCGGGATCGGCGACCACCAAGACCTTGGTGCCACCCAGTTTGCGGACGATATCGCCCAGTTCGGCAACCGCTCCGCATCCGAAACGGATGCTGGTGGGCTGCGTGACCGTGAAATTAGCCGGTAGGTTCATAAGTAAAGTTCCTTTTAGGGTTGAACAAATGGTAAACAGCGAATAAGTTGCGAGGAAATGTACCGTAGTCAACGCGCAAACGCCAACGAAAAAGCAAACCCGGCCAGGCCAAGGCAATTAGGTGGAGACAACCGAGATTAGCAGAACGGAACAGAAGCGACGGGCCCAGGGGCTGGAGGAACTGGCGGAGGAACTGGTGGCTCTGCCCCGCTCCCGCCTGCAAAGCCTGCCCTGCGAGGAGCCGTTGCGGGCGGAGATCATCAGCGCCACCTCCATGCAGGCCGGGGCCCGGCGGCGGCAGATCAAATATCTCGCCAAACAACTACGGAGGGCCGACCCCGAGCCGCTCCTCGCCTTTCTGGAGGAGGAAAGGGGCTCAAGGCTGAAACGAGACCAGCGGCTGCACGAAATAGAAAGGCTCAGGGACGCCATCGTCAACGAGGCGATAGCCGCCCTCCCCGCGCCGGGATGGGGGCCGGAGCCGCCGGACTGGGATGGGGAGGGCTACGCCCTCGCCCAGGCGGCCCGCGAGTTCCCAGGCCTGGACCAGGCGGCCATCAAAATCGCCGCCCGCCGTTACGCCAAAACCAGAAAACCAATCTACAGCCGCGAGGTCTTCCGGCTGCTCAAGGCCGCCTTAGGCCCAGGGGAACGCCTCGTCTGACGCCATGAACGAAACGAACTACACGGTGGGGGCGCTGCAAATGGCCTTCTCCACCGACCCGGACGACAACTTAAAAAAGGCCCTCTCGCTGATCGAACAAGCGGCCAGGCAAGGGGCGCAGGTACTCTGCCTGCCCGAACTGTGCCGTTCCCCCTACTTCTGCCAGGGCGAGGATTTCACCGCCTTCGACCTGGCAGAGCCGATCCCCGGCCCCTCCACCGAGGTCTTTCAAAAGGCGGCCCAGGGGCTAAGCGTCGCCCTGGTGGTGCCGCTGTTCGAACGGCGGGCGGCGGGCATCTATCACAACAGCGCGGTGGTGATCGACGCCGACGGCGCGCTACTCGGCATCTATCGCAAGATGCACATCCCCGACGACCCTGGCTTTTACGAAAAATACTACTTCACCCCCGGCGACCTGGGCTTCCGGGCCTTCCGCACCAGGTTTGGCCGAATCGGAGCGTTGATCTGCTGGGATCAATGGTTCCCGGAGGCCGCCCGGCTCACCGCCCTCT
Source organism: Deltaproteobacteria bacterium (assembly GCA_021782655.1). Lineage (GTDB taxonomy): Bacteria > Desulfobacterota > Desulfobulbia > Desulfobulbales > VMSU01 > VMSU01. Next base: position 5,309 of record JAJXUT010000050.1, read on the forward strand.
GCGGTGCCTCGACCATCTTCTACCCCACCGCCATCGGCTGGCACCCGACGGAACGGGAACGCTACGGCGCGGCCCAGCGCGACTCCTGGATCACCAGCCAGAGGGCCCACGCCATCGCCAACGGGGTCTATGTGGTGGCCGCCAACCGCCTGGGCCGGGAGCGTCCGTTGGCCACCGGCGACGGCATCCAATTCTGGGGCTCCTCCTTCATCTGCGACCCCCAGGGGGTTATCCTGGCCCAAGGCTCCGAGGACCGGGAGGAGGTGCTGCTGGCAGAGGTCGATCTCCGGCACCTGGAGACCATCCGCCGCAACTGGCCCTTCCTAAGGGACCGCCGGATCGACGCCTACGGCGAGATCAGCCGCCGCTACCTAGATCACGACTGATGCCCGCCGTAGGCCCGCTTAACCCCGCCGCCGGACAGGACTACCCTGCCCCCCGCCGACTGCCCGCCGAATGGGAGCCGCACCGCTCGACCGTGCTCTGTTGGCCACACCAGAAGGACGATTGGCCGGGACGCTTCACCCCCATCCCCTGGGTTTACACCGAAATCGTCAAGCACCTCGTCCCCCACGAGCTGGTGCGGATCCTCGTGCCCTCCGCCACGGCCCAGGCCCGGGCGCAACGGTGCCTGCAACGGACTGGGGTGGGTGGGGATCAGGTCCAGTTCATCCGGGCCGAGACCGACCGGAGTTGGATGCGCGACACCGCGCCCGCCTTCGTGAAGCAGGCAGGCCGCACCCTGGCGGTGCGCTTCGCCTTCAACGGTTGGGCCAAATACTCAAACTGGAGTCGCGACCGGGAGGTGCCGGGGGTGCTGGCCCAGGCCATGGGCCTGGAGATGGTCGCGGCAAGCTGTAGCGGGCAGGAGGTGGTGCTCGAAGGCGGGGCCATCGACGGCAACGGCTGCGGGACGCTGCTCACCACCGCCGAATGCCTGCTCGACAAAAACATCCAACCGCGCAACCCGTCGCTATCCCAGGCGGATTATGAGGCCATGTTCGCCGCCCATCTTGGCATCAGCCAGGTGATCTGGCTCAACCAGGGCCTCGCGGGCGACGACACCCACGGCCACGTCGACGACCTGTGCCGATTCGTCAGCCCCGACACGGTGGTGCTCTGCCGTGAGCGTCAGGCCAACGATCTAAACTACCGGCCCCTGGAGGAAAACTTCGAGCGCCTGCAAGACGCCCGACTGGCGGACGGGGCCAGGGTGCAGGTGGTAAGCCTGCCCCTGCCCAGGCCGCTAGTCTTCGACGGCCTGCGCCTTCCGGCCAGCTACGCCAACTTCTACATCGCCAACGGCGCGGTGCTGGTGCCGACCTTCAACGCCCCCAACGACCGCCTGGCCCTGGGCATCCTGCAAGAGTTGTTTCCCGAACGTCAGGTAATCGGCATCCACGCCGTGGACCTGGTCTGGGGCCTGGGCACCATCCACTGCCTAAGCCACGAGGAGCCGGCCTAGGGAAGGCGGGCCGGAGTGAGGGGGAAATAGCAGGGGGAAAAATAGCGAGGGCCAGATTCCGGGCAGTAAGAATCACCGCCGAAGTCTGGCCCCCAAGAGGCAGAGCGAAGAGCTGAAAGCCCGATCAGTTGGCGCTTCCGGCCTCCGGGGCCGCCGGGGATTCCTGGTAGTTGACCAGTTCGAGGATCGCCATGGGCGCCGCGTCGCCCGGACGGGTGCCGGTGCGGATGATGCGGGTATAACCGCCGTTCCGGTCTAGATAACCGTCTTTTAAGGTGTCGAACAGCTTAGCCACCACCCCATCGTCACGGATCACGGCCAGGGCCTGCCGACGGGCGTGAAGATCGCCGCGCTTGGCCAGGGTCATCATCCGCTCGGCGACCTTGCGCGCCTCCTTGGCCTTGGGGGTGGTGGTAACGATACGCTCGTGCTCAAAGAGCGAGGTCACCATGTTGCGAATCATCGCCTCACGGTGCGAAGAGGTACGGCCCAGCCTTTTTCCTGCCTTTCTATGTCTCATGATCCTTGATCCTTATCTCGTTACTGCTCTTCCGAGGCGTCCGTCTCTGGAGGTTGTACCCAACCATCCACCTTCATGCCCAGCGACAGGCCCATCTCGGAAAGCAATTGTTTGATCTCGTTTAACGACTTGCGGCCAAAATTCTTGGTCTTGAGCATCTCCGACTCGGTCTTCTGCACCAGCTCGCCGATGTACTTGATCTCGGCGTTGCGCAGACAGTTGGCGGAACGCACCGACAGTTCCAGGTCCTCCACGCTCCGGTAAAGGTTCTCGTTGACCTGAATCAGGTTGGCATCGCCATTATGCTCCTGTTCCGGCTCGATCCGATCCTCGTCGAAGTTGATGAAGATCTGCATCTGTTCCTTGAGAATCTTGGCGGCGTAAGCCAAGGCGTTCTCTGGGCTGATGCTGCCATCGGTATTGATCTCCATGCTCAACTTGTCATAATCGGTCTGCTGCCCCACCCGAGCCTGACTGACCACGATCTTGACCTTCTGGATAGGGGTAAAGATGGCATCGATGGGAAAGGTGTCGATGCTCATATCCTCGGTCTTGTTGTTCTCGGCCGGGGAATACCCCTTGCCCCACTTGACCTGAAACTCGGCCACCAGCTTGCCCTCGCTGCCGGTAAGGGTGCAGATGTGTTGCTCGGGGTTCATCACCTCGACCATGCCGTCGGGAGAGATGATGTCCGCCGCCGTCACCGGCCCCAGGTCGCGCTTCTCAATGCGGATGACCGCCGAATTCTGCGACTTCAAACGCAGCCGGACTTCCTTCAGGTTAAGAATGATCTCGATAACGTCCTCCAGGACGCCGGGCATGGTCGAGTATTCATGGTTGGCTCCTTCAATTTTAACTGAAGTGATGGCCGCGCCCTGGATGGAAGACAAGAGAATTCGACGAAGACAATTGCCAACCGTGGTTGCAAAGCCGCGCTCAAGCGGATAGCAGGTAAATTTACCGTAACGATTCGTATGCGTCTCCGAATCGATCTCCAATCTTTCAGGAAGGATAAGTTCTGTCCAATTCCGGTAGATTGGATCAGAGTCCAATTGGATATTCAAATCGGTATTTGTCATAGCCTATTATTTGGAATAGAGTTCGACAATCAGATTCTCTTGAATCGGCATGGTAACCTCATCACGATTAGGCAATGAATTAACCTTGCCCTTAAAGGCATCCTGATCGAGATTAAGCCAACTGGGCACTCCCCTACGGGCAACCGCAGCCAGATTGTCTTTAATGGCCTCCACCTGCCGACTCTTTTCCTTCAAAGTGATCTCATCATTAATGGCCACCAGGAAGGAGGGGATATTAACCTTCTTCCCGTTGACCAGAAAATGATTATGACGGACCATCTGGCGAGCTTGATTGCGGGAGGAGGCGAAGCCCAGACGGTACAAAACATTATCCAACCGACGTTCAAGCAGCACGATCAGATTAACGCCGGTTATTCCCTTCTGTTGCTCGGCCTTCTCGAAATAACGATGGAACTGCCCTTCCAGCATGCCGTACATACGCTTGACCTTCTGCTTCTCGCGCAACTGCACGGCGTAATCCGACATCTTCTTCAACCGGTCCTGACCGTGCTGGCCAGGGGCAAATCCCCGTCTTTCAAAGGCGCAACGGTCGGAATAACATCTGTCACCCTTCAAAAACAACTTCAACTTCTCTCTTCTACATTGACGGCACAAGGCGCCTGTATAACGTGACAATTTCGTACCTCCGCTTGGCTATTAAACGCGTCTTTTCTTGGGGGGCTTGCAACCGTTGTGGGGAATGGGCGTCACATCGCAAATCTTGCTCACCTCCAGGCCGACCTGCTGCAGGGCCCGCAAGGCCGACTCCCGGCCCGGCCCCGGGCCCTTGATGTTGACCGACACCTTTCTCATCCCGGCATCCATCGCCTTCTTGGCGGCGGTCTCCACCGTGCTCTGGGCCGCGAACGGGGTGCTCTTGCGGGACCCCTTGAACCCCAAACAACCGGAACTGCACCAGGAAACGGCGTTCCCCTGCTTATCGGCAAAGGTTACCAGGGTGTTGTTGAAGGTGGACTTTATGCTTACCACCCCTTCCGGGATGTTCTTCTTATCCTTGCGTTTTGCCTTGATCTTGGTCGGGCCTGCCATTTTGTATGATCTCCTAATATTTCTCTGCTCGCAACAAGCCTGCGAAATTATTTAGTCGCCGCGCGACGCGGGCCACGACGGGTCCTGGCGTTGGTGCTGGTCCGCTGTCCACGGCAGGGCAGGCCCTTACGGTGCCGAACCCCACGATAGCTACCCAAATCCATCATCCGCTTGATGTCCATGGCCACATTGCGGCGCCGATCACCTTCAACGCTGTAGGCAGACTCGATAACTTTTCTGATTTCAGCGACCTGATTGTCATCAAGATGATCGCTGTTCATCGTATGAGAGATATTCAGCTCATCTAAAATCTTGCCGGCACTTGTCTTGCCTATCCCATGAATATAGGTGAGGGCAATTACCATGTGCTTGTTCTTGGGCAAATCAACACCAGCTATGCGTGCCAAGGTTCTGCTCCTAATTTGTGATTGATGCGAAAAGACACTTCGATAAAAAAAGTGGCATTATCCCTGTCTCTGTTTATGCTTCTTTACCTTGCAGGTAACGCGCACCACACCGTTCCTTTTGAATATCTTGCACTCGCTACAAATCTTCTTTACCGACGATCTGACTTTCATAATTTAAGCCTTCCATCCTGATTGATGCTCTTTTATCTGTTGCCTTTGCCTCTGAAAACTATTCGCCCCCGAGTCAAGTCATAGGGCGACAACTCAATGGTGACCTTATCTCCAGGCAGGATCTTGATGAAATGCATTCTCATCTTGCCTGAAATATGAGCTAGCACCCGATGGCCATTCTCCAGTTCGACCCTAAACATCGCATTCGGTAGAGGCTCAATAATGGTACCTTCTACTTGTATTGCCTCTTCTTTCGCCATCCTTAACTTTCCCTTGCAGATTCTCTACTGGCCATCACATGACAATGGCCGAGCTTAACACCTCCGGCTCGCCATCGGTGATCAGAACCGAATGTTCAAAATGGGCCGACAAACTCCGGTCCGCAGTCACCACTGTCCAGCCATCCTTCAGCACCTCCACCTCGGAGGTGCCGACATTGACCATCGGCTCGATGGCCAGCACCATCCCCGGCAAAAGACGCTGACTGCGACCAGGACGTTTATAGTTAGGCACCTCGGGTGCCTCATGCAAACTGGCACCAATCCCGTGGCCGACGAACTGCTTGACTACATGTAGATGGTTAGACTCAACAACCGCCTGAACCGCCTCGGAAATATCGCTAACTCGATTGCCACCCCTCGCCTGCTCGATGCCCGCAAACAGGGCATCCCTGGTTACCGTGAGCAATTTGACCTTGGCGCTATCAGCGGCTGCCTTGCCCGCCAGCACAGAAAGGGCCGCATCACCAAAAAACCCCCTGAAGTTAACCCCGAAATCGATGCTGACGATATCGCCATCCCTAATCACTACCTTCTTGGAAGGGATGCCATGCACGACCTGTTCGTTGATGGACACGCACAGACTGGCAGGGTACCCTCTATAACCCTTAAAGGCCGGAAGCGCACCATTTTTTTTTGCCCATTCCTCAGCCAGGGCATCCAACTCCTTGGTGCTTACCCCCACCGCGACCTTGGACGCCAGGAGATTAAGGGCCTCGGCGACAATCTCATTGGCCCGCCGCATCAAGGCAATCTCGTTGCCAGTCTTAATGGTAACCGCCACGGCTGGGCTCCTGCTCCCTTATCTTGCCAGGCCCTTCCTTTAGCGGCCCTTGATCCTGCCTGTCTTCAAAAACCCGTCATAGTTGCGCATCACCGTGTAAGATTCTACTTGAGCAATGGTATCTATCGCCACTCCCACCACGATCAACAACGCCGTGCCCCCGAAGTAAAAAGGAACGTTGCCTTTCTTGATTAGTATCTCCGGCAGCACGCAGATCGCCGAGATATAGACCGCCCCCACGGTGGTCAAACGGATCATGATCTTGTCGATAAACTCCGCCGTGCTCTTACCCGGCCTGATACCCGGGATGAACCCGCCGTTTTTCTTCAAGTTTTCAGCGATGTCAACCGGATTAAAGGTCACCGCGGTATAGAAGAAGCAAAAGAAAACGATCATTACCACATAGAGCAAGGTATGCAGCGGCGTGCCCCAGGCCAAGGCCTGGGAGGCCCGCTTCACCCAATCCACCTGCACGAACCCGCCGATAGTAGCCGGGAACATCATGATGGAAGAGGCGAAGATCGGCGGCACTACCCCCGACATGTTAATCTTCAAGGGTAGATGCGACCGCTGGCCGCCGTACAGTTGCCGGCCGATCATCCGCTTGGCGTACTGAATCGGGATCTTGCGCTGGGCAGTCTCGAAGTAGATCACCAGGCCGACAACCAACGCCATCATGGCCACCAACAACGGCAACAGGATAATAGGCATCTCGCCCGCCGCCGCCATCTTGACCGTGTTCACCACCGCCACTGGCATCCGGGCCACGATGCCGGCAAAGATGATCAACGAGATCCCGTTGCCCACCCCCCGCTCGGTCATCTGCTCACCCAACCACATGATAAACGCCGTGCCCGAGGTCAAGGTCATGACCGTCATAATCCTAAAACCCCAGCCAGGGGTAATGACAATCATGGCGTTGCCAGACGGGGCGGCCATGCTCTCCAAGCCGATGCTGATAAACAGCCCCTGCACAATACTTAAAACCACCGTCGCATATCGCGTATACTGGGTGATCTTCCGGCGTCCCGACTCCCCTTCCTTCGCCAAGGCCTCGACTTGCGGAACCACCACTTGCAGCAACTGAAAGATGATGGAGGCGCTGATGTAGGGCATGATCCCCAGGGCGAAGATGGAGAAATTCTGCAGGGCGCCGCCCGAAAACATGTTGAACATGCCAAAAATTGTCCCCGAATTCTTGGCAAAAAAATCGGCCAACGCCTCCCCGTTGATCCCGGGAGTGGGGATCTGCACCCCAATCCGGTAAACCGCCAACATCAACAGGGTAAAGGTGATACGCCGTTTCAGCTCTGGGATATTGGCGGTGCCTTGCAGACCACTTGCCATATCAGGCCTCTACGCTTCCCCCAGCCGCCTCAACCTTGGCCTTGGCCGAGGCGCTGACGCTGGCCAGCTTAATGGTAAGCCGCTTGGAGATCTCTCCGGTGCCCAGCAATTTCACCTCGCTGTAGCGCTTGCCTACCACCCCGCGGTCATGGAGAAGCTGGGTGTCAACCACCGTGTTCTCGTCGAACAGCTCCAAGTCCTTAAGATTGATGATGCCATACTCCTTTTTGAAGGGATTGTTGAATCCCCTCTTGGGCAAGCGCCGATGCAAAGGCATCTGGCCGCCTTCGAACCCCGGGCTGATGCTGCTGCCGGAACGGGCCTTGAACCCCTTGTGCCCACGCCCGGCCTGCTTACCTTGCCCGGTTCCCTGCCCCCGGCCAATCCGTTTGCGTTGTTTCGTGGCTCCAGGATACGGAGAAAGATTGCTCAAATCCAACATGATTACGCCTCAACCTTGATAAGATGCCATACCTTACGAAGCATTCCCTGCAACTCTGGGGTATCCTTCCGAACCACGGTCTTATTCATCCGCGTCAAGCCCAAACCCACCAAGGTGGCCCTGATCTTCTGCGGACTGCCGATATAGCTTTTCGTCAATGTTATCTTAACCTGACCATCCATTTTATTCCCCGACTTGGTGTTGATGTTTCAAAAGGTGGGACCAGGATCAGCTCTTGCCGATTATATCGTCAAGCGTCTTGTTGCGACTAGCCGCGATCCGTTCCGGAGTCCGCAAGCAGCGCAAGCCATCAATCGTCGCCTTCACCAGGTTATGGGGGTTGTGCGAACCCAAGCACTTCGTGAGGATATCGTGCACCCCCGCCGCCTCAAGTACCGCCCGCACCGCTCCACCCGCGATAACCCCCGTGCCGGGAGAGGCCGGCTTCAACATGACCCGGCCCGCGCCGAATTTGCCATGCACCTCGTGCGGGATGCTGGTATTGGTAATGGCGACATGCCGCATATCTTTTTTGGCCTTCTCCACCCCTTTACGAATCGCCTCCGGCACCTGATTGGCCTTGCCTAACCCATAACCAACCTTACCTGCCCCGTCGCCAACCACCACGATAGCGCTAAAGCTGAAACGGCGACCGCCCTTGACCACCTTGGCGACCCGATTGATAAAAACAATCTTTTCAATTAATTGATCTTCTTTTTCATTAACAATATTAGCCAAGGTGAATCCCTCCAATTTTATCCTCTGGAACCACTAAAATACCAAACCGCCTTCCCTAGCCCCTTCGGAAAGGGCCTTAACCCGGCCATGATAGATATATCCACCCCGGTCAAACACCACCTTTTCGATGCCTTTTAGCTTGGCCTGTTCCGCCACCAGCAAGCCAACCTTGTTCGCCTGGGCGACCTTGCCGCTCAGGTCCGCGCCGACAACCGCCTCCAACAAGGTCGAGGCGGAACACAAGGTAGCCCCCTTGGTATCATCAATAATCTGGGCATATATGTGCCGAGAGCTCTTGAAAACCCGCAGACGCGGCCTTTCCGCCGTGCCCGCAATTTTCTTTCTGATGCGCTGAATCCGTTTTTGCCGTGACAGTACCTTTTCGCTCGTCTTCGCCATTGCCATGCTCCAAATTATTTCTTACCGGCGGCCTTGCCAGCCTTGCGGGCAACATACTCGTTCTCGTATCGTATCCCCTTACCCTTGTACGGCTCGGGCTTCCTGATCGCTCTAATCCGCGCCGCAGTCTGCCCCAGCAGATCCTTATCAATGGACTCCAAGACGATCTGGTTGTTGGCGGAGGTCGCGGTTACGCTAGGGGGTAAAACAAAATCGACGGTGTTGGAATACCCCACCGACAGACTGATCTTGTTACCGGTCACATTAACCCGATAACCAACCCCCTCGACCAGCAACACCTTCTTGAACCCCTGCTGGGTGCCAATAATCATGTTGTTGATCAAGGACCTGGTCATCCCCCGAAAGGCATTGATCCGGGTATCACTGGCATCACCCTTGATCAACAAGGCGTTGCCCTCTTCCACCACCTCGATTTCCGGTCGCAGTTCATGCGCCAGGCTTCCCTTGGCGCCGGTAACCATGACGGCCTTCCCGCTGAGTTCTATCTTCACCCCGTTGGGTATGGGAATGGGTTTGTTACCAATTCTCGACATAAGACATCTCCGGCATTGACATTACAAAAATAAAATCCAACTCGCTTACCAAACCTGGCAAAGTATCTCTCCGCCCACCGATCGGCTACGGGCTTCATGATCAGTGATAATACCCGCCGAGGTGGAAAGGATCGATATCCCCAGCCCACTTAAAACCTTCGGTATCTCGTCATGCCGGGCATATATTCTACGCCCAGGTTTGCTGATACGTTTAATGCCAGAAATAACCTTATCATTATGATTGTTCGCCTTTAAGACAATCCGCAGGGTGTCTTGTGCCGATTGGTTCTCAATCTTTTGATAATCATCAACATACCCTTCCTGCTTCAGAATTCTGGCAACCTCCGCCTTCATCTTAGAATAAGGCATATCAACGTTGGGCAGATGTACCATGACTGCATTACGTATCCTGGTCAGCATATCAGCCAGGGGATCGCTCATCGACATGATGATAACTCCTCTTACGGTTTACGGGCTTAAAACTATTTTCAACCAGAGAAACAGAGACGCCCAGTTACCAGCTAGACTTGGTCACCCCTGTTATTTCGCCACGGCTGGTCATGTTCCTAAAACAAATACGACAGAGATCGAACTTACGCATATACCCATGCGGACGGCCACAAATCTTACAACGGTTGTAAGCACGAACGCTAAACTTCGGTTTTCTCAGACTCTTCGCAATTAGAGATTTCTTAGCCACTGTGATCCTCGAAACTGATGATTATTTCCTAAACGGCATCCCTAAGGCTTGCAGCAGGAATCGCCCCTCTTCGTCTGTCTTGGCCGTAGTTGCAATAACGATATTCAACCCTCTAATTTTGTCGAGCTTGTCGTAATCGATCTCCGGAAAGATGATCTCTTCCTTGATCCCCAGGGCATAGTTGCCCCGGCCATCAAAAGATTTATTGGAGATCCCACGAAAATCCCGCACCCGCGGGAGGGCGATGTGAATCAGCTTGGCCAAAAAATCGTACATCCTGTCCTTACGGATGGTGACGCAGCAGCCAATCGGCATCCCCGCCCGTACCTTAAAGCCTGCGATCGACTTCTTGGCCCGGGTAACCACCGCCTTCTGCCCACTGATGGCCGTCAACTCGTTAACCGCCCCCTCAACGACCTTGGGGTTCTGAACCGCCTCTCCCAGGCCCATGTTCAAGACAATCTTATCAAGCTTTGGCACATCCATAGTTGATTTGTACCCGAACTCCTTTATCAGTTGGGGCACACATTCTTGATTATAAAATTCCTTCAAACCGACCATGCCCATCTCCTCGACCTAGTAACTATCCTTATTGCAGGCTACGCTAGTTAACTAACTTTAGAATGGTACCCTGAAATATCACTTGCCGGAATCAACCGACTCGCCGCACTTCTTGCAGAAACGAGTCTTTGACCCGTCATCCATTTCCTTTCTGCCGACCCTGACCGTCTTGGCACACTTGGGACAAATAAGCTTCAGATTGGAGAGATTAATCATCGCCTCCTTGCTCAGTATCCCACCCTGTTGATTGACGGCATTCGGCTTGGTATGACGCTTCACGACATTTACCTTTTCGACAATCGCCTTATTCGCCATGGGATCGACCCTAAGTATCTTCCCAACTCTGCCCTTATCCTTTCCGCCTATCACTTCTACCTGGTCGTCTTTCTTTAGCTTATGGGTAATCTGCATATTAACCGCCTTTCGCACGTAAATTGTAAACTATATATCTGGTGGCTATTATAGCACTTCCGGGGCAAGAGAGATTATCTTCATGTATCCCTTAGTGCGAAGCTCCCTGGCCACCGGGCCAAAGATACGGGTGCCAATAGGCTCGCCATTGGCCGCGATCAGCACTGCGGAATTTTCATCAAAACGCACAAAGGTATCCTCGGGACGCCGTATCTGAGTAACCGTTCTGACGATAACGGCCTTCATCACATCGCCCTTCTTAACCTTGGCATTAGGGATAGCCTCGCGAACCGACACCACAATGACATCCCCGACCCCCGCATAGCGGCGCTTCGACCCCCCAAGCACCTTGATGCAAAGGACACTCTTGGCGCCTGAATTATCCGCAACCTTCAAAACAGTTTCAGTCTGTATCATATCGTTACCATGCCCTTTCTTAACTGCTCAACTAGCCAGACATAACTAATCTAAAATGCGGGGGGGCTAATAAAAAACACTAATCTAACCTTAAGTCAGGTTATGCAGTGTTTATACTTTGCGTCCACAAAGTAAGATAAGCAGCCGCCCCACAGTGCCTATTCGGCCTTCTTGACAATTTGCCTAAGCCGCCAGCGCTTATTCTTGCTCAAGGGCCGACACTCCTCAATCATGACCTGGTCCCCGACATGGCAGCTATTTTGGGGATCATCAGCCATATATTTCTTATGCCTGCGAATCATCTTCCCGTATAGCTTATGAGGAACAAGCCTAGCGGTTTCCACAACAACACTACACGTCATCTTGTCGCTAACTACCACGCCAACAAGAGTCCTTCTTTTTTTTGCCAGATCAGTCATCGTCATTCCCAAGGACATTAATTAAGGCACTCTAATCTCAACCATTATGCTTTTGCAGCATAATGACCGTCTTAACCCGCGCAATATCCTTCTTCAAGGAGGACAGCTTGGCGGTATTGTCAAGTTGTCTGATGCCATGCTTAAACTTCAACATAAACAAATCCTTCTCCATCGTGACAACCTTGGCGGCCAATTCGGCGCTGTTCAACTCTCGCAGCTCTGAAACTTTCATAGTGTTGCTTCCCTGGTGATAATCTTGGTGTCAAACGGGAACTTATGTCTTGCCAAGGTAAGGGCCTCAATGGCCATTTCAGGTTCAATGCCGTAAATCTCATACAAAATCTTGCCCGGCTTGATAACGGCCACCCAACCTTCCGGGGCGCCCTTGCCTCCCCCCATTCTGGTCTCGGCAGGCTTCTTGGTATAAGGCTTGCTGGGGAACACCCGCACCCACATCTTTCCACCCCGTTTGATCTTCCGGTTAATCGCGACACGTCCGGCCTCGATCATCTGGGAAGTCAACCGGCCGCACTGGGTGGCCTTCAAGGCGTATTCGCCGAATTCGATGGTGGAGCCGCGCTGGGCCTCGCCACCCATTCTCCCCTTAAACTGCTTACGGTGTTTTACTTTCTTAGGGCTTAGCATCGTCTCATCCTGTACATGTTAAATGATATTCTCGGCCTCTGACAAAACCTCGCCCTTAAATATCCAAACCTTGACCCCAATCACCCCGAAGGTGGTCTTTGATTCCGCCAGGCCATAATCAATGTTGGCGCGCAAGGTGTGCAGAGGCACCCGCCCCTCACGATACCACTCGTTGCGCGCAATCTCCGCCCCAGCCAGACGACCAGAGCAGGAAATTTTAATCCCTTTTGCGCCAAACTTCAAGGCCATATTTACCGCCTTCTTCATCGCCCGGCGAAAGGCGACCCGACGCTCAAGTTGAGTGGCGATACTTTCCGCCACCAGTTGCGCGTCGGCCTCGGGGCGTCTAACCTCCTGAATATCGAGCACGCAAGTACGGTTAGTCAACTTCTGGAGTTCCGCCTTTAAGGTCTCGATTTCGGCACCCTTCTTGCCAATTACGATCCCTGGACGGGCAGTGAAGAGCTTCAGCCGCACCTTATCGCCGGTGCGGGCAATCTGGACCTTGGATAACCCCGCATGGTAGAGCCTCTTCTTCAAAAACTTCCTTAACGCGTGGTCCTCCAGCAAGAATTTCGCATAATCCTTATTGGCGTACCAAGTAGACTCCCACGAACGGATAATGTTAAGGCGTAAACCGATTGGATTAACTTTCTGGCCCAAAACCTTCCTCCATCGAAATTTAAATTTGTGACAACTTCACGTCCTATTGCTCGTCCACAACAATGGTAATATGACTGGAGCGCTTCAAGATGCGGTTAGCCCTACCCATGGCCCTGGGCATTATTCTTTTCAGCATCGGGCCACCATCGACAAAGATCGTCTTAACGTACAGCGTATCCACGTCAATCGATGTATTCTGTTTGGCATTGGCCAAGGCCGACTCCAAGACCTTACGAATAATCGCCGCTCCCTTTTGCGGCATAAACCGCAGCCGGTCGATAGCCGCTCCGACCTGAGCGCCTCTCACTAAATCCGCCACCAAGCGCGCCTTCTGCGGCGATATGCGACAATATCTCAAAACTGCTCTCGCTTCCATCTTTCACATGCTCCTTAATTGCGTAGTCGCGGGCACTAAATATCAAACAATCCGACCG
>JAJXUT010000129.1 GCA_021782655.1 Deltaproteobacteria bacterium
TTGAAGATAACCTGTCGAAGTCGATGGAAATAATAAGATGCTGTGGACTTGTTAACTCCAACAAGAACTGAAGCTGTCCGGGCAGTTGTCCCGGCGATAAAATGCTCGATCAGTCGGTGTTGTTTAGCTTTACTGAGCCTGCTTTTTCTCATAAGGCCATCCTAAATAATTTTCATTATCTAGGACAGCCCCGATTTTAATGCTCGGGCGGAAGATGCAATTTCCTAACTGGACAACGCTAATTTAGAGTAAAGCAAGTCCTTAGGGCGGGCCTGCGCGGTGGCGCTCCGCCCTTCCTACCTCCTCGCTGCCCTAGCCATAATCTGGTAGTTTCTCTCCACCATCAGGCGCGGCTCGGTCATCAGGCCGGCCTGCACCAGGGCGTTGTCGCAAATCTGCTCGACGATCAGGCGGGCCAGGGGTTCGTCCTTCACCCGCAGCTCGGCCAGGTCTTTTATCAACTGGTGGCCGGTGTTGATCTCCAGGTTCTTGGGGCCGAAATCCTTCATCCCCTCGGGGCTGGAGGCCCGCATGACCCGCTCCATGGAGGCGGTCATGAAGCCGTCCGGGTTGACGATGATCGCCGGGCTATCAACCAGGCGTTTGGACTCGCCCACCTCCTTCACCCTTTCCCCCAGCACCTCCTTCATCCATTTGGCAAGTGAGCTGGCCACCGGGGCCTCTAGCCGGTTTGCGGCCTCTTCGCTGGCCGCCTCCTTGTCCTCGGGCAGCTTCAAGTCGGCGCGGTCGGCGGAGACGAGCTTCTTACCCTCGAACTCGGAGAGGTGGCTGAAGACGAAGTCGTCGATCGGCTCCAGGGTGTAGATCACCTCGATGCCGCGCTTCTTGAAGGCGTCGAGGTAGGGCCCGGACTCGATGGCCGGACGGCTCTGGCCGTTGATGTAGTAGATCTCCGTCTGGCCCTCCTTCATCCGGCCCGCGTAATCGGCGAGCGCGACGAGGCTGCCCGGCTCCAAGGCCGAGGACTCGAAGCGCAGGAGTCGGGCGAGCGCCTCCCGGTGGGTGAAGTCGGTGGTGGCCCCCTCCTTCAGGTAGAAGCCGAAGGCCTTCCAGAATTCCAGGTAGGCCTCCGGGCTGTTCTTGGCCTGCTCTTCCAGGAACTTCAGAAAGCGGCTGGCGACCACTTTGTTGATCTTGGCGACCAGGGAGTTGTCCTGCAGGGCCTGACGGGAGATGTTTAACGGCAGGTCTTCGGCGTCGATCACCCCCCGTAGGAAGCGCAGCCACTCGGGCAGGATCTTGTCGCTGTGGCTCTCGATCAGCACCTTCTGGCAGTAGAGGTTGACCCCTGGCTCCAGGCGGCCAAAGCCCAGGCGCTCGAAGTTTTCCTTGGGCACGAAGAGCAGGGCGTGGATGGCGAGCGGGGCGTCCGCCGAGAAGTGCAGGCGCAGGAGGGGCTCGTCGTAGGCGTTGGCCACGAACTTGTAGAAGTCGGTGTACTCCTCGTCCTTGATCTCGGCGGGGCTCTTGGCCCACAGGGCCTGGACGGTGTTTACCGTCTCGCCCGCCAGCTTGATCGGGAAGGGCACGAAGCTTGAGTACTGCTTGACGATCCGCTTGATGGTCTCTTGGTTGGCGTAGTCCTTGGCCGTCTCGGCGAGTTCGAGGATCAGCTTGGTGCCCCGGTGCAGGCCGGGGCAGGGGGCGATGGTGTAGGAGCCGGTACCGTCCGATGACCACTCGTGGCCGGGGTCGCCGGGCTGGTAGGAGCGGGACTGCACCCGCACCCTTTTCGCCACCATGAAGGCGGCGTAGAACCCCACTCCGAACTGGCCGATGATGTTTACCGCCTGGCCCGCCCCCTGGTCGAGGCCGGAGAGGAAGGTCTTGGAGCCGGAGTGGGCGATGGTGCCCAGATTCTTAATCAGCTCCTCCCTGGTCATGCCCACCCCGGTGTCTATGATGGTGAGGGTGTGTTCCTGCTCTGCGACCGTGATGTTGATCGTAAGCGGCGCCTCCCGGTCGAAGACCTCCTGTTCCTGGAGCTTTAAGTGGCGCATCTTCTCCAGGGCGTCGGCGGCGTTGGAGATCAGCTCCCTGAGGAAGATGTCCTTTTCGGTGTAGAGGGAGTGGATGACGATGTCGAGCAGCTTTTTGGTCTCGGATTGAAACTCCAGGGTCTCGGTAGTTGCAGTTGTCATTTGCCACCTCGGCTTGATTCGGTTAAAAAGGATGGGACAGAGAATTTGGGGCGCATCATAATCATCACAGGCGTCCTGTCAAGGCCGGCGACGGCCTGGAGAAAGTGTTTGACATTTTCCGCGCTCTGCCTTTTAACTGATGGCCCTGGCTGGCCGGCGGCGGCCCAGTCATCATTAATTTTGGGAGGAACTCATGGAATACTCTCCGGAAGTCGAGGCCATGGCCTGCGTGGCCAAGGGCCCCAAAAACGGCCCGGCCCCCATTCCCCAGGAGGGGCGCTGGGTGCAGGCCAGGGAGGTCACCGACATCTCCGGCCTCACCCACGGGGTGGGCTGGTGCGCGCCCCAGCAGGGGGCCTGCAAGCTCACCCTGAACGTCAAGGCGGGGATCATCGAGGAGGCCCTGGTGGAGACGGTGGGCTGCACCGGCATGACCCACTCGGCGGCCATGGCGGCCGAGATCCTGGCCGGCAAGACCATCCTTGAGGCGCTGAATACCGACCTGGTCTGCGACGCCATCAACGTCGCCATGCGGGAGCTGTTTTTGCAGATCGCCTATGGCCGCACCCAGACCGCCTTCTCCGAGAACGGCCTGCCCATCGGCGCCGGGCTGGAGGATTTAGGCAAGGGCCTGCGCTCGGTGACCGGCACCATGTACAGCACCAGGGCCAAGGGGCCGCGCTATTTGGAGATGGCCGAGGGCTACGTCACCCGCCTGGCCCTGGACGAGGGGGGCGAGATCATCGGCTACCAGTTCGTCCGCTTGGGCCCGATGATGGAGCAGATCGCCAAGGGCGTCGATCCGGCTGCGGCCCTGGCCAAATGCACCGGCACCTACGGCCGTTTCGCCGAGGCGGCCCGCACCATCAATCCGAGACACGAGTAAGGGAGGCGGATCATGGCCCTATTTGAAGGCTACGAGCGGCGGATAAAACAGATCAACAAGGTGCTCGACGAAAACGGGATCGCCTCGCTGGAAGAGGCCGAGGCCCTCTGCCAGGCCAAGGGGCTTGACGTGGCGAAACTGGTGCGGGAGGTGCAGCCCATCTGCTTTGAGAACGCCTGCTGGGCCTACACCGTGGGCGCTGCCCTGGCCATAAAAAAGGGCCAGACCCAGGCCGACGCCATCGCCGAGACCCTGGGCCAAGGCTTGCAAGCCTTCTGCATCCCCGGCTCGGTGGCCGACGAGCGCCAGGTGGGCCTGGGGCACGGCAACCTGGCCGCCATGCTGCTTAGGGAGGAGACCCAGTGCTTTGCCTTCGTGGCTGGGCACGAGTCGTTCGCCGCCGCCGAGGGGGCCATCGGGCTGGCCCGCTCCGCCAACCGGGCGCGGCAAACCCCGCTCCGGGTGATCCTAAACGGCTTAGGCAAGGACGCGGCCCACATCATCTCCCGGATCAACGGCTTCACCCACGTGGTCACCAGCTTCGACTACCACTCGGGCGAGTTGGCCATCGTCAAGGAGACCGCCTACTCAAGCGGCGAACGGGCCAAGGTGCGCTGCTACGGGGCCGACGACGTGCGGGAGGGGGTGGCGATCAACCACCGGGAGCGGGTCGATGTCTCGATCACCGGCAACTCCACCAACCCCACCCGCTTCCAGCACCCGGTGGTGGCCACTTACAAGAAGGAGTGCCAGGCCCTGGGCCGCCGGTTCTTCTCGGTGGCCTCGGGCGGCGGCACCGGCCGCACCCTGCACCCGGACAACATGGGGGCCGGCCCCGCCTCCTACGGCATGACCGACACCATGGGCCGGATGCACTCCGACGCCCAGTTCGCTGGTTCCTCCTC
>JAJXUT010000051.1 GCA_021782655.1 Deltaproteobacteria bacterium
TCCGTCCGCCGGGCCGGGGTCAGCCCCCGTTCGGTGATCAGCCCGGTGATCAGTCTCGCCGGGGTGACATCGAAGCCGTAGTTGGCGCCGGGGGTGGATGGCGGGGCGATCAGCACCGATTCTAGCCCCCCCGACCTGCTCAGGCCGGTTATCCACTTGATCTCGTCCTCCGAGCGCCGCTCGATGGGGATCTCCCGCAGGCCGTCCTCGATGGCCCAGTCGAAGGTGGAGGAGGGCAGGGCCACGTAGAACGGCACCCCGTTGTCCTGGGCCGCCAGGGCCTTTAAGTAGGTACCGATCTTGTTGGCCGCGTCGCCGCTCGCGGCCACCCGGTCGGCGCCGACGATCACCAGGTCCACCAGGCCGTGCTGCATCAGGTGGCCGCCGGTGTTGTCGGGGATCAAGGTGTGCGCTACCCCCTCCTGGCCCAGCTCCCAGGCGGTGAGCCGTGAGCCCTGAAGCCAGGGCCGGGTCTCGTCCACCCAGACGTGCACCGGGACGCCGGCCTGATGGGCGGCGTAGATGGGGGCGGTGGCCGAGCCGTAATCGACAAAGGCCAGCCAGCCGGCGTTGCAGTGGGTGAGGATATTGACCGGTTCTCCGCCCTTGGCCTGGCTGATCCGCCGGATGAGCTTCAGCCCGTGCTCGCCGATTTGCCGGCAGAAATTGGCGTCCTCATCGGCGATCTCGCGGGCCACCTTGGCCGTGACCTCTCGTGCCGCGGAGAGCGAGTCCACTTTAGCCGTGGCCGTCCGCTGGCGTTCGAGGGCCCAGGCCAGGTTGCGGGCCGTGGGCCGGGTGGCGAGCAGGGTGGCGGCGGCGGTGGCCAGATGCTCCCGCCAGCCGGAATCGCGGGCGGCTTGAGCGGCGGCGCTCATCGCGTAGCCGGCGGTGGCGCCGATTAGCCCGGCGCCCCGGACGTGCATCTCGGAGATGGCGCGGGCGAAGTCCTCGACCGTCACCAGGTCTTCGATCACCAGCCGATGCGGCAGGTGGCGCTGGTCGATGATCTGGGTGACGCCTGGCTCCCTGCCTGGCCAGATGGTGCGAAACGGCTTGCCGTCAATGCGCATGGCCAATATCCTTCCTGTTTTTCAAGATGAGCCGCCCGGCGACGGCATAAGGAGCCGTAAGAGTCGGGGAAAATTGTCCAAGTTGTTTCCGCCCGGCTCCTAAAGCCAGCGGGAGAGGAGATAGAAGACCGCGAACCCTGCACCCAGGGCCCCATAGATCAGCAGTCAGGGCGAGCACCACTCGCTCCTGGCGAGCCAGATATAGGCCGCGATTCCCGCCCCCAGAGCGGCGATTATGGCCAGGGCCGGCATCAGTACGTCCTCCAGCCGCTGCCCACTGAGTCCTGCCGGGTCTCGCCCTTGTCCACCTTTTCCTCCTTGCCGAAGGTGCCTTCCTTCCATAGCCCCTCCTTTTTCTGGCCGTTGGCCAGGGTAAGCAGGCCCCGGCCATCGAATTTGTCCTCCCACCAACTGCCATCGTACTTGCTGCCGTCGGCCAGGGTGGCGGTGCCTTGGCCGCTGCGGTGGCCGTTTTCCCAGTTGCCGATATATTTTGAACCGTCGCTGTAGGTCATGGTGCCCTGGCCGTTGAACAGGTCGTTGCGGAAGGTGCCCTCGTAACGGGCCCCGGACTTGGCGACGTACACCCCTTGGCCACTGAAGCTGCCGTACTCGAATTTACCCTCGTAGGTCGAGCCATCGGCGTAGGTGTACTTGCCCTGGCCGTTGAACCGTCCGTCCTTGAAGTCCCCCTCGTAAACCGCGCCGTCGGGGTAGGTTTTCTTGCCCTGGCCCTCGAACTTGCCATCCACAAACCCCCCGGTGTAGGTGGTGTGGTCGGCGTACACCTTGGTGCCCTGGCCGTTGGGTTTGCCGTTTTTGAACTGGCCGGTGTAGGTGATGCCGCCGAAGTAGCTGGCCGTGCCCTGGCCGTTTTCGCAGTCGCCCTTGAGGCACTCGGCCTTGAGCGTGAGGGGGGTGAGTAAGAGGCAAATCAGGAAAGCAATCGTCTTCATGGGCGTGGCCGAGGCTTGGCTAGCGCTGGGTTTGGTCTTGATTCCGTTCCCTGGCATAGGCGTCATAACCCTGCGGCGGCTGGGCGGCTGGCCGGTCTGAGGGCCGCATGATCTCTTCCCGTTTTTGCAGACCATTATAGACATTCCGGTATAGACACTCATGGCAAGAGCAGCCCGCCATCAGCAGCAGAGCAGGCAAAAGTAGCCAGGACTGGGGTCTGTTCTTCATCAGTGTTAGCCCGTTGTTTGGAGGCCGGTGCCGACCCGGGCCAGGGTCAGGGCCTCGACCTGGGCCGCTCCTGCCTGCCGCAAGGCCTTGGCGCATTCGTTGATGGTGGTGCCGGTGGTGAACACGTCATCCACCAGCAGGATCCGGCGTCCGCGCACCCGCGTCGGATCGCCGAGGGAAAAGGCGCCGCTCAGATTCTGCCGCCGAGCCTGGCCGCTCAGGGAGGTCTGGGGCTCGGTCCAGCGATGGCGGCGCAAGAGGTCTGGACGTATCCGCTCCCGCCGCTCGGGCATCAGGAAGAGGGCCAGCACCAGGGCCTGGTTGAAACCCCTGGCCCGCAACCGGCGCGGATGCAAGGGCACCGGTAGAATCAGCTCCGGCTCCGCAAGTTCCGAAAGCGCCCCCGACTCCCTGGCCAAGGCGGCGAAGGTGCGGCGGCCGGCGGTCTTACCCCCGTACTTGAAGGCGTGCAGCAGGCGGCCGCTCTGGTCGTCGTAGCGAAACACGGATCTCGCCCGCTCGAAATATGGGGGGCTGGCCAGGCAGGGTCCGCAGAGATGGTTCTCCCCGGCCCCCAGGAATTCCGTCCCGCAACAGCGGCAGAGCGGCGGGGCGATCAGCCTGATTTTCGTCCGGCAGTTGGGGCAGAGCTGGGTCTCGCCAAAGGCGGGCAGCCCCGTCCGGCAGAGGAGGCAGGACGGGGGAAAACACAGCTCCAGGAGGGCCGCGATCAGCCCCGACTGCCGCCGGTTGTGGCCGGGGTTATCCTCCGCCATCACCCCATATTGCGGATGATGGCCTCGGCAAAGGCCGAGCATTTAAGCTCGGTGGCCCCCTCCATCAGCCGGGCCAGGTCGTAGGTCACCGTCTTCTGGGAGATGGTGGCGGCCAGGGCCTTCTGCACCAGTTCCCCGGCCTTGATCCAGCCCAGGTGCTCCAGCATCATCACCCCGGAGAGGATCAACGAGCCGGGGTTGACCTTGTCCTGGCCGGCGTACTTGGGGGCGGTGCCGTGGGTGGCCTCGAACACCGCCACCTGGTCGCCGATATTGGCGCCGGGCGCAATTCCCAAGCCCCCGACCTGGGCAGCCAGGGCGTCGGACATGTAGTCGCCGTTCAAGTTGGGCATGGCGAGCACGCTGTACTCGGCGGGCCGCAAGAGGATCTGCTGGAACATGGCGTCGGCGATGCGGTCTTGGATCAGCAGCTTGCCCGCCGGCAGCTTGCCGCCGTGGTTCTTCCACATGTCGTCCTCGGAGATCACCTGGTCGCCGAAGGACTCCCGCGCCACCTCGTAGCCCCAGGCACGGAAGGCGCCCTCGGTGAACTTCATGATGTTGCCCTTGTGCACCAGGGTGACCGACGGCCGGTGGTTGTCGATGGCGTACTGGATGGCCATCTTGACCAGGCGCTTGCTGCCGGTGACGCTAATCGGCTTGATGCCGATCCCGGAGTCGGGGCGGATGGTCTTGCCCAGGCTGGCCACAAGGTCGATGATCTTCTTGGCCTGTTCGCTGCCTTGGGCCCATTCGATGCCGGCGTAAACGTCCTCGGTGTTCTCCCGGAAGATCACCATGTCCACCAGTTCCGGGGCCTTGACCGGGCTCACCACCCCCTGGTAGTAGCGTACCGGCCGCACGCAGGCGTAGAGGTCGAGCACCTGACGGATGGTGACGTTGAGGCTCCTGATGCCCTCGCCCACCGGGGTGGAGAGCGGCCCCTTGATCCCCACCTTGTACTGGCGGAGGGCTGCGAAGGTGGCCTCCGGCAGCCACTCGCCGGTCTTGGCCTTGGCCTTTTCGCCGGCATAGACCTCTAGCCATTCGATTTGCCGCTCGCCGCCGAAGGCCTTAGCCACCGCCGCGTCCAGCACCTTACGGCTGGCGGCCCAGATGTCCGGGCCGATGCCGTCGCCCTCGATGAAGGGGATGATCGGGTGGTTGGGCACCTTGATGGCGCCGTCTGCCGAATAGGTGATTTTGTCTGCCACTGGTAATTCTCCTGTCTCCGTTAAGTGGTAAAATTCAGGCCGGCGGAGGGGGTTGGTCTCCGGCTCCCGTCGCCTTGTTGGTCTCTTATCCCTTTCTGATCTCCGCCAAGAGCTCGGCGGTCTTCTCCTCCATCAGCCGTCGGTCGCCCCGGCTTTCCACGTTTAGGCGGATCACCGGCTCGGTGTTTGACATCCGCAGATTGAAGCGATAGGCGTCGAACTCGACGCTTAGGCCGTCGGTGTAGTCCAGCCGCCCCCCTTTAGCGAACCGTTCCTTGACCCGCGCTAGCGTAGCCTGGGGGGCGGCGACCTTGGAGTTGATCTCGCCCGAGACCGGGAAGGCCCGCTTTCGCTCCGCCAGCAGGGAGGAAAGGGGGCCGTGCTCCGAGACTAGCTGGCAGGCCAGGAGCCAGGGGATCATGCCTGAGTCGCAGTAGGCGAAGTCCCGGAAATAGTGGTGGGCGCTCATCTCGCCGCCATAGACCGCGTCCTCGAGCCGCATCCGTTCCTTGATGAAGGCGTGTCCGGTTTTGCTCATCACCGGCACCCCGCCCGCCTGGCGCACCAGTTCCTCGGTGTTCCAGGTCAGTCGGGGGTCGTGGATGATCTTGGCCCCCGGCGCCCGCCGGAGCATGGCCTGGGCCAGCAGTCCCACCATGTAGTAGCCCTCCACGAACTCGCCCCGTTCGTCGAACAGGAAGCAGCGGTCGAAGTCGCCGTCCCAGGCGATGCCGAGGTCGGCCCCCTGCTCCCTGACCGCCTGGGCGGTGAGCGCCCGGTTTTCCGGCAGCAGGGGGTTGGGCACCCCGTTGGGGAAGCGCCCGTCCGGCTCATGACAGAGCTTGATGAACCGGAAGGGCAGCTTCTTTTCCAGAAGATCGAGCACCGGCCCGGCAGCGCCGTTGCCGGCATTGACCACCAGGGCCAGGGGCTTGAGCCGGGCGGGTTCGATGTAGCCCAGCAGGTGCTCGATGTAGGCGGGCCGGGGGTTGATTTTTTGCCGCCGGCCCTTGTTCTTGGCCGTGACCGTCTGTCTGGCCGCCGTCCGCCGCTCGATGTCCATGAGCCCCGAGTCGCCGCTCACCGGCCTCGCCCCCTGGCGCACCAGCTTCATGCCGTTGTAGTCCGCCGGGTTGTGGCTGGCGGTGACGATGACCCCGCCCTCGACCTCCAGGGTGGCGGCGGCAAAGTAGATCTCCTCGGTGCCGCACTGGCCTAGGTCCAGCACCTCGACCCCGGCGTCCATCAGGCCCTCGGCCAAGGCGTCGGTAAGCCCGGGCCCGGAGAGGCGGATGTCGTGGCCCACCGCCATCGCCTTGGGCTTAAGGCAGGCGGCGCAGGCCTGGCCGATAAAGTAGGCCAGGTCCTCGTTCAACTCCTCGGGATAGCGGCCCCGGATGTCGTAGGCCTTGAAGCACGCCAGTTGGTTCATAGTAAGATGATCTCGAAAAAAGGGAGCGGCTGGCTAAGCAAAAGGGCTGCTATGCCAGGCGCGGGTTATATGGTATGCCTAATTAGCCAAGTCGCCTCGCGCCGCAGCAGATCTGTCTTTGCGACGCCAGCAAATTTCGCGTAAAAAAATCTTGGACAGGGGCCGCGACTTGCGGTAACAGTCCCTAAACTCGAGGCCCTGGCGTCCGGTACATCTCCTTGCCGTCGAAGAGGTTTAAACTCCCCTTGACGACCCGGTAAACCAGCCAGGCCCCGTCGGCGATCAGCACCAGGTGGCCGATTAAAATCAAAAAGGTGGCCACCCCCAGGCCGGCCCACAGCAGACCGAACCAGAAGGTGCGGATCTGCCAACGGAAGTGGGATTCGAGCCAGGTGCCATAGACGTCGTCCTTTTTCACGTAGTTGACGATCACCGCCGCCAGGAAGGTTACCCCGAACAGGAAGGAGAGGGCCTGCAGGGCATAGACCACCGCGGTGATCGTCTTCAGCGATTTGAGCTCACCCTCGTCGTTCATGGGCCATTCGCGGGCCGGAGGCAGCGAGGCGTTAACAGGCCAAGCAGCCTGGACATGGCCTTATCCAGCGGAGTTAGCCGCCCTCTGGCCAGCCAGAGGGCGGCGGCGGTGGCTGCCCCCACCACCAGGGAGCCCGCGATGTCGAAGGGGAAATGCACCCCGCAGAACACCCGGGCCAGCCCCCCCAACACCCCGAGCGGGAAGAGGAAGACGCCCCACCATCGCGTCGCCCGGTCAAGTAAGAGCCGGGAGGCGATGGCCAGCATGAAGGTGCTATGATCCGAGGGGAAGGAGGTCTCGGGGGCGTGGGGGATTAGCTCCCGGCCCAGGCCCTCCATGAAGGGCCGGGGGTGGAAATAGGTCAGGGTTATCAACAGGTTGACCCCCAGGGCCAGGCTGGCGGCATAGCCGGCGTGCAGGGCGGCCCGCCGCCTTTCCGACTCCGGGCGTAGCCACAGGTAGATCAGTACCCCGATGAAGGCGAGCGGCAGGTAGCTGGCCACCAGCCTGGCCGCTCCATCCACGGCCTGATTTTCGCCCGCACCGGCGTTGATGGCCAGAAAGAGCCGGTTATTTAGTTGTTCCCAATCCATACCATTTCCGAGGAAGCCGCCATGTCAACCTTTGCCGCCCTTGCCGATCTCTACGCCGAGATGGAGTCGGCCTACGAGCAGGTCGCCTCCCGGCTTGCCTTTTCCTGTCAGGGCTGCCCAGACAACTGTTGCGATAGCTACTTTCAGCATCACACCTATCTAGAGTGGGCCTACCTTTGGCAGGGCCTCTCCGAGCTTCCCGCCGAGCGCCAGGCCGACTATCAGGCTCGGGCCCAGGAGGCCGTGGTCAGTTGTCGGACGGCCTTGTCCCAGGGCGAGCGGCCCCAGGTGATGTGCCCGGTAAACGATCACGGGCTGTGCGGGCTCTACCGGCACCGGCTGTTGATCTGCCGTCTGCACGGGGCCCCGGCCAGTTTGATTAGCCCCAACGGCCAACGCCGCCAGTTCCCCGGCTGTTTCCGCTGCCAGGAGTTGACCCAGGGGTTAAGCGACGTTCCCACCCTGGATCGCACTAGATTCTTTAAAACAATGGTGCGTCTTGAGCAAGAATTTCTTGGCGCCCGCAGCCTGCCTCGGGTCAAGATGACCCTGGCCGAGATGCTGCTGGAAAGGCCGCCGGGTTAAGCAGCCGTTCAGGGAACAATGCCCCGGTGGGAGAGCAGCGAGCCTTCCAGGCGGTAGAGGGTGACCAGTGCCTGGCGGACGCCGACCACCGCCTGGGCCTGGGCGATCTGGCTGGCCACCAGGTCCCGCTGGGCCTGGGCCACCTCCAGGGTGGTGGAGCGGCCCAGGCGGAACTTTTCCTGTTCCAGTTCCTGGGTCTTTTGGCGCAGGGCGCAGGTGGCGGCGGCGGCCTGCGCCTGGGCCTGGGTCTGCTCCACATCGACGTAGGCCGAGCGCACGTCCACCTGCACCAGTTGCTCCATGTTGGCCAGGGCGGCGTTGGCCTGTTCCAGCGACCAGCCGGCGGCGGCGCGGCGGGCCTTGGCCTCCCGGTTGCCCAGGGGCAGGGAGAGGGTCAGGCCGCCGCCGTAGAGCTTCTGCGAGCCCTGGCGGTCATCCTGGCCCAGGAAGGAGTCGCTGTAGTGGGAGCCACCCAGGGAGACGAAGAGATCGAGCTTGGGTAGGAGCCCGTTCTTGGTGGTCACCACCTCGATCTCCCGGCGCCGTACCATGAGTTTGGCCTGGTTGAGATCGGGCCGCCGGGCTAGGGCCAGGGCCACGTGGCTATCCACCTGGTCTAAGGCCAGGTCGGGCAGTTCCGGGGCGTCGGCGGGCTCGATGTCCGCCTGCCAGTCGGGATGGCCGTTGGGGTTGACCAGCCGCAGGAGGTTGAGTTTGGCCTTGGCCAGGGCTCCCTCCGCCGCCACCGTCTGCTGGTAGCGCGCCGCCTGCTCGGCCTGGGCCGCCGCCCCCTCGCTCTCCGCCAGACTGCCTAGCTTGATCCGCTCCCTAACCTCCTCCGTCTGCGCCTTGGCGATGGCCAGCGATTGCCGGTAGATGTCGAGCGAGCGGCGGGCGAGGATGAAATTCCAGTAGCCTTGTTCGATCTGGGAGACCAGGGCCTCGGCGGCGCCTTGCAGCTCGTAGAGCGACATCTCGGTGTCCAGCCGGCTTTGGCGCAGCCGGGCCAGGGTGACGTCCGGACCCCGGCCCCGTAGCAGGGCCTGGGTGATGGTCACGTCCCAGCTTCGTTCAACCCCGTGGCGGCCCTGGGCATCCTCCAGGTCCTGCCGATCCTCGACCGCCTTGGCCTCCACCGAGCCGCCCAAGGGGGTCATCTGCTTGATCCCCACCCCGGAGCGGGTCTCGTCCACCTCGCCCAAGCGCCCGGCGGTGCTCAGGTCGTGCGACAGGGACGAGGCGCTGCCCTCGCCCCGAAGACGGCCCGTGGTGCCAGTGAGCAGGGGGTCGAAGGCGGCCCGCTCCACCTCTTCGTGGGCCCGGCTGAGCGAGGGCTTGAACCGTTCCACCTTGAAGGCCTGGTTGCCGGAGAGCCCATCCACGATCGCCTCTTGCAGGCTCAAGGAGAGCGGGGCGTTGGTTGTTGCCCCGGCCTCCAGGGCCTGGGCGGCCGGGGGCGATTCGACCGGTTTGGGGCTTAAGTGGGACAACAGCTCCTTCACCCTGGTCTCGCCGCTGATCGTCGCCTCGGACATGGAGTTCCCGGGCAGGAGCTGCTTGACGCAGGAGGAGCAGAGCAGGGCGGTCAGCAACAGCAGCCGCAACGGTGGACGGGTTGAACTTTTCATCGATAACCCAAGGCTTGGTTGGGGTTTAGTTTGGCGGCCCGCAGGGCGGGATAGAAACCGAAGACTAGCCCCACCAGGGCCGAGACCATCAGCGCCAGCATCACCCCCCGGCCCTCGACCAGCATGGTGAAGTCGGTGAACCGGCTGACCCCCCAGGCCACCGTCAGTCCCAGGCCGATCCCGCAGAGGCCGCCCAGGCCGCTGATTAGCATCGACTCCAGCAGGAACTGAACCAATATGTCCATCTGGCGGGCCCCGATGGCCTTGCGCACCCCGATCTCGCCCGCCCGCTCGGTCACGGTGAGCAGCATGATGTGCATGATGCCGATGCCGCCCACCAACAGCGAGACGCCGGCAATCCCCCCCAGGAGCAGCCTGAAGGCGCGGGTGAGGGAGGCGGCCATCTTGCCCAGCTCTGCCTGGTTTCTGAGGTGGAAGTCGTCCTCGGTCTGGGGCAGGAGGTGATGGTTGGCGCGCAGGATGGCGCTGATCCGTCCCTCGGCCCAGGCGGGATCGGTATCCGGCACCAGCTTGACATCGAGTTCGGTCAGGTAGTCTTGGCCCAGCACCTGTTTCATGGCGGTGAGCAGGGGGATGAGCACCATGTCGTTGGGATCGAACCAGCCCTGATCGGGTTTGGGTTTCAGTACCCCGATCACCTGGAAGTTGACGTCCTTGATCCGGATGGTCTCGCCCAGCGGATTCTGGCCCCCGAACAGCCGCCGGGCCGCGTTCGCCCCCAGCAGGGCCACCCTGGCCACATGTTCGTCCTCAAGCACCGAGAACCCCACCCCCCGGTCCACTTCGAAGCCGCGCAGGGCGAGCCCGGTCTGGGAGGCCCCGACGATGGTGGCGTTTAGGTTCTGGCGGAAGAATCTGACCTGGGCCCGGCCCATGACCAGCGGCGCCACCGCCTCCACCCGGGAGATGTCCTGAAGGATGGTGTCGGCGTCAGCGAGCTTGAGGGTCATGGTGGTGTCCGCCGCCCGGGCCCCGGCCCAGTAATCGCCGCCGGGCCGCACCACCAGGAGGTTGGTGCCCAGGGCGTTCACCCGGCTGAGCAACTGGGCCTGGGTCCCGGCCCCCAGGGCCAGCATGGAGATCACCGCCCCCACCCCGATGATGATCCCCAGCATGGCGAGCAGGTTGCGCAGGAGGTTGGCCGTCAGACTCTTGACCGCGATCTTGATCAGGGTCCAGATCAGCATGGCGCATCCGCCTCCATCCTGCCGTCGCGGAGGGCGATGGCCCGTCCGCAGGCCGCCGCCACCTGGCGGTCATGGGTGGCGATGACCAGGGTCTGGCCCTGGCGGTTGAGGACGGTGAGCAGTTCCATGAACGCCAGTCCGGCTTCGGAGCCGAGCCGTCCGGTGGGCTCGTCGGCCAGGAGGAGCTCCGGCCGGGCCGCTACCGCCCGGGCCAGAGCCACCCGTTGGCGCTGGCTGGCGGATAGTTGCTCGGGGTCGCGGCCACGCTCGTCGGCTAAGCCCACCGCCTCCAGGGCCTGGATGGCGGCCTGCTTGGCGTCGCGGCGGCCGGCGTAAAGCAGGGGCAACTCCACGTTCTCCAGCACCGAGACCCTGGGCAGGAGGGTGAAGGTTTCAAATACCAGGCCGATGCGCCGGTTGCGCAGCGTGGCCCGCCGGTCGGAGGATAGGGTTGCGACTGTTTCGCCGTTTAAGAGATACTCGCCTTCGTCCGCCGTCTCCAGACCGCCCAGGACGCGAAGCAGGGTGGATTTGCCGCTGCCCGAGGGCCCGGTGATGGCCACCATCTCGCCTTTGGCGACCTCCATGTCCACCCCCTTGAGCGCCCAGACCGTCTCCGAGCCCAGGCGGTAGGATTTCCGTAGGTTGCGGACGGCGATCATCGGCTACTTGACATCCCGGTCAAAGCCCATCAGCCGCAGTTTGGCGCCCCGGTCGAGCCGCTTGCCGCCCTGGCCGTCCTTTCCCTGGCGGTCGGCCTGCCAGCGGCTTAAGCCGCCCTCAGGGGTCAACACCACCCGCTCGCCCACCTCCAGGCCCTTTAGGATCTCGACGAACTCGCTGTTGCTGTCGCCGATGACCACTAACCGGCGGCTGGTGGAGCCGTCTTTTTTCTTGACCGTGACCCAGCTGAGGCCTTTACGTCGTTCGAGCGCCGAAACCGGCACCAGCAGGCTGTCCAGCTTGTCCTTGGTGACGATGCTGACGTTGGCGGTCATCTCCGGTTTGAGCAGGTCGCGTTTGTCGTCCTTCACCTCCACCTTGACCTCGAAGGTGATCATGCTTGAGTTGTTGATCCCCCGGTTGCCCACCAGGGCCACCTCGCCATTGAACATCTGGTCGGGGTAGGCGTCCACCCGGATCTTGGCCGGCTGGCCCGGCGCCACCTTGCCGATGTCACTCTCGTCCACCGCCACCAGGACGTAGGTGCGGGAGAGGTCGTCCACGGTCATGATGGTGGTGCCCCCGCCCACGGTGTCGATCCCGGAGGAGATGATCTGGCCGGCCTGGACGTTGCAACTGGCCACCACCCCGTCCAGGGGCGAGAGGATCTTGGTGTCGGCCAGTCGTTCCTCGGCGTCGGCCAGCCGCAGGCGGGCGGCCTCGGCCTGGGCCGTGGCTCCGCTCACCTCCTGCCGCCGGGCCTCGACCTGATCCTTCTTGCTGCCCACATCCCGCACCCTGGCCTGGGCGTCTTTAAGACCGGCCTGGGCCGAGGCATTGGCGCTTTTGGCCGCCTCAAGCTCCTCCTGGCTGATCATCTTTTTGGCGAACAGGGCCTCGGCGCGCCCCTCCTTGGCCTGCTCCTCGCTGGCCTTGGCCTGGGCCGCCTGCTCGGCGGATTTGGCCCGCTCGCCTTCGCTGACCAGGTTGCGTTCCGCTACCGTCAGGTTGAGCCGGGCCTGGGCCGCCTGGGCGCGGGCCGCGGTCAGTTCCGCCTGGGCCCGGCCCACCCCCCGCTCCTCCTGGCCAGGGTCGAGCTGGGCCAGGAGATCACCCTTTTTCACCGCCTGGCTCATCTCCACCGGCACCTTGATCATCTCGCCGCTCGCCTTGCACTTGATGGCCACCTCCCGTTCCGGGGTCACCCGGCCCGTGGCGTCAACGATCATCTTAAACGGCCAAATGCGGGCGATGGCGGTCTTCTCCGGCGGCGCTTCCACCTTTTTGACGCTGGCGTCGTTCTTGAAGATCTTCCACAGCAGCCCGACCACGATCAGTATGATGAGGACGACAACGGCAATTCGTTTGTTCATTGACAAAAAATACCAGGTTAATGGTGTATTGCAAGCCAGCCTAACAGGAAGAGCAGCGAAAGGGCGGTGATGGGCGCCCCGATCCGCAGGTGTTCGCCGAAGGTCAGTCGCACCCCCATGGCCCCGGCCTGCTCCACCACGATCAGGTTGGCGATGCTCCCCACCAGCATCAGGTTGCCGGCGAAGGTGCTGGAGATGGCAAGAATATACCACTCCAGAAGTCGGCGGGGGTCAAGAAATTTTATCAGCAGCACGGTGGCTGGCACGTTGCTGACCAAGTTGCTCAAGGCGGTGGCGGTCAGGGTAAGGATAGGGGGGTGGGCGAGGGCCAGCCCGTGCCGGCCCAGGAAGGCCATCACCATCTGCGGCAGGCCGGCGCTGGTCACCCCCTCCACCACCACGAACAGGGAGCAGAACAGGGTGAGGAGCTGCCAGTCCACCAGCTTCAGGATCTGTCTGGATTCCAGCCGACGGCTGCAGAGCAGCACCCCCGCCACCGCCATGGCCGACAGTTCCCGGGGCGCCGGGGTGAAGAAGAGCCCGATTAGGGCCGCCACCGCCAGCAGGCCCTTGGCCGACTGCCCGGCGTTGAACGGTGGCCAGTCCCGGTCGCCGCTTACCCTTACCGCCGCCACCGGGGCGGTCATCCTGCCCCCGTAGCGCCAGCAGATGAGCAGATACCCCGCCAGCAGGGAAAAGACAACAGGGAAAATACTGAAGGCCAGAAAAGGGCCGAAGGCCAACCGTCCCACCTGGCCGATCAGCATGTTCTGCGGGTTGCCGATCAGGGTGGCCGCCGAGCCGATATTGCTGCTCACCGCCAGGCCGAGCAGAAAGGGGGTCGTCAGGCGCCCTTCCGGCAGCAGGGTGTAGATCAATACCGGGGTGAAGGCGAGGCAGATGATGTCGTTGGCGAGCAGGGCGGAGAGTCCGGCGCTGGAGAGCATCAGAATCAGCAGGAAGAGCCGGGGGCGGTTAAGACTCGCGGCCAGGTGTTTGGCGATGCGGGTGTAGAAGCCGCCCAGGCGCAACTGGGCGGAGACGATCATCAGGGCGTAGAGCAGAAGGATGGTGGGGAAATCGATGGCCGCCACCGCCTGTCTAAGCGACACGAAGCCGCCGCTGACCATGGCGATGGCGCCCAGGACCGCGATCCCGGTGCGGTCGAGTTTGAGCCCCGGAATATGGCCCAAGGCCACCCCGGCGTAGGTGAGGACAAAGATCAGGAGCGCGCCCGCCGGCATGGCCATAACCTGGGATCAGCGGAATACGGGCCTGGGGAAGGACGGCGGGGGAAGGCTCACTTCACGAAGGAGCAGCAGTAGTCGGTAATGGTCTTGATCCGCAACTTAAACTTGGAGTTGGCGGGCACGGTGAAGGACTCGCCGCCCCGCACCTCCTGCCAGCCCGTGCCCCCCGGCAGGCTGACCGTAAGCTCGCCGCTCATGATCTCCATGATCTCGCTGTCGGCGGTGCCGAACTCGTACTCCCCCGGCAGCATGATGCCCAGGGTCTTTTTGGTGCCGTCGGTAAAGATGACCGTCCGGCTGGTGACCTGACCGTTAAAGTAGATGTTGGCCTTCTTGACCACGGTGACGTTGGTGAATTCGCTCATTTTTAGCTTGCCTCGTTGGTGGTGGTTGATTTCGCCCCTTGGGCCACTTGGTCGCGGGAAGGACGACGGAGGTGGGGGGGCTGAGCTGGATTTTTTTGCGGCGGCGATTAAATTTTTCGTTTCCGGTAGCTTGCGGCTGGTATTTTTCAGATGTTAAAATTTATAATGCGCCCACCAGAACGCCAAGGCACGGAGAATGAAAAAAAAATCGTCGCGGGCTTGACTGTTATACTACGTTGTAGTATGGTGTAGTTGAAAGGTGATGCTTCGTCTCCTTTTACTCCTCCTTGGAAAGGCAGGGTCTTCGGGCCCTGCCTTTTTTTGTGGCGAAATCCCCCACCCGCCGGACCCGGAAGAAGTCTTTGAGCAGCCCCACGCACTCGGTGGAGATTTCACCCTCTGCCTGGTCGATGCGGATGGTGTGGTTCAGCATCCGGTCCTGGCCGATCCGGTAACGGCTCACCGCCGCCCCGGCCTTGGGGTCGGGGACGGCGAAGACCAGCCGGGCCAGGCGGGCGTGGATCATGGCCCCCATGCACATCAGGCAGGGCTCCAGGGTGACGTAGAGGGTGACGCCTGGCAGCCGGTAGTTGCCAAGCCTGGCCCCGGCGGCCCGCAAGACCAGGATCTCGGCGTGGGCGCAGGGGTCGGATAATTCGATGGTGCGGTTGCCGTCCTGGGCCAGGGGCTGACCGTCCGCCCCCACCAGCACGGCGCCCACCGGCACCTCCCCCCGCCGGCCCGCCGCCCCGGCCTGGGCCTGGGCCAGCCGCAGAAATTTCAGGTCGGTCTCGACCTGATTGCCCCGGTCTTCGGCCTGGCTAGACGGCATCGGCCCGCCTTTGCGCCCGGGCATGGTTGGCCGCCTCCCAGCCCGCCACGCAGCCTTCGCCTACCGCCTTGGCCATCTGGTAGGGCTGGCCAGCGATGTCGCCGGCGGCGTAGATGCCGTGGATGTTGGTTTCCTGGCGTTTGTTGGTCTCGATGTGGGTCATGGTGTCGGCGTCGAGCATCACCCCCAGATTCATGGCCAGCTCGATGGCGCCCTTGGCCCCCAACTCCACGAACACCCCCTCCACCGGCAGATGGGAGCCGTCGGTGAGGAGCAGCGAATCCACCGCCGAAACGCCGCCGATCTCCTTGACCCACACCCCCTCCCGGCGGTTAATCCGGCTCTGGCATAGCTTGGCCCGCAGCTCCTCGCTGATCTCCAGCCGTTCTGAGACCAGAAAGACTTGGGGGGTGTAGCCCAGGAGGGTCAGCGCCCCATCCACTGCCGCGCTGCCGTTGCCCACCACCGCCACCGGGGCATTGCGGTAGAAGTTGGCGTCGCAGTCCACGCAGTAGCTTACCCCCCGGCCCAGCAGCTCCTTTTCGCCCGGCACCTTTAGTTTCTTGCGAGCCCCGCCGGTGGCCAGGATCACTGTCCGCGCCTGGCAGGGGCCGGTCTCGGTGTGCAGCAGAAATTTTCCTTCCCCCTCGTCGATGCGCAGCACATCCACCTCGCGCAGTTCGGCCCCGAAGCGGGACGCCTGCTCGCGGCCCGCCGCCAGCAGCTCGGCCCCGGAGATTACTCCCGGCAGCCCCAGATAATTTTCCACATGGGCGGCATGGATGCTGCTTGCTTCTCCCTTGCCGAAGACCACCACCGTGGCCTTCTTGCGGGCGGCGTGGATAGCGGCTTGCAAACCCGCCGGCCCGGCGCCGACGATTGCTACGTCAACGATGTTTGACTCCATCTGTTCCTCCGCTCAAAATAGGGTGGGCGTCCGCCCGCAAGGCAGAAATGGGCGGATTTTTCATCCGGCTATTGACTTGCGGTAAAACGACTTGCTAGAGTTTACCAGCACCAGCGGCGACTGCCATCCTTTGCCATCTTTAAGAATAAGCCTCCCTCAGCCCCGGAACCGGTCATGCCCAACTTGAATCCCAAGGCCAATATCCTCACCGGGCTGCTCGCCGCCTCGATCTTGGCCCTGGTTTGCTTCCCGCTCTACATCGTCTTCTACCTGGACCCCGCCTTCGTGGATATCGCCGCCCACAACTCGGAGCGGCAGGCGATCAAGGTGGCCAACTTCATGGCCATGCGTCTCTTCCCCAGCGCCCAGGACTTCCAGGACGCCCCCCTGTCGCCGGTCAAGGAGGGGCAGCTCTTGGAGATGCGGCGCGTCTTCAAGATCGTCAAGGTGCGGGTCTTCACCCCCACCGGCAAGATCATCTACTCCAGCGATAAGCCGGAGATCGGCGATACCAACCGTATGGCCTATTTTAAGGACATCGTGGCCCGCGGCCAGACCTTTAGCAAGCTGGTGCGCAAGGATACCACCTCCATGGAGGGCCAGCTCATGCCGGTGGATGTGGTCGAGACCTACGTGCCGATTGTTTATGGTCCTGATTTTGCCGGGGCCTTCGAGATCTACTACGACAACACCACCGTCCGCACCGAACTGCACCGGCTGCTTTCCAGGGTCATGCTCTCGGTGGGGGCGATGGCCTTGGTGCTGCTGTCGGCGATGCTGGTCAGCTTCCTTTCGGTCGCCAGAAGCTTGAGGGAGCGAGACCAGGCGGTGCTGGCCCTGCGGCAGGCCCACGGCGAACTGGAGGAACGGGTGCTGGCCCGCACCGAGGACCTGACCCGCGCCAACCAGGCGCTTTCCCAGGAGGTGTCCTTCCGCCAGGAAACGGAAAACGACAAGGAGCAGCTAATCGAGGAGCTGACCCAGGCCCTGGCCCGGGTCAAGACCTTGAGCGGCCTGCTGCCCATCTGCGCCAACTGCCAGCAGATCCGCGACCCGGAGGGCAAGTGGCGCCGGGTGGAGGACTATATCAGCACCCGTACCGACGCCGAGTTCACCCACGGCATCTGCCCCCAGTGCGCCAAGGAGCTTTACCCCGACCTCTACGGGCAGTTGGAGGGCCAGCCCCGGAAATAGGGCGGCTCCCGGCCCGTTCATACCTCCGGGAAGGGGAACTCCGGGTCATCCAGCAGCTTGGTCAGGCGTTGTTTCTTTTCGGTCTTGCGGGCGTGGAAGGCCGCCAGCCGGCCAACCATCTCCACCACCGTCTCCTCGTCCGCCCCTTTGGCGACCCGGCGGCCTACCTTGGGGAACGGCCCGCCCTTGCCCCCGGCGTAAACCTCGTAGCCCGCCTTGGTGGCCCGGATGCCGATGTCGGCCAGCAGGGCGTCGGAGCAGGCCGCCGGGCAGGCGGAGATGGCGATCTTGAATTTCGGCTTCACTGGCATCTGGCCCTTGTAGGCGGCGAGGATCTTCCGGGAGAGGGCCATGGTGTCGACCAGCCCCAGGTTGCAGTACGTCCCGCCGACGCAGATCTTGGGGAGCGGGAACTTGCCCGGCCCCTTAAGCTCGGCCCCTGCTGCCGTCAGCGCCGCCTGGATGGCCTCCTCGTCCTCGTCTTTTATGTCGAGCAGCCTGAGATTCTGGGCCGTGGACAGGTACAGGCCCAGTTGGTAGCGTTCCGCCAGCCCGGCGACCGCCTTGAGAATCGGCGCCGCCACCACCCCCTCCGGGATCAGGATGGTCAGGCTCTTCTTCACGGCCTTGCCCTTGGTTTCTTCGGTCATCTTGCCACCTCCCTGCTCATCTTTAAAGTCATCACCGCCGCGTCTGGCCCAGGTCGGCAAGCCCCGTCCATCCGCCCGATGTCGCGCAATCGAGAACAAAAAATACATCATTTACTTTAATTTGTTTTCTGAATCAATTATTTTATGGTATCAAGCGGATGGGTACGGCATCCGTCGCCGGCCACCGGCGGACGCCGGGGTTGATGCCGCCGGCAAGGGGCTAACTAAACGAACATTCAAGGCATTTCATCATAAAAAAGACTAAAGGGGACAGCATGGCACGAACGAGTAATCCTTATGGCGCCGGGGACAAGGCGGTCAAGGCAATCGACAGGGACCGGGAGCGCGAGCGCCGTTTCATGATGCAGGCCTGCTTTAAGCACGCCGACGAGCTGGCCCTTAAGCTGGTGCAACGCCTGATGGACGAGCATATCGTCGAGACCTCCTCCGACCGCGACTTGCGAGAGGTGTTCGTGAACCTGTTCACCAAGCTGGGCGACATGGAGGAGTTTGATGTTCAGTTCAAGATCGCCCCCATCCGCTCCCTGGTTTCCAACCCCAACCTCGTCAGTCTCTATCTTACCCAGTATATCACCGAAGATCTGGTGCAGCACCCCAAGGTGCAGGACGTGTTCGGTGACGACCAGGAGATCTACCGGGTGGTCGATTCGGTGCTGAGCAAGATCAGGCCCCAGGGCAGTTGAGTCAGCGCGCCGCCCTCGGGTGGCGCTTCTTCATTCCATGCGTCTTCGGCATCCGGACCAGATCCCGTGCCTCTGGTTCGGCGACCACCG
>JAJXUT010000052.1 GCA_021782655.1 Deltaproteobacteria bacterium
TGAGCAGGTCGGGGGGGCTAGAATCGGTGCTGATCGCCCCGCCATCCACCCCCGGCGCCAACTACGGCTTCGATGTCACCCCGGCGAGACTGATCACCGGGCTGATCACCGAACGGGGGCTGACCCAGGCCCGGCGGACAGAGATCCTCAAGTTGTACCCAGAACAGAGGGCGGATGACCGACCTCAGAAGACAAAAACACAGCAAAAACGCTAAGAGCCTATTGGTATCTTTAATGATGAACTCATCCTGGAAAAAAATCGCCACCGGCGTTGTCCCCTTCCTGCTTCTGGCCTTGCCTCTTCCGGCCGGGGCCGCGCCTCCCAAGACCCCGGTGCAGGTGGAGGCCGATCAGATGATCGCCAACCAGAAAGACAACTCAGTCTTCTTCTCGGGCCAGGTAGAGGCCAAACAGGAGGAACTGACCATCCACTCCGACGAGATGACCGTCTATTACACCTCGGGTGCCGAGGCAGCCAAGAGCGGCGACAGCCGGGACATCAAACGCCTGCTGGCCAAGGGCCATGTCGAGATCACCAAGCAGGACTGGGTGGGCACCGGCGACCAGGCCGAGTATTTCTCCAAGGAGCGCAAGGTGGTGCTGACCGGCAACACCAAGGTCTGGCAGAACAACAACGTGGTGACCGGCGAGACCTTTGTCCTCTACCTGGACGACGGGCGGAGCGTGGTCGAAAAGGGCCAGAAGCCCGGCGAGCGGGTCAAGGCCTTCTTCTACCCCGACTCCAACCCAAAACCATAGGGGCTCCCAATGTCGATACTAGAGACCAGGCGGATCGTCAAACGCTATCAGCGCCGCACCGTGGTTGACGGCGTCAGCCTGACGGTGAACAGCGGCTCGGTGGTCGGTCTCCTGGGGCCGAACGGGGCGGGAAAAACCACCACCTTCTACTCCATCGTCGGCTTCATCCAACCCGATCAGGGCCAGGTGCTGCTGGACGGCGAGGAGCTGACCCGGCTGCCCATTCACCGCCGGGCCCGCCAGGGCCTGTCCTACCTGGCCCAGGACGCCTCGGTGTTCAAGAAACTCACGGTGCGGGAGAACGCCGCCATCGTCCTTGAGGCCCTGGGCCTGCCGCCCGCCGAGGTGCGGGAGCGCACCGAGCAGTTGATGCGGGAGCTGAAGCTCGAACACCTGGCCGACAACCTGGGCCAGGCCCTGTCCGGCGGTGAACGGCGGCGGGTGGAGATCATGCGGGCCCTGGCCACCCGGCCCCGCTTCATCCTGCTCGACGAACCCTTCGCCGGCATCGATCCCCTGTCGATCATCGATTTACAGAAGATCATCCGCTCCCTGCGCGACCAGGGGCTGGGGGTGCTGATTTCCGACCACAACGTCCGGGAGACCCTGTCGGTGTGCGATTACGCCTACATCGTCAACGCCGGGGCTATCCTGGCCCAGGGCACCGCCCAGGAGGTGATCGCCAGCGAGGTGGTGAGAAAAATGTACCTGGGCGAAAATTTTAGTATGTAGTTGGCCCAAAAATTTCTACAATGGGTGAGAAGTCAGGCCCTCCCCGCTCATCCATCCATTCGCCCGGTTTATAAACCCCGCCGGCGACGCACACCCCTGAACTCATGGCCCTCGAACTCCGACAACAACTCAAGCTGACCCAGCAGCTGGTGATGACCCCCCAGCTCCAGCAGGCCATTAAGCTGCTGCAGCTCTCCACCCTGGAACTGTCCGAGGCGGTGCAGCAGGAGATCGAGCAGAACCCGCTCCTGGAGGAGGACGCCAGCTCCCCGGACGGCGACCAAGAGCCGTTGCCGGAGGAGTCCTTGGGCGAGCCCCAGCCCCACGAGGAGCCGGCCCCGCTCCTGGAACGCACCGCCGAGGTAAGCTTAGACGACAACGCCGGGCTCAAAGAGATCGACTGGAGCGATTACGAAAACGAGTACGAGACCTCCTCTTCCTTCAAGGAACGGGACAGCGGCGACCTGCCCTCCCGACTCGACATCCTGACCAAAAAGACCACACTGGAGGATCATCTCCTCTGGCAGCTCAAGTTCAACGACCTGACCCCCAATGAGGAGGAGGTGGGCTTGTTCATCCTGGGCAACCTGACCAAGGACGGCTTCCTGGAGGTAAGCGACGAGGAGATCGTGGCCGCCACCCAGAGCGACCCGGCCACCGTGCAGCGGGTGCTGGCCATGGTGCAGGACATGGATCCCTCGGGGGTGGGGGCCAGGAACCTCAAGGAGTGCCTGCTCCTGCAACTGACCCACCTGTCGCTCAGCGACTCCACCGCCAGCCGGATCGTCCGCGACCACATGCACTTCCTGGAGATCAAGAACTACGGCGCCATCGTCAAGGCCACCCGGATGCCACTCAAGGATGTGCTGGAGGCGGTGACGGTGATCACCGGCTTAAATCCCCATCCTGGCCGGGCCTTCTCCGACGACGAGTCCCACTTCATCACCCCGGATGTCTACGTCTACAAGTTGGACGACGAGTACGTCATCCAACTAAACGACGACGGCCTGCCGCGGCTTAAAATCAGCAAGTTCTACCGCGACATCCTAAAGGATCAAACCGGGCTTTCCGCCGAGGCGGTCAGCGAGACCAAGGGCTACATCCAGGAGAAGTTGCGCTCCGCCATGTGGCTGATAAAAAGCATCCAGCAGCGGCAGCGCACCATCTACAAGGTGGTGGAAAGCCTGGTTAAATTTCAACAAGACTTCTTCGAGAAGGGCCCCACCCACCTCAAGCCCCTGATCCTGCGCGACGTGGCCGATGATATCGGGATGCACGAGTCCACCGTCAGCCGGGTGACCACCAACAAGTACGTCCACACCCCCCAGGGGATCTACGAGCTGAAATACTTCTTCAACTCCTCGATCTCCCGCTACGACGGCGAGGAGGCAATGGCCTCGGAGAGCATCAAGGTCAAGCTGCGCCAGATGATTCAGGAAGAAAACCAGGAAAAACCGTTTAGCGACCTGCTGCTTTCGGAAAAATTCGCGGATGAGGGGATCAGAATAGCCCGAAGAACCGTGGCCAAATACCGGGAGCAACTGGGCATCCTTCCCACTAAGTTCCGCAAGAAACCCAAACTCCCCAAGTCCTGAGCCGGCGGCCCGAAGCGCACCCCGCCACCAACCGCCCGCCATGCCCGATCAACAACGCCTCATCCTCTTAACCGGCATGTCCGGGGCCGGCAAGACCACGGCAGTCAAGGCCCTGGAGGACGCCGGTTTCTACTGCATCGACAACCTGCCCTCCTTCCTGCTGCCCACGCTCCTGACCGAGGCCCGCGACCGTCCCCAGCTAACCCGCCTGGGGCTGGTGATGGACGCCCGCGATCAAGGCTTCGCCGACGCCGGGGCCGCCATCATCGAAAGGCTAAAGCAGAACGGGCGCCAAGTGAGCGTCATCTTCCTCGAGGCCAGCGACGAGACCCTGCTTAGGCGCTACTCCGAAATGCGCCGCCGTCACCCCTTCGCCAGCCCCTCGCTGCGGGCCGGGATCCAGGGAGAGCGAGTGCGATTGGCCACCATCCGCGCCCTGGCCGACCTGGTGATCGACACCACCCGGCTGACTCCCCACGGACTACGCAGCGAGATGCTCCGCGATGCCCAGGGCCTGCCCCAGACGCTCCAGGTGGGGCTGATCTCCTTCGGCTTCAAGCACGGCCCGCCCCAGGAGGCCGACCTCACCCTCGATGTCCGCTTCCTGCCCAACCCCTATTTCGTCCCCGAGCTTAGGCCGCTGACCGGCCTAGACGAGACGGTGGCCGCCTTCGTGCTCAATACCGACCCGGCCCGCGAATTCCTCGCCCGGCTCCTGCCCCTGCTGCGTTTCCTAATCCCCCAGTACCGGCGGGAGGGCAAGAGCTACCTGACCATCGGTATCGGCTGCACCGGCGGCCAGCACCGCTCGGTGGCGGTGGCCGAGCGCCTGCGCCAGACGCTCAAGGAGGAGACGGACAACCTCTTCATCACCCACCGGGATCTGGGATAAGCCTGCGGCCATCGGCCCCTGGGGACGAGTGCATCAAATTTATTGCCTATTGGCCCGGCTTGCGGTATATAAACGACTTTTTTCGACACTGCTCCGAAACTCTTCACCCGCGCCTTCTTGTCCCGGACTTGACGCCAAGCCCAGCCGGACAAATGCCGGGAAACGGCCAGGGAGGCCCCGAGGCTTCGGTGGTCTTTTTGTAACTCAAATCATGGGGTAACGGATGTGCAAAACAAAATTCTGCCCAAGAGGATGTTCTTCACCAAGGGTGTAGGCCATCACAAAAACGAGCTGCAAAGCTTCGAGCTGGCCCTGCGCGACGCCGGGGTCGAGATCTGCAACCTGGTTACCGTCTCCAGCATCTACCCGCCGGGTTGCCAGATCATCTCCCGGGAAGAGGGGATCAAGGACCTGATGCCGGGCCAGATAACCTTCGTGGTCATGGCCCGGATCAACACCAACGAGCCAGGCCGGCGGGTCTTCGCCTCGGTGGGGCTGGCCCAGCCCTTCGACAAGAAGCAATACGGCTACATCAGCGAGCACCACGGCTTCGGGCAGGATCACAAGCAGGCGGGTGATTTCGCCGAGGACCTGGCCGCCACCATGCTGGGCTCGACCCTGGGCATCGAGGTGGACGCCAACGCCGCCTGGGACGAACGCAAGCAGCTCTACAACGTGGACGCCAAGCAGCAATTCGTCAGCAGCAGCATCTGCCAGACCGCCGAAGGCCACAAGGACGGACTGTGGACCACGGTGGTGGCCCTGGCGGTGATGCTGCTCGACTGACCCGGCCCGCTCTGCCTGAAAAGTCAACCCAGGGGTTTTATGCGCAAATGTAACTCGCACTTCGCCAAGGCCGCCGACATCGTGCCCGCCGGACTGGGGCGCTCCATCACCGCCGCCCGGCTGGTGGAGTTCATGGGCGGCACCTGTTTCGAGGCCCGCAACGTCTTCAAGGCCAGCCGCCTGTACCACCAGATGATCAAAGGCGGCGACACCATCTGGCTGGGCATCGCCGGGGCCGGGGTGGCCGGGGGCCTGGGCGGGCTGATCGTCGAGCTTTTGGAGCATAACTACCTGGATGTCATCTGCTCCACCGGGGCCCAGGTCTATCACGACCTGCACTTCGCCTTCGGCCTGCCGGTGAAGTCCATCCATCCCGCCCAGGACGACAACCTGCTCCGCCGCTGCGGCGACACCCGCATCTACGACATCGGCATCCGCGAGAAGGAGACCCTGGAGGCCCAGGACGAGATCATCCGCCAATTCGTCCGCGACTGCTATCCGGTCTTGAGCCAAGGGCCGCTCGCCAGTTGGGAGTTCAACCATCACCTGGGGATGTGGGCCGCAGAAAAGGCCCAGCACCCCGAGCGGAGCTTCCTGATCAAGGCCGCCCAGGCCAAGGTGCCGGTCTTCTGGGATTCCCAGGCCAACCACTCCCTCACCATGAACCTGGTCCGCACCGACCTGGAAGGGTTGCCAGTGACCCTGTCACCGCAGCGGGACATCCTGGATTCCGCCGCCATCGCCTTTGTCTCCGGCCAGACGGGGTTCGTGGAACTGGGGGGCGGCGGCCCCAAGAACTTCATCCAGCAGACCGGCCCCACCATCAGCCAGATCTTAAACATCGACTTTCATGGTGCCGACCGGGGCTTGCAGATCGGCACCGCAGTCGAACGCGAGGGCAGCCTCTCCAGTTGCACCTTTGGTGAGGCGGTAACCTGGGGGAAATACCAGTCGGCGGACGAGGAAAAGCTGGTGCAGGTCTGGGGCGAGTACAGCGTCATCTTCCCCCTCCTCTGCGCCTACGTCCTGGATTCCTGCTCGCCCAGGCCGGGACGGAGGATTGTCGAGCTGCTCCCCGCCTGGAGCGAGCAGCTCAAAAACGCCCGCCAGAAATAAGCTCACCCCGGCCCCAGGACGACCGGGCCAGGGCCCGGATCGAGGCGCGCCTACCTCCCCTGCCCGCTCAAACCCGACCAGCCCCGGCGCGGGCCGCAATTACGTTGCACGCCACAGCCAGGCTGTGGTACAAATGCACAGCCTCGTTGCTCCCCGTGTAATCTCCCAGGATAATTGATGCCGACCGCCCGTGACCTGGCCAGCAAGGGCCAGGGTGAATATCCACCCGCCAAGAAGACGAAACCACGCTGCCGCTCCAGCAAATCGGCGTGCCGGGTCTCCCGGAAGGCGGCTAGGGAACGGCTGGCCGAATTTCTTGGCCTGTTCGGCAAGGAGGACGACGTCCTGGTGGTGATCAACGCCGACCCGGATGCCCTGGCCTGCGCCCTGGCCGTAAAGCGGCTGTTGCGCTACCGGGTGAGAAGCGTGGTCATCGGCCACCCCAACGAGATCAGGCGGCTCAGCAACCTGGCCATGGTCGAGCGGCTCAAGATCCCCATCGAGCGCCTCCACAACCTCAAGGGCAAGGATTTCTCCAAAAAGGTGCTGGTCGATTCCCAGCCCACCCATCTGCCCGCCTTCGAGACCCTCACCTTTGACGCGGTCATCGACCACCACCCCCTGACCACCGGCTGGCAGGCCCGCTATGCCGACATTCGGCCCGAGTACGGGGCCGCCTCCTCGATCATCATCGAGTACCTGCGGGCCGCCGAGATGAAGCCCTCGGTGGCCCTGGCCACTGCCCTGTTCTACGCCATCAAGGTCGATACCAACAACTTCGAGAAGAAGGCCGCCAACGCCGACGCCATCTCCTTCACCTACCTGTTCGCCCTCGCCAACCAGAACCTGGTGCGCAAGATCGAGCTCTCCGAACTCCGGCCCTCGGAGTTGAACTACTTCCGCACCGCCCTGACCGAGATGAAGATCAGCCAGGAACGGCTCTACGCCCATGTGGGCCGGGTCAGGAACCCCGACATCCTGGTGATCATCGCCAACTTCTTCAACCTGGTCAACCAGGTGAGCTGGGTCTTCGTCTCCGGGATCCACGGCGAAAAACTGGTGGTCATCTTCCGTTGCGACGGCTATAAAAAGAACGCTGGCATCCTGGCCCAGAAGATCTACGGCCAGATCGGCTCGGCAGGCGGTCACCGCCAGGCGGCCCGGGCCGAGGTGCCACTCAAAAATCTCGCCAAGCAGGGCAAGGACTTCGACACCAAGACCCTGATGCGGCTAACCAAGGTGCACATCGAGTAACCGCCCATGAAATTGAAACCGAAGGTGCTGGCCATGATCCTGGCGGGGGGCCGGGTCGATGAGTTAAACGTCCTGACCTACTACCGGCCCAAGTCGGCGGTGCCCTTCGGCGGCTTCGCCCGGGTGATCGACTTCCCCCTCACCAACCTGATGCGCTCCGGCCTGGAGCAGGTGGCCATTCTCTCCCAATTCCGCAGTTTCTCGCTCATCAACCACATCGGTTCTGGCGCCGCCTGGGACATGATCGGCCGCTACCGGGGCATCTCCATCCTGCCGCCCTCGACCGGCCACGCCAGCTCCAGTTGGTACCGGGGCTCGGCGGACTCGGTCTATCAGAACACCGACTTCATCCGCTACCACGACCCGGAGGTGGTGCTCGTGCTCTCCGGCGACCACGTCTATCAGATGGACTACCAGCCGATGCTCGACTATCACCGGGGAAAAAACGCCGATCTGACCATCGCCTGCCTGGAGGTGCCGCTGAACCGGGCCCACCGCTTCGGGCTGGCGGACATCGACGCCGAGGACGGGGAGACTGGTGGCCGGGTGCTGCGCTACAAGGAAAAACCGGTGCATCCCAAGTTCAACTGGGCCTCGATGACCATCTTCTGCTTCAAGCCCCAGGCCCTGATCGAGACCCTGGAGATCAACGCCCGGGAGGACAACTCCTTCGAGTTCGGCAAGGACGTCATCCCCCGGATGATCGCCGACCAGCGGCGGGTTTACGGCTACAAGTTCCGGGGCTACTGGGGTTACACCCGCACCATCGAGGAGTACTGGCAGACCTCGATGGACCTCTTGGGCCCGTCGCCCAAGATCGATCTGGAGGAGTGGGGCCTGCGCACCAACCTCGAGCATCGCGGCATCCGCGACTACCAGCCCCTCAAGATCGGTGGCCGGGCCCAGGTCAAGGACAGCCTGATCTACAACGGCTGCGTCATCGAGGGCACGGTGGAGCACTCGATCCTCTTTCCCGGCGTCCACGTCCAGCCCGGAGCGGTGGTGCGGGACTCGGTGCTCTTCTTCAACAACCGGGTCGAGGCCGGGGCCAAGCTGACCAAGGTGGTGAGCGACGTCAACACCAGCTTCGGGCTCGGCGCCACGGTGGGCGGCGGCCCGTCCGAGGATCAG
Organism: Deltaproteobacteria bacterium; assembly: GCA_021782655.1. Lineage (GTDB taxonomy): Bacteria > Desulfobacterota > Desulfobulbia > Desulfobulbales > VMSU01 > VMSU01. The sequence continues at coordinate 8,266 of JAJXUT010000052.1, forward strand.
CCCGAGGTTACGGTCCTGGGCTGGGACAACCAGATGCCGGCCGGGGCGGTGATCGGCAGCGACTGCACCATCTATCCGCATCTCAAGCCCGAAAAGTTCAAACGCGAGATCAAGAACGGGGAGATCATCCGATGAATCCGATCAGCAAGCCCCTGGTGTTGCTCCTGGCGGGCGGGGTGGGCAGCCGCCTGAACATCCTGGTGCAGAGCCGGGCCAAGCCGGCGGTGCCCTTTGGCGGCCTGTACCGGATCATCGACTTTTCCTTAAGCAACGTCATGAATTCCGGGCTGACCCAGGTGGGGGTAATGACCCAGTACAAGCCGCTGTCGCTGATGAACCACCTGGGCACCGGCGCCGCCTGGGACCTGGCGGGCCGCAGCCGCGGGGTCAAGATCCTGCCGCCCCGCACCGGCTCCTCGGACTCCGACTGGTACCGGGGCACGGCGGACGCGGTGCGCCAGAACATCGACTTCATCAAGGCCCACCCCTCGCGGGAGATCCTCATCCTCTCCGGCGACCACATCTACCACCTGGATTTCGACCTGATGATTCAGGCCCACCGCCAGAAAGGGGCCGACATCACCATCGGCATGATGGTGGTGCCGAAAAAGGACATCCACCAGTTCGGGGCCGGGATCACCGACCAGGAAGGCCGGATCGTGGAGTGGGAGGAAAAACCCAAGGTGGCGCGCACCGACCTGGCCTCGATGGGCATCTACATCTTCGACAGCCAGTACCTCCTGGCCCTCTTGGCCGAGGATCGGGAGGAGGTGGATTTCGGGATGCACCTGATCCCCAAGGCCATTGGCCGCGACAAGGTTTACGCCTACCGCTTCAACGGCTACTGGCGGGACGTGGGCACGATTCAGGCCTACTGGCAGGCCAACATGGACATCCTGCGCGAGGACTCGGGCATCTCGCCCGAGAGCTGGGGCATCCGGCCCAACGTCGAGGCGGGCGGCCGGATGGCGGACCGGCCTCCGGCCCGTTTCGGGAGTGCCGCCAAGGTGGAAAACTCCATGATCTCGGCGGGCTGCGTCATCCACGGCCAGGTGCTGAACTCGGTTCTGTCCCCAGGGGTGGTGGTGGCGCCAGGGGCGGTGGTGCGGGATTCGGTGCTGATCGACGACTGCCAGGTTGGGGAGGGGGCGATGGTGGACCTGGCGATCATGGACAAACGGGGCAAAATCGGCAAGAACGCGGTGGTGGGCAGCGGGGTCAAGAAGGGAGTCAACCAGGAGCACCCCACCCATCTCTACACCGGCATCACCCTGGTGGGCAAGGAGGCCCAGGTGCCGGACGGGGCGGTGATCGGCAGGAACTGCATCATCCTCCCCCACCGTCTGGCCCACGACTTCCCCAGCCTGCACGTGGCCTCCGGGGCCACGGTTTAGAGCCAGATTTTAAAGGCAGCGTTGTCCGGTTAGGGAATTGCATCTTCCGCCCTAACATTAAAAATCCCCCCTGGCCCCCCTTTTCCCAAGGGGGGAGCTAACCAGAGACTGCCTCCCCCTTTGGAAAAGGGGGGATTGAGGGGGATTCCCTGAACGACAGCACCACAAATTCGGGATGCTATTCCTTAACCGGACAACGCTGGTTTTAAGGGGAGAAGGCATAAAAAAGGCATAAAAAAAGGAGCCCGAAGGCTCCTTTTTTTATGCCCTGCTGCCAGACTGATCTTACTTCAGGTGGCAGGTCAGACAGAAGTTGGACTGGTTGTCCGATCTCCACAAGAAGCGCTCGGCACCCGGCTCGTTCTGGGTGTTGTGAACGTCGTGGCAGGTCACGCACTCCATGGTGCCGAGTGTACCGTAGAGCAGGGCGCCGATGGTGGTGGTGGTGTTCGGCACCATGACGGTGTTGGTTGCGGCGATCTCAGCGTCGGCCGTCTGCACGGTCTGATACTGGAAGCCCATGGGATGATGGTTGTTCATGTCGCCCTTGAAGCCGGCGGTGGAGGTGATGGCGCTGTTGACGGTGTTAGCACCAGCATTCTGAGCAGAACCAGAGGTCTGGGAGTAGGCGTTCATGGCGGTAACGCCGTCATGACAGCTCATGCACAGCAGGGAGACGCCGGCGATCGTGGGGCCTGTGCCACCGGCGCTATTCGCGGCGTCAGCGGCGTTCAAGGCATGCCGCTTATCGGAGCCGTTCACAGAGGCGGCGCCCATCATGATGCCGTTGCTGTAACCGGTGAAGCTAACGGTGGACAGGGTGCGGTTCCACAGGGGGCTGTACGCCAGGGTGCCGGTGTAAGAAGCACCACCGCCAGTCGAGCCCTCGATGTAGCCAGTACGACCCTTCGAGGCCATGGCGTTATGCGGATGATGGCAGAACACGCAGATACGCTTCTGGACATCAGGGCCAGCGCTGGAATACTGAGCAGAAGTCCAGGAGGCGCCGCCCACGGTCTTGTTCGCTACGTTGCTCATGTCGTGGCTAGAACCGACGATGCCGGCGCCGCCGGTGTTCTTCTGGCCAGTGTAGCCAGGGGTGGGGATGGCCATCGGGGCGGACGGCCCAGCGAAGGCGGAAGCGGCCATGGACACCAAACCAACTGCCAAACCTAGAACTAATGTTTTCTTCATTTCCCTTCTCCTCAGATGATGGTTAAGAAATTAGGATGATTCCTAAAAGAGAGCCCCCACACAGAGCCCCATATCCCGTTGCCTTTTCTTAAATGCAGCCCCCGTGCCAGACATATACACCATCTTGACAGATTAAACATTTTTCAATAACAATCATGCAGTTACAACCAACATCCCCGCACGTAAGCCGAAAACCTCCCCCCAGCACCACTAACCCACCAGCCCTCAAAGCAAGGGGATGGGGCGAAATTGCCCACCGGGGGGGGAAAATTCCCCTTGGCGTCCGCCTCTCCAGCCATCATTAATCTGGACATTGGGCTCACCATCTCCGCCCCCCCGGTTACAGCTTTACAAGCGGCGCATCCTTGCGTTATGATGACCCTCGTTTACCCGTTGATGATTCCTAAGAAGAGCTGCCCCGCCTCCATAAGCCCGCAACCCAACTTCCACTTCATATCGCCGCCCCGGTCAAAACCGGCAGGGGGCAAGGGGTGACGCCAACATTTAAGTTAACTATAACATCTTGACAAGGAGGATATACCCATGCCAAGCTACCCAAAACGGCATAATTTTACCAGATATATATTAGCACTTATCGCCGTGCTGCCGCTGGCCCTGGGCGGTTGCGTGAGCCAGCCGGCCCCGGAGGCGAAAAAGACCGCCGGCCCCATCTTCTATCCCCCGCTGCCGGAACCGCCCCGCTATCAGTTCCTGACCAGCTTTAACGGCAAGGACGACTTCAGCACCAAGGCCGGCGGGCTGGACAGCTTTCTGGGCGGAAAGAAGAACAAGAACGAGGTGCTGAAAAAGCCCTACGGGGTGACGATCAGAAACGGGGTGATCTACCTGGGCGACACCTCGGCGGGGGTCTTTCTCTTTGACTTAAACAAGAAGAAGTTCGGCCCCTTCCCCGGTTCGGTGGGCCCAGGCAAGGTGATCGAACCCATCAACGTCACCTCGGATCCGGAGGGCAACATCTACGTCTGCGACCCGGTGCGGGCCCAGGTGCTGGAGTACAACGCCAACAACCAGTTCATCCGGGGCTTCTCCAGCCCGGACAAGTGGAAGCCGGTTGACGCCCAGGTCTTCGAAGGCAAGCTCTACGTGGCCGACGCCACCCACATGACCGGCGGCATCAAGGTCTTCGACCTCAAGTCCGGCAAACAGGTCAGCACCATCGGCCTCAAGGGCACCCCGGAGCAGACCCTGGGCATCGCCTACGGGCTCGCCTTTGACAAGGACGGCTACCTGTACGTGGTGGATGCCTACCACTTTATGGTGATGAAGTACGACCGCGACGGCCATTTCCGGGGCGGCCTGGGCGGGGTGGGCGACAGCCCCGGATTCTTCGGGCGGCCGCGGGGCATCGCCATCGACCATAATGGCCGGATGTACGTGGTGGACGCCGCCTACGACGTGGTGCAGGTCTTCTCCAACACCGGTCAGTTGCTGACCTACTTCGGCAACGAGACCGGCCAGCCCGGCTCGCTCACCCTGCCCGCCGCCGTCGACATCGACTACGACAACATCAACCTCTTCAAGCAGTACGCGGCCCCCGGCTTCCAGATCGAATATCTGATCCTAATCACCAGCCAGTTCAACAAACATCAGGCGATCAACGTCTATGCCTACGGCCGGATGCAGGGTGCAAAATACCAGTCCGACCAACAACTCTACCAAGAGATGCTGGAGAAGATGGAGCGGGACAAGGGCAAGAAACTAAGCAAGTGACGCGAGCAGTTAGGGGAATCACCACTAGGCCGCATCACGTCATTCCCGAGCAAACGAAAATCCAGCCAAGTCCACAGGTAGCTAGCCACGCTGCCAGGAGACGATCTCCACCGTGCCCCCCCGCATGCCAAAGCCGCCGGGCGTGAACAAGCGCTTAACCCGCCGCAGCCTGTCATTACTAGCCATGATCGTCATGGAGACAGGCGGGGTGCGCCCGGCCACGGCCAGGCTGTCGGACTACAAGCCGATCCTCACCGATTACAACGCCACCCTGACCCTGCAATCGGTATTTGCCAAGGATCACTCCAAGACCGACCAGGCCACTACCGTCGCCGACGAACGGCGGGGGCTGCGCGAGACCCTGAACCTCGCCACCACCGGCTTCGTCTATGACCCCGAACTGATGGCCTTCGATGCCTCGGGCTCCCACGGCCAGGATCAGACCCGCATCTACTACGACAACCAGGATCAATCGCAGGGTGGCGGCTTCGACAACTACAACCTGCGGGGGATGTTTCTACAAAACAAACCCTACAATCTGGAGCTGTACACCAAGCGGGAAAAACCCTTCTCCACCTCCTCGGTCAACAACATGGGGCAACAGCAGACTACCGATTCGGGGGCGAACCTAAGCTACCGCAAGCAGTTCTACAGCACCAAGTTCCGTTATCAGAAGATCGACCGCAGCAACACCGACACCTCAAGCGGCAACGACATCTACAACCTATTTGGCGCCTTCAACAAGGCGGAATTGGGCTGGCTGAAAAACTTTTCCACCAACGCCATGATAAACTATCAAACAGATAAAGACGCAAATGACAGTACAGACCCCAACCGAATGATGCAAGGCAACGGCGACAACCAACAGACCTCAATCAACAACCACTTCAACTACAAGATCTTCGACTTCTCAACCGACTTAAACCGATCTAAATTCAATCACGAGGACGGGGTCTTCGCCGGGGTAATAGCCGCGCCCGGCCAGACACCCAAGACCACTTACGGCAACGACCTGACCAGCGTCAACGAGAACATCGGCGCCCAGTTGCCCTGGCACCTTACTAGCCGACTGAACCTCTGGGGCAACCAATCAAACGACAACAGCGCCCGACCGCAGCCGAGCGGCCTAGGCGTCGCCGGCTCCAGCACTAACTCCTACAACTCCAAAAGCGCCTCCTCCCGTGACGACCAGGGCTACAAGTTCGACCTCACCCACCGGCTCTACGACAGCCTGGTCACCCGCTTCACCAACGACAGCCACACCACCAACGACACCCGCACCGACACCATGACCGACGTTAGCGGCCTGTCGACTGAGCAATCGCCCACCAAGGGCACCAACGACGAAAAAAATTGGGGGCTGGAGAGCGAATACCAAAAGCAATTGCCCGCCAACAGCCTGGCCACCGCCACCCTCTCGACCCAGAACAGCGACAACAATCAAACCGGGGTCAGCGCCCAATATATGATCTATCCCAACAAGTACGACAACTCCACCGCAGGTGACAACAAGATAAAACTAGACAGAACTACTGACCTCTCCAGCCCGATTATTGTCGAGGTGCTAACCGGAGACCCGAATGAAAAAAACTCCGACTACGACCCTAACTGCGCCAACGCCCTCCAGAACCCCAGAACCGCCAACTCCTGCTGGAGCGCCCTAACCGGCAGTGACTATCAACCCAACCCCAACGACCCAAGGGAGCTATGGATAATTAGCAATGGGAATGTATTCAATCACCTAACTGCCAACTATAAAAGCCAGCTCAACCCGACTAATGCGCCATATTATTACGGCCCCTTTCAGTTCCGGGTCACCACCTATCTCACCCCGGCCCAGATCAAATCCCACACCATCTCCGCCTCGACTGGGCTCAACCTCTTCCAGCGCTGGTCGGCCAACTACCAGCACACCGTCACCACCCAGGACGGTCAGTTCAGCGGCACCCCCCTGGCACCCAAGGTGACCGACGATCTGGTCAGCATCGGCTACCGCATCAACAAATTCAAGATCGAGACCTCGCGGCGCTGGATCAACGGCATGGGCAAGGTCCCCAGCCTTAGCAATAGCGCCACCACCGCCACCCCGCCCAACCAGAGCGGCGACGCAATCATCGACACCACCCATGCCTCCTACGACTGGTCAAAGATGTTCCTCAAGTTCGTCAACCTGTCGCTGTCCGCCGACGCCCACAGCTCCTACGAGACCGGGCACGGTTACGACAAGTTCACCGACGCCAGCAACAACATTACCTTCAGCCAGACCTCCTTCATCTCGACCGAGGACGGCTACTCATCCACCGCGAGCCTGACTAGCCCGGTGCCCTTCCTCAAGGCCGTGCTCAATGCCCAGACCGCCTACAACTACATGCGAGGCAACATCTTCCGCATGGGCTTCGCCTACGGGGCACTGGTGCCGACCCAGGACCTGGGCACCAACAAACTCGTTGACCTCCAGAACTCGCTCACCCTGAGCCGGGGCTTCAAGATCCCCTGGGTCGAATGTTCCCTAAACAGCTACATCAGCTACATCTGGGAAACCACCCACGGCGACCAGAGCATGAAATCCAACCGCTTCCAGTACGGATTCAACGCCGGACGGACCTGGGTGCTGGGGGCGACCAGCATCAACTTGAACGCCAACTACTCGTTCTCGGACTACCACTCCGAACAAGAGCTGTTCCTGCAAACCGCCCAGGCCCGATGGCTGCGCGACGAGCGGAACGACTCCACCTCGGTGGTACTGACCATCGTCCGGCAACTGCTATGAACCAGGAATCACCAGCGCGGCCCACGCCGGCCAATTAAAACCACCTATTACGATCATACCCCATAAAAAGCCCCCAGGAGACCCCCATGCCGCTAATCAAGACCAAAAGCTTCCTGCTTCCCGCCAGCCTTTTCCTTCTTCTCGCCCTGCCCCAACCGTTAGTCCGGGCTGCGGCCCCAGCCGCGGCCCCGGCCCCGCATGGCATGGCAGCCAGCCACGGCGATGCGGAAAAGGTGGTGGTCGCCAAGGTGAACGGCCAGGTCATCAACATGGCGCAACTGATGCGCAAGATGAGTGAAATTTCCCGCACCGAGCACGGCAGCGAGGCGATTTCCCCCCTGTTGGCGCAAGAGATCAAAAAGGAGGCGACCGACAAGCTGATCACCGAGGAGCTGGCCTACCAGAAGGCCAAGGCGGTGATCAAGGGCGTGCCGCCGGAGCGGCTGAAGGATAAAATCGCCCAAGTCAAAAAGCGGTTCAAGGATGAGGCCGACTTCCAGCACTTCGTCAAAAACCAGTTCGGGGGCGAAAAGGAGTTCGAGAATCAGATGCAGCGCTTCGAGACCATCCAGATGTTCATCGAGCAGGAGTTCGACGCCAAGATCAAGGTCAGCGACCAGGAGATCAAGAAGGCCTACGAGGCGGAGAAGCACCAGCTATTCGTCACCGACGAGCTAGTGCAGATCAACGACCTGGTGTTTTTCTCTGACCCCAAGGCCGCCGACTCGGTGGCCAAGGCCAAACAGGTGCGGCAGGGAATCATCGACAAATTCGGCAACGACCCCGGCAAACTCCCGGAGGACAACAGCTTTGCCCTGCAAAAGTCGGTGACCCTGAATCAGACCAAGAGCCGTGCCCTGTTCGAGGCGGCCAGGGTGCTCAAACCCTATAAGTGGTCGGAGCCGGTGGAGATGGACGGCAATTTGCATATCGTGCAACTGGTCGGCTACCGGCCGGCGGTCAATAAGTCGCTCGCCGAGGCCACCCCCTTTCTGGAAAACCAGCTCAAACAAGGCAAACGCCAGGCGATGATTAACCAGTGGATGGCCGGCCTGCGCCAGGGGGCGGACATCAAGATCATGGACCTGACCCAATAGATTAACGGGCGGGATGGCGGCTTTTTCCTTTTTGCACCGGGCTGTGGCAAGATAGGCAAAGGACAAACAGGGATCACCCCCTTCCTTCTGCAAGTTACCGGCGGCCCCCGGCGCTTACCGCCTCGGGCCGCCGAATTACCTCCCCTCCGCCAAAGGTGATTATATGGGCACCTCCCAAAAACAGCGGCCCCCAACCCGGCGCGCCAAGGCCTCCCGCTGGCTGTTGGCCGCGGCCCTGCTGACCCTTGCCGCCTGCGCCCCCAGCAAGTGGAACGCCAACCTCGGGGCCCCGGCCAAGCTCACCTGGCCTCCGCCCCCCAACCCCACCCGGATCGAATACCTGGGCTCGCTGCACCGCTTCACCCCCGAGGGCAAGTCGCTGCGCACCATCATCTTCGGCCATGACCGGGCGGGGACGATCATCAAACCGGTGGCGATCTGCATGGGCGACGACGGCCGGATGGCGATCGTGGACGCCGAGAAACGGGGGGTGCATCTCTTTATCCCCAATCAGCAGCGGTACATGCTCCTAACCAGGGCAGGCGACGAATCGTTCAAGTCCCCGGTCAGCGCCATCTTCGACGCCAACTTGAACCTGGCAATCAGCGACTCGACCCGGGCCAATGTCTTTCTGTTCGACAGCGACGGCAAGTTTGTCAAGGAAATCAGCCCCCCGCCGCAGCTAGCCTTTGTCCGGCCCACCGGCCTGGCCTACCAGGAGATGGACAACCGCCTCTACGTGGTGGACAGCAAGGCCAACCTGGTTAATATCTTCTCCGGCCAGGGCCAGTACCTGACCAGTTTCGGCAAACGGGGCATGAACAAGGGCGACCTGAACATCCCCACCCATATCGCGGCCGGCCCAGACGGCAAGATCTACGTCAACGACGCCATGAATTTCCGGGTGCAGATCTTCAACGCCCAGGGCGAATACAGCTCCGGCTTCGGCCACCACGGCGACGGCTCGGGCGACTTCGCCATGCCCAAGGGGATCGCGGTTGACAGAAGCGGGGTGGTCTACGTGGCCGAGACCCTGTTCGACGCGGTGCAGCTCTTCTCGCGGAAGGGCGATTATCTGCTCACCCTGGGCTCGCAAGGACGTGGCCCGGGCGAGTTCTGGATGCCGTCCGGCCTGTTCATCGACCGGGAGAACAAGCTCTACGTCTGCGACACCTTCAATCAACGGATTCAGGTTTTCCAACTCTACGGCCCCGAGGGAGGAGGACGTCCATGAAGCTAACACGACTCATCTTTTTCGTTACCCTGGCCTGGTCGGCGCAGGCCTCAGCCGGCACCGGCACCCCTGGCATCCTCTCCTCGAAGCACAACCTCTCCTCCTGGGGCCCCGGCGATGTCAAGGCCTTAACCGAAAGCCGGGTCTGCGTCTTCTGTCATACCCCCCACAACGCCACCCCCCAGACCCCGTTGTGGAACCGCAACATCCTGACCGGCACCACCTACACCCTCTACACCAGCTCCACCCTGACCGTCAAACTCGCCCAGCCCACCGGCCCCTCTAGGCTCTGCTTAAGCTGCCACGAC
>JAJXUT010000053.1 GCA_021782655.1 Deltaproteobacteria bacterium
GAACAAATTCCGCATAAGCCGCACGGTGATCGACGACTTCTTCACCACCGTGGCGGGGATGAACTTCTACGACGACCGGCGGATGACCACCCGGGAGCTGTTCGAGCGCTTCTTCCCGGGCCGGGACGAGGTGCACCGGCTGCTGATGGAGCCCATCACCTACGCCAACGGCTCCACCCTCGATGACCCGGCCATCACCTACGGCATCGTCTTCTCGAACTTCATGGATCGCGGTGTGTTTACCTTCCAAGGCGGCACCGACCGGCTGATCGCCATGATGGTGGCCGAGGCGGAGAAAAACGGGGTGAGCCTCTGCGACCGGGCTCGGGTCGAACGGATCATGGTCGAGGGTGGCCGGACGCGGGGGGTGGTGGCCGCGGGCCGGGAGATCACCGCCCGGGCGGTGGTCTCCAACGCCGGGATACTAAACACCATCAACGACCTGACGGGCCGGGAGGCCTTCCCGAAGGATTTTTTGGCCGGCTGCGACCTGGTCAAGGTCAACAACTCAAGTTGCCAGGTTTATATGGGGATCAAGGCGGGCGAGACCATCCCCGAGATCGGCGACCTGCTCTTCACCTCCGAGGCCGAGCACTTCAGCGCCGAGGAGATGCTGGACGTGGAGACGAAAAGCCGCACCTTCTCGTTTTACTACCCCAAGACCAGGCCGGGGCACGAGCGCTACACCGTGGTCGCCTCCATGAACGCCCGCTACGACGACTGGGAGGGCCTCTCCGGGCCGGACTACCAGGCCGCCAAGGCGCGGCTGATCGAGAGGTCGGTGACTGCGCTGGAGCGGTATCTGCCTGGCGTCCGCAGCCAGTGCGATTGGCTGGAGGCCGCCACCCCCAAGACCTTCCAGCGCTATACCCTGCACACCAACGGTTCGTCGTTCGGCACCAAGTTCGAGGGCCTCGACATCTCGCGTTCCCTGTTCAAGGTGGTGCCCGGCCTGTTCCACGTCGGCTCGGTGGGGATCATCATGAGCGGCTGGCTGGGGGCGATCAACTACGGGGTGATCGTGGCCAACGACGTGGACGCCTATTTGCGAGGATAACGATTATGGCCTTGATTGAACTAGACCGGCGCCGGGTTGAAAGGCTGATGCGGGATTACTGCGAACGGCGGGTGCCGCCCCAGGCCCAAGACAGTATCCGGCTTGATTTTGTCATCCGTGGTCAAAAGATCACCCTGATCGAATCGCGGCCCGCCTTCAGGCAGCCGGGGGTGTGGGTCGAGCTGAAGATCGCCCAGTTCGAGTTCGACGGCCAGGCCCGGAACTGGAGGCTCTATTGTTACGACCGCAACTCCAAGCGCCGGGCCTATCTTGAGGGTAGCGACGAATCACCGCGGCTTGAAAACCTGCTCCAGGAGGTGGACGCGGACCCCCTCGGCATCTTCTGGGGTTAGTGAGGGAGGAGGGCTTGAATGAACGGCGGGCAATTTGACAGCCAGGTGGCATTGGTCACCGGCGCCACCAAGGGCATCGGCCGGGCGATCACCTTGGCCCTGCTGGCCGGGGGGGCGACGGTGGTCGGGGTCTATGGCGGCGATCAGGCGGCGGCGGCGGGGTTGCGCCAGGAGTGCGCCGCCCACGCGGAACGGCTGATCCTTTTTTGCTGCGACGTGGCCGACTACCAGGCGGTGGCCGGGCTCTATCAGGAGATCGAGGAGCGCTTCGAGGCGATCGACATCCTGGTTGCATCCGCCGGCATCCGCCGGGATTCGGTGCTGGCCATGATGCCGGAGGCCGACTGGCGGCGGGTGATCGAGGTGAACCTTTCCGGTTCCTTCCACATGGCCAAATTCGCGGTGCTGCTGATGATGAAGCGGCGCTACGGCCGGATTATCTTCATCACCTCGCCCATGTCTTATCTCGGCTTTGCCGGCCAGGCCAATTACGCCGCCTCCAAGGCCGGGCAGATCGGGATGATGCGCTCCCTGTCCAAGGAGGTGGCCCGGCGCAAGATCACCGTCAACTGCGTCTCCCCCGGCTTTATCGACACCGAGCTGATCGCCGGGCTCGCCCCCGAGCGCCGGGCCGAATACCAGCGGCTGGTGCCCTTGGGCCGCTTCGGCACCCCGGAGGAGGTGGCCCAGGCGGTGCTCTTTCTGGCGGGCCGGCAGGCGGCCTACATCACCGGCTCCACCCTGGAGATCAACGGTGGCATCTGAGATTCACGACCTGATCCCCCACCGCCCGCCCTTCCTGTGGGTGGATCGAATCGTTTCCCTGACCGCCTCCCGGATCGAGGCTGAAAAACACCTGGCATCCGGGCTGGACTTCTACCAGGGCCATTACCCCAATCATCCCCTCACCCCCGGCGTCATCCTCTGCGAGGCGGTGTTCCAGGCCGGGGCGCTTTTGATCGCCCATGTCCTGGCCGGCGAGGGCCGACCGGCAGGCGGCGGGCTGCCGGTTTTGACCCGCATCCACGCCGCCCGCTTCAAGCGCCCGGTGCCGCCGGGGTCTGACATCGCCATCGAGGCCAGCCTGGTCGAACGGCTGGGCCCGGCCTGGCTGCTCAAGGGCAGGGTGCGGTTTCAGAATCAGACCGCCCTGACGGTCGAATTCGCCTGCGCCGAGACCGCCGTCGGCTAGCATCCAGAGGCGCCTTTCCCCGATCAGTCCGTCTCGATCTGAGCCAGCAGCGAGTCGATCACCGCCAATCCCCCCCGCCAGAATTCTGGGTCGTTCAACTTTACCCCAAAGGGCCGCACCAGCTCTTCGGGGCTCTCGCTGCCGCCGGCCCGCAGGAGATCAAGATATTTAGGCACAAAGGCCCGGCCATCCTGGAGGTAGAGGTTGTAGAGGGCGAGCACCAAGAGCTCGCCGAAGGCGTAGGAGTAAACGTAACCCGGCGAGTGCAGGAAATGGGGGATGTACGACCACCAGAGTCCGTAGCCCTCGCTTAGACTGACGCTGTCCCCGAACATGGCCTGCTGGCTATCCCGCCACAGGTCGGAGAGCAGTTCGGCCGATAGCTCACCCTCGGCCCGGCGGCGGGTATGGGTCAGCTCCTCAAAGCGGTTCATGGCGATCTGCCGGAAGACGGTGGCGAAGATGGATTCGAGCTTCTGGGCGATGAAGGCGGTGCGCTCTGCCGGATTGGTCAGCAGGCCGAGCTGGTGCTTGAACAGGATGAGTTCCGCGAACACCGAGGCGGTCTCGGCCAGCACCAGGGGGGTGTCGCTGTTTAGGTAACCCTTGGGCGCCGCCAGATACTGGTGCACCCCGTGCCCCAGCTCGTGGGCCACGGTGGAGAGGTCGCGGATATTGCCGGTGTAGTTCACCAGCACGTAAGGGTGAACGTCCGGGGTGCAGGGATGGGCAAAGGCCCCGCCGCTCTTGCCTTTAAGGATCGGGGCGTGGATCCAGCCCCGGCTGAAGAACAATTCCGCTACCATTGCCATCTCTTCCGAGAACCCGGCAAAGGCGGCGAGCACCAGCCGCCGGCCCTCCTCCCAGCCCACCTGCCGGGTGGGCAGATGGGGCAGGGGGGCGTAGCGGTCGTAGTCGAACAGCTCATTAAGCCCCAGGAGCCGGCGTTTCAATTGGTAGTAGCGGCAGGGCAGGTCGTAGCGCCGGGTCACCTCCGTAACCAGGGTGGCCACCGTCTGATCCTCGACCTCGTTAGCCAGGTTCATGGCGCTCAGCCAGCCGGGGTAGCGGCGCAGCCGGTCGTCGATCATCTTGTCGGCCAAGAGGTTGTTGGTGATGTGGGTTAGGACGTGGAGCTGGCTCGTCAGCCCGGCGCTCATCTCGTCCGCCGCCTTTTGCCGCACCTCGCGGTCTGCGTGGTAGAGATCGGCCAGCACCTCCTCCTCGCCTCGCCCCGATTCTCCGAACTTCATCTGGCCCATGACCTTGTCGAACAGGAGGTTCCAGGCCCCCCGGCCCACCGGCGCGATTTCAAGCAGCAGCCTCTCCTCCGGGTGGCTCAGAAGGTGGGGGGCGTAGCGCCGGACGGACTTGAGATAGTGGCGGTAGCGATTAAGGCGGGGATCGGCGAGCAGCGGGGCCGCGATTTCCTCGGCCAGGGCGCTCCACTCCAGCTCGAAGAAGATGGTCAGCTTGGCGATCTGGCTCTCCTCCTCCCGCACCCGTTGCAGAAAGGCGCCCGCCTTGCTGTCCTGGGTCTGGGTGGTGAAGTTGAGGAAGGCGAAGGTGCCAAGCCGGCCCCGGATCACCGCCAGGGCCTCCAGTCGGGAGACCAGGGCGAACAGGCCTGCGGGGTCGAGGGCGCTAAGCTTGCCGCTAAATTGGCTCTGGATGGCCTGGGCCTCGGCGTGGCCTTGGGCCAGGTCGGCGTCGATCTGGGGATCGTCCACCCCCTGGTAGAGGTCGGACAGCCGCCAGATGACCCCGGTGGTGCCCAGGGTCTGATTAAGTTCGTTGGTCATTTTTTCTCCTTGATTGGTGAGTTGCCGCCCGGTATCGGCTAAAACCGGACGTGCGGCAGGATCATCGCCGCCTTCTTCTCGCCGATCCCCTTGACCTGGCGCAGGTCGTCCGGGTGGTGGAAGCCACCGTTCGCGGCTCGCTGCGCGATGATGGCGGCGGCGAGTTTGGGGCCGATGCCGGGGATGGTGGCCAAGGTGGCCAGGTCGGCCTGGTTGATGGCGATGGGCTGGAAGAAGAGGGGGGCGGCCAGGGCCGGGAGGTCGATTGCCTCGGGGTGGCCCTTGGGGTCCAGACCATAGGCGGGCGGCGGATTTTCCCCGGCCTGAGCCGGCAGCCCTAGCCCCTCGGCGCCCCCGGCCTGCCGCCCCAGGAGGTAGAGGCCGGAGGCCTGGCCCGGGGGCCGGGACAGCCACAGGAGCCGGGGGCCGGTCTCATCCCTGGCCGGCGTTCTGGCTGGCAGCGCCAGGGAGACCAGGCGGGGCAGGCAGATGAGCAGCCCGATTACCACCAGCACCGTGGCCCGGTGGTCGGAGGTGCTGTTAACGTTCATTCGGGCAGGTTGGATGACGTCGCAAGATACGAAAAATAATTCTGACCCCTTTGGGCTTCTATCTACGGCATGACGATCTGGTTGAAAAATTTATCCGCCATATCCGGGTCCAGGGTCTTGAGACGCTTATACACCTCCATCACCTTGCCGGTCTGGCCGGAGAGTTTGTCGGCAAGCCCCAGGTTGTACCATGCCTCGGCAAAATCAGGGTTGATACGGATGGCCTGCTGGCATGCCTCGATGGCTTTGGCATACTGCTTGGTGTTGAAGTAGTCAGTCCCTAGATTATTCCATGCCTCGGCAAAATCAGGGTTGATACGGATGGCCTGTTGGTTTGCCTCGATTTCCTTGGCATACTGATTGGTGTTGCCGTAGGCATTCCCCAGGTTGTACCATGCCATGGCATAATCAGGGTTGATACGGATGGCCTGCTGGCATGCCTCGATGGCCTTGGCATACTGCTTGGTGTGGTCGTAGGCAGTCCCTAGATTATTCCATGCCTCGGCAAAATCAGGGTTGATACGGATGGCCTGCTGGTTTGCCTCTATTTCCTTGGCATACTCCTTGGTGTCGCCGTAGTAAATCCCCAGGCAGTACCATGCCAAGCTGTTTCCAGGGTCTGTCTTGGTCCAGCGGAGCGCATGGTTTTTTAATCCCTGCCAATTCTTTTTCGCCTCTAGCTCTATGGCCTTGTTGAGCCAATCGGTGGTCGTGGGCTGGCTGGCCTGCGGCGCGGTGGTTCCCTGCGTGCTCTTGGGGGGGATCGTGACCGCCTGCCGTTTGGGCAGTTCGTTGATCCACTCCACCGGCACCGCGAAGTTGAGTTGCTGGCCCTCGGTCAGATAGAAGGTGGGTAGCCCGATCAGTCTCCCTTCATTGTCAAACAAACCGCCACCGCTGGAGCCGGGGGAGATGGGCGCGGTGATCTGGAGGTACTGGCCGCCCGGCACCGGACGCAGACTGGAGATAATCCCATCGGACAGGGTCAGCTCCAGCCCCTTGGGCGCCCCCACCGCATAGACCGGCTGGCCGACCTTGAGCAGGTTGGTGGCTCCAAGCACGGCGGGCGGGGCATGGAGCCCGTCCACCGTCAAGGTGCAGACGTCCCGGTCCCAGTCGGTCTGGCGCGGGGTAGCCGGGTATTCCTTATTCCGGTATTCCACCTTCATGGCGGCGGCGTTCTTGATCACATGGCAGTTGGTGACAATCAGGCCATCGGCCAGCACCACCCCGCTGCCAAGAAGCATCGCCTTGCCCTTGGGATCGTAGGTTTTCACCACGACGATACTGGGGGAAACCGCCTCAAACACCTCGCTGGCGGTTTTGGCCTGCGCCGCCACGGCGCAGAGCAGAACAGCCACCACGACCAGAAAACTCCGCAACCTATTCTTCATATGGCACTCACTCGACAAAAGCATTCGGGGATGACGGTCTTTTTGCAAGAGGCTCTTGTAATAATTAGGATTAAGGCGACCTTGCAGGTCGCGTTAATCCTAATGGGTTGGGCAATCTTGCCTTGATTTATTTTCTTTTCTGTGGCACCATGTAATTACGGTAATCACAATAATACCGTTAACACTTTGACCTGTTAGGTGCCGCCATGGATAAAACATTACGTTCCAGAGATATAAAGATAGTACACATCGGCAACTCAATGGGTGTTCGCTTGCCCAAAAACCTATTGCAAAAATATGGTTTCACTCACTCCCTGGTCTTAGAAGAAACCGCCCAAGGACTTCTCCTCAGGAAAAAACAAGACGACAAACTCTCCTGGGATGACACCTACAAAGCCATGGCGAAGGAGGATGAAGACTGGAACGCGTATGACCAAACGCTACTTGATGGATTGGAGGATGACGATTTTGACGCCTAAAAGATACGAAATCTATTTTGCAGACTTGAATCCAACCATCGGCAGCGAAATTAGCAAAATTCGTCCTGTTGTTATAATTAGCGATGACGCTATGAACAATTATTTGGGAACAGTTGTTGTTTGTCCGATAACGTCTAAAATTCATCCGACATGGAGAACGCGCCTTCAGGTTAATTGTGCTAACAAACAAGCTGAAATTGCTGTTGACCAAATACGAACAATTAGCAAAACACGGTTAAAAAAAATGATTGATCAATTACCTAGCAATGAAGCTTCTCAACTGAGGCGAATCATTACGGAAATGTATGGCGAATAGCCTCTGCTGATTTTTTGCCAATTTAAGGGGAGCGCCATAGTTGATTAGCCACCTTCGCGTTACTCACCAGCATCCGATATGCACAACAAACTCTACGGCCAGCGGGCGCACCAGCTCGCGGTAACCCGCCGCCGTCATTTGCCTTCCCTCCCCTTTTCCCCTTCTTGCAGTTGGTTGCTATCCATTTTTTTTTAATGATTCAAGAGCGTTAATAAATTCTTTGGGTGCGAACACCGCCAGTTTTGAGCTTTTGAAGTCCGCAACATTCCTGGTTACGATATATTTGGCCCCGGCATGGCATGCTGCCTCATGCAGAACCGCATCTTCAAAATCCGAAAATTTTGCAGTAATTGCCTGTTCAAGCACCACCCGATTTACTGGCGCAATGACGAAAAGCGAGAGGAGGGATTGGAGATGATGGGAGGCCGCCTGGCGCCCAAGTGCTTTAGTGGCGAGATAGTGGATGGTGGTAACTGTTGTTGCGCACATCAACCCTATAATCTCAGACTGCTCGACTTTGGACAACAGTAAAGAGGCATCGGTTGAAAATGGTTCCCGGTCCAAAAGAACATCCAAGATGACATTGGTGTCAAATAGGATGTTCATGAACACTTTGTTTCTATATATTTTTTATAATCTTTTTCGTCTAGCTGCTTATCTTTGAGGATTCCCCGCAAAGACCTCACCGTCGGCGTAAGGGGATTATCCCTCCTGATTTTTTCATTTTTAATAATTTCAAAAAGATCAGCAACAATACGTGATACAGACTTGCCAGTTTGCGATGAATACTCTTTTGCTGATTCAATAAGATTGTCGTCCATCCGCAAAGTCAGTTTGGTTAGCATGGCCCCTCCCTTTATCGTGACGTATATATTTTTTAATAATTATACGTCACCACTCCGCTGGCGTCAATCCTTGTTTGTGGCGGCGGTTATCTCACTGATATGGCGCTGTTATGCCTAACAGCCCTGATTCTTGGCATCCTGCTGGCTGAGCTTGTCTTTCAAGAGTTTGTAGGAGATGCTGTCCACCAGGGCCTGCCAACTGGCCTCGATGATGTCGTGGGAGACGCCGACCGTGCCCCACTGGCTCTTGGAGTCGGTGGACTCGATCAGCACCCGCACCTGGGCCCCGGTGCCGTGCTCCGAGGCCAGGACCCGCACCTTGTAGTCGCTTAAGGAGACGGAGGCGAGCTGGGGATAGAAGCAGGTCAGGGCCTTGCGCAGGGCGTTGTCCAAGGCGTTGACCGGGCCGTCGCCCAGGGCCGCGGTGTGGACGGTGTCGCCCGCCACCTCGATCTGGATGGTGGCCTCGGCCTGGGTGTCGCCGCCCTCATCGCCCTTGCGGTTCAACACCGTGAAGCCCTTGAGCTCGAAGAAGCTAGGCATGGTGCCCATGGCCCGGCGCATCAAGAGCTCGAAGGAGGCCTCGGCGCCCTCGTACTGGAAGCCCTGGGTCTCCAGCTCTTTGAGGCGCTTTAAGATGGTGGTCACCAGGGGATCGGTGCTTTCGAGATCGAGCCCGAACTTCTTGGCCTTGTGCAGGACGTTGCTCTTGCCGGACTGGTCGGAGATCAGGATGCGGCGGATATTGCCCACCAGCTCGGGGTCGATGTGCTCGTAGGTGAGCGGGTTGCGCTTGACCGCCGAGACGTGGATGCCCCCCTTGTGGGCGAAGGCCGCCGACCCCACGTAGGGCTGATACTTGTGGTGGGGCAGGTTGGCCAGTTCGTTGACGAAGCGGGCCACCTCGGTGAGTCGGTGCAACTGTTTGGCCGCGGCGCAGGTGTAGCCCATCTTCAGGGCCAGGCCGGGAATGATGGAGGTCAGGTTGGCGTTGCCGCAGCGCTCGCCAAAGCCGTTGATGGTGCCCTGCACCTGGCGGGCGCCGTGCTCCACCGCCGTAAGCGAGTTGGCCACCGCGGTGTCGGAGTCGTTGTGGGCGTGGATGCCGAAGACCGGGAATAGGTCCTGTTGGGCGAAGTGCCGCCGCACCTCGTCCATGATGCTTGCGATCTCGGACGGCAGGGTGCCGCCGTTGGTGTCGCACAGCGCCAGGCAGTCGGCCCCGGCCCGCCAGGCCTTCTCGATGGTGGCCAGGGCGTATTCGGGGTTGGCCTTGAAGCCGTCGAAGAAGTGCTCGGCGTCGTAGAACAGGTGCTCGAACTGGGGTTTGAGGAAACGCAGGGAGTCGTCGATGATGGTCAGGTTGTCTTCGAGCGAGATGCGCAGGGCGACCTCGACATGGATGTCCCAGGTCTTGCCAAAGATGGTGACGCCGGGGGTCTTGGCCGCCACCAGGGCCAAAAGGTTGGCGTCTTTGTCTGCCGGGTTGGCGAACATCCGGGTGCTGCCGAAGGCGACGAGCCGGGCGTGCCGCAGGCGGTAGTTGGCCATCTCCTGGAAGAATTGCCCCGAGGCGGGGTTGGCGCCCGGCCAGCCGCCCTCGATGTAATCCACCCCCAGCTCGTCGAGCTTCAAGCTGATGCGGATCTTGTCCTCGACCGAGAGGTTGAAGTTTTCGGCCTGGGTGCCGTCCCGCAGGGTGGTGTCGTAGATGGTTATTTCTTTTTGCATGCCGTAGCCTTGCCCTTGGCCGGTTTGCCTACCTGGTGGAGCCCGAAGCCGTCGTGCAGGGTGCGGACGGCGAGCTCGGTGTACTTCTCGTCGATGACGCAGGAAACCTTGATCTCCGAGGTGCTGATCATCTGGATATTGATCCCCTCCTGGGCCAGGAGGCGGAACATGGTGGTGGCGATGCCGGAGTGGTTGCGCATCCCCACCCCGACGATGGAGACCTTGGCGATCTGCTCGGACCCGGTCACGTCGCCGGCCCCGATGCCGGAGACGATGCTGGAGACGATGCCCATGGCCCGCTTGTAGTCCGGCCTAGGCACGGTGAAGGTCATGTCGGTCATCTCTCCAGCCCGGGTGTTCTGGATGATCATGTCCACCACGATCCCGGCCTCGGAGATGGGGGTGAAGATCTTCGAGGCCACCCCCGGCACGTCGGGCACCTTGGACAGGGTGATCCGGGCCTCGTTTTTACTGTAAGTTACCCCGGAAACTAGCATTGACTCCATATCTTTATCCTCCTCTACCACCATGGTGCCTTGGGTCTTGGTGAATGTTGAACGAACGTGAACCGGTACCTTGTAGCGCTTGGCAAAGCCCACCGAGCGGATGTCCAGCACCTTGGCCCCCAGGCTGGCCAATTCCAGCATCTCGTCGTAGGAGATGCGGTCGATCTTGCGGGCCGTGGCGCAGACGTTGGGGTCGGTGGTGTAAACTCCCTCGACATCGGTGTAGATCTCGCACTCGTCGGCCTTAAGCGCCGCCGCCAGGGCCACGGCGGTGGTGTCGGAGCCGCCCCGGCCCAGGGTGGTGAGGTCCGCAGCCTCCGTCACCCCCTGGAACCCGGCCACCACCACCACCCGGCCCTGGTCCAGATTGTTGGTGACCAGCCCGGTGTCGATGGACTTGATCCGGGCCTTGGTATGCATGGCGTCGGTGATGATCTTCACCTGATCGCCGAGGAGCGAGACGGCGTCGTGGCCCGCCTCCTTGACCGCCATGGCGAAGAGGGCCACTGTCACCTGCTCGCCGCTGGAGAGCAAGACGTCCATCTCCCGGCTGTCGGGCTGGTCCTGCATCTGCTGGGCCAAGGCCACCAGGCGGTTGGTCTCGCCGGCCATGGCCGAGAGTACCACCACCACCCGGTGGCCCTTCTTGACGTAGCCCAGCACCCTGGCGGCCACCGCCTTGATTTTTTCCGGGTTGGCGACCGAGGTGCCGCCGAATTTCTGAACGATTAAAGACATAGAGCGCGAACTCCTGAATTCGGATAAGGGCGAACGGGGGAGGCGATGATGCCGGCCGCGGCCATTTTTAGGAAGGTCGAATAATAACCAGCCGTAAACGCCTTGGGTATCTTTTTTTGCCTGGGGACGATAAAATTTCTCGTCCTGGCCGGGCCCGCGTTCTCTTGGTAACGCGGGCATTCCTGCCCACTTTGCGGTCCAATCCGTCGGCGGGCGAGACGCCGGCGCCCCCAGGAGAGGAGGGCATTTTTTTGTTCTTACCAGGGGCGTTTTATGGTAAAAGCGAGCAGCGTCCGCCCGGCGGTAGGGCACTGACGATGACAAGGGGCCTCTGGGCCACTTCCTCTTAAAAAAGGCCGCGGCCTGGCTAAGATAAAATCAAGACCTGATAGAGACCATGAAGACCCTGGCGGAGTTGGCGGAGCTGGTGGGCGGACGACTGCAAGGCGACGGTTCCTTGCCCATCGAGGGGGTGGCGGAGCTGGACGCCGCCGGCCCGGGCCAGATTACCTTTCTCACCCAGGGCAGATCTGGCGAGCGGTTGCGGAACTGCCAGGCCGCGGCGGCGGTGGTGCCGGCCTCGGATAAGGACTACCCCCTGCCGGTGATCCAGGTGCCCGACCCCTATCTAGCCATCGCCGTTATCCATAACCACTTTTTGGCCCGGCCCTTTCAGGCCACCGGTATCGATCCCCGGGCGGTGGTGGGCGCGGATTGCCAGATGCCGGCGGCGGTGAGCATCGGGCCGCTGGCGGTGCTCGGCAACCGGGTACGGCTGGGGGAGCGGGTGCGGCTGGAGCCGGGGGTGGTGCTTGGCGACGAGGTGGTGATCGGCGACGATAGCACCCTTAAGGCCAACGTCACGGTGGGGCAGGGCTGCCGGATCGGCTGCCGGGTAACGATCCACAGCGGCACGGTGATCGGCGGCGACGGCTTTGGCTACGCCACCAACAGCGCCGGGCATCACGTAAAACGGCCCCAGGTGGGCATCGTCCAGATCGACGACGATGTCGAGATCGGCGCCAACAGCGCCATCGATCGGGCTACCTTTGGCAAGACCTGGATCAAGCGGGGGGTCAAGATCGACAACCTGGTGCAGATCGCCCACAACGTGGTGGTAGGCGAGGACTCGATCATCGTCTCCCAGTCAGGGATCTCGGGCAGCACCATCTTGGGCGCCGGGGTGGTGCTGGGCGGCCAGGTGGGGGTGGCCGGGCACCTAAAGATCGGCGACCGGGTGATGGCCGCGGCCCGTACTGGGCTGCACGCCGACGTGACCGCCAAGTCGGTGATGGCCGGGTTCCCCGCCATCCCTCACTCGCTGTGGCTTAGGGTCAGCGCCCTGCTGCCGGGGCTGCCGGAGCTGGTGAAGGAGGTGCGGGCGCTTAAAAAACAGGCCGCTGCCTGGCAGACTGGGGCGGGGCAGGAACAGAATTCATCGGAGGAACCGCCATTATGACCAGCGCCCCTGAATCGTTTGACATCGTCGAGATCATGCGGCTCCTGCCGCACCGCTATCCCTTCATCATGGTGGATCGGGTGTTGGAGCTGACCGCAGGCGAGCGGATCAAGGCCTTAAAGAACGTGACCATCAACGAGCCCTTCTTCCAGGGCCACTTCCCGGTTCTGCCGGTGATGCCCGGGGTCATGATCCTGGAGGGCCTGGCCCAGGCGGCGGCGGTACTGGCCTACGCCACCATGAAGGAGTATGTGGGCAGCAAGCTAGTCTATTTCGCCGGGCTCGATCAGGTGCGGTTTAGACGCAAGGTGAGCCCCGGCGACCAGTTGATCTACGAAGTCAAGACCATCAAGCGCAAGCTCAGCCTGTGGACCCTGGAGGGCAAGGCCTACGTCGATGACAAATTGGTGGCCGAGGCCATTCTGATGGCCACCTTCGGCTGAATCTTTTCCCTGCAATTTTATCTCTCAACCCCAACTACCTTACTGGCAATGACTATTCATCCCCGCGCCCTGGTCGCCGAGGGCGCCGAAATTCACCCCACTGCCCAGATCGGCCCCTACGCGATTATTGACGCCCAGGTGTCGATTGGCGAGGGCACCGAGGTTGGTGCCCACGCGATGCTTACCGGCCACACCAGGATCGGCAAGCATAACCGCATCCACCCCTTCGCCAGTATCGGCGGCCCGCCCCAGGATTTGAAGTACCAAGGCGAAGACACCCGGGTGCTGATCGGCGACGACAACCAGATCCGTGAGTACGTCTCCATCCACCGGGGCACGGTCACTGGCCGGGGGGTGACCACGGTGGGCAGCGGCAACCTGCTGATGGCCTACTCCCACATCGCCCACGACTGCCTGGTGGGCGACCAGGTGATCATGGCCAACGGCGCTACCCTGGGCGGCCATGTCTCAATCGGCGATCACGTCAACCTGGGGGGCATGGTGGCCATCCACCAGTTCAGCCGGGTGGGGGACTTCTCCTACATCGGCGGCATGTCCGGGATCAGCAAGGACGTGCCGCCCTTCGTCATCGCCACCGGGGTCCGCGATCAGTTGCGGATCACCGGCATCAACAAGATCGGGCTCAAACGCCACGGCTTTTCAAGTGAGGACATTGGCCTCCTAAGCCGCGCCTTCGTGGCCATCTTCCGCACCAACCTGGTGCTGAGCCAGGCCCTGGACAAGGCCGCCGCCGAGTTTTCCGGCTGCCGGCTGGTGACGGAGCTGGTGGAGTTCATGCGGGCGCCCAACCGCTTCGGGGTGGTGCGCAACTTCGATGCCGACGACGAGTGAG
Source organism: Deltaproteobacteria bacterium (assembly GCA_021782655.1). Lineage (GTDB taxonomy): Bacteria > Desulfobacterota > Desulfobulbia > Desulfobulbales > VMSU01 > VMSU01. The sequence goes on from JAJXUT010000053.1 coordinate 13,720, forward strand.
CCGATCGGGGTCATCGCCGGCGGCGGCCAGTTCCCCCTGCTTTTTGTCCAGGCGGCGGGGCGGGAGGGCCGGCCGGTGGTGGCGGTGGGCCATCGCGGCGAGACCGACCCCGGACTTGAGGGCCTGACCACGGCCTTTCGCTGGGTGAAGCTGGGCCAGCTCGGCAAGATCATCAAGTTCTTCCACGAGCATAAGGTGCGGGAGGCCGCCTTTTTAGGCACCATCACCAAGACCCGGATCTTCACCGAGGTCTGGCCCGACCTCAAGGGCCTGAGCCTGTGGAACAAGATTGACATCCGCCACGACGACTCGATCTTAAGGGCCATCGCCGCCAGCCTGGAGGAGGAGGGCATCCGGGTGGTCGAGTCCACCCTCTACCTCCGGGAGCTGCTTTTTCCCGCCGGGGTGCTGAGCAAGAGACGGCCCAGCCCCGAGCAGGAGAGCGACATTCGCTTCGGCTGGCGGATCGCCAGGGAGATTGGCCGGCTCGACATCGGCCAGTGCGTGGTGGTGCGCGACGGCACGGTGCTGGCGGTGGAGGCCATTGAGGGCACCGATGCCGCCATCCGCCGGGGCGGGGCCCTGGCCCGCCAAGGGGCGGTGGTGGTCAAGCTTCGGAAGCCGGGCCAGGATTTTCGCTTCGACCTGCCGGCCATCGGCCCTGGCACCATCGCCAGCATGCGGGAGGCGAAGGCGGCGGTGCTGGCGGTGGAGGCCGGCCAGTCTTTGTTCTTCGACCGGCAGGAGGCGTTGAGCCAGGCCAACCGGGCGGGTCTGGTGGTGGTGGGGGTCACGGCCACGGAAGACGGCGGGCCGACGCCAAGGTCATGAGGGCCAGGGCCATGATCCTGGCCGCCGGCTTGGGCACCCGGCTCCTGCCCCACACCCGGCGGCGGCCTAAGCCCCTGTTCCCGGTACTGGGAGAGCCGCTGATTAAACGGATCGTCGGCCAGTTGCGGGCCGCGGGCCTGGGGCCGGTGGTGGTCAACGCCCACCACCTGGCGGAGCAGATCGCCGACTGCCTGGCGGGCGAGCCAGACATCATCCTCCAGCGCGAGGAACGCGAGCTGGGCACCGGCGGCGGCCTGCGCCTGGCCCTGCCCCATTTTCAGGACGATCCGGTTCTGGTCACCAACGGCGACATCTTCCACGACATAGACTACCGCCAGGTGCTGGCCGGGCACCAGGCGAGCGGCGGCCCGCTGACCATGGTCATGCAGGATTTGCCCCGCTTCAACTCCGTGCCGGTGGCGGGCGACCGGGTGTTGGGCCTGCCGGCTGGGGGTCGGCCCGCCGAGGTCCCGCCTGGGGCAAGGTGTCTGGCCTTCACCGGCATCCATGTGGTCGAGCCCGCCTTGCTGGCCGGCATCCCCTCCGGGTCGTTTCACTCCATCCTTGACCGCTACCAGGGACATTTGGCCGCCGGGGGCCAGATCCAGGCCCTGACCGTGCGCGGCCACTTTTGGCGGGACATCGGCACTCCGCGCGACTACCTCGAACTGCACCGCGATCTGTTGCTCGCCAATGATACGGCGCCCAGCTTCCGGCTGGCCGCCGGGGTGCGTATGGGCCGGGAGGTGGCGCTGGACGGCTGGGGCTATGTCGGGGCCGGGGCAGTGATCGGCGACCGGGCGCGGCTGGCGCGGGTGGTGGTCTGGGAGGGGGTGGAGATTCCCGCCGGCCAGGCGCTCGCCGACTGCCTGGTGACCGGATAGGATCAAGGGCCCAGGCAAGTGGATAACGTTCGCTACGCCGCCCTGGTGGCCGACTTGCTCCGCCGCTCGGGCCTGGGGGAGATGGAGGGCGCCCTGGCCGCCCTGGCCGGTGACGGCTCGGACCGGCCCTTCTTCCGGCTCGTCGCCGCCGGACGGGCGCTGGTGGCGGCTTTCCCCTCGCCCACTCTGCCCAAGGCCAGGGAGGAGGCGGAGGCCGCCTGGCGGATTGGCCGCCATCTGGCGCAAGCCGGGGTGCCGGTGCCGGAGTTGCTGGCCCAGGACCCGGCAAGCGGGCTCATCCTCTTTGCGGATTTGGGCGATTGCCTGCTCTTTCACGTCCTGGCCCGGGAGGGCCACTCCGAGCAAGTCTTCTCCCTCTACCAAAAAGCGGTGGAGATCCTGGCCCGCTTGCAGGTCCTGGCGGTTAAGGGCTTTGCGGACGATTGGTGCTGGGACACTCGCCGCTATGACCGCCAGTTGATGATCGAGCGGGAATCTAACTATTTTGCCCGTGAGTTATGCCAGGGGTACCTGGGGATGGCGACCCTGCCCGCCGGGCTCGACGCCGACTTCGCGGCCCTGGCCGAGCGGGTGGGTGCCTGCCCGGCGGGCTACCTCCTGCACCGGGACTACCAGTCCCGCAACCTGATGGTGACGGTGGACGGACTCAAGGTGATCGACTTCCAGGGGGCGCGTCTCGGCCCCCTGGCCTATGACCTGGCCTCCCTGGTCAACGACCCCTACGCCGGCTTATCTTGCGAGTGGCGCCGCCAGCTCGTCGAGCACTACCTGCGGCAGGTGGCGGGCTATATTCCCCTTGACCAAACCCGGTTTATGGAGGACTATTTCCCGGTGGCCCTGCAAAGAAACCTACAGGTGCTGGGGGCCTACGCCTTTCTTACCCGCAGGCGGGGCAAGGAGTTTTTTAGGCCCTACCTCGCCCCGGCCCTGGCCAATTTGCGGGGAATTTTGGAGGGGATGGCCGGCGAATACCCCGTCCTGCGCCGGCTGGTGGCGGGTATTGATGCCGGGGCCCTGGCCACGGCGCCAGGGGAATCAGGACGGTGAGCGAGAGACAGACCCCCTTGCAGGTTTACGCCCGGCTGCCTAAGAGCAACTGCCGGCGCTGTTATTTCCCCTCCTGCCTTGCCTTTGCCGCTGCGGTCTGCCGGGGGGAGCGGCGGATTTACGATTGCCCGCTGCTGACGGCCGACCAACCCGCCGTCCGCCGGGAGGAGACCGGGCCGCCGGAGGCTGGAGAGCAGCGGCAGGCGCTGCTGGCCGAGTTGCAGCGGGAGGTGGCGGGGCTTGACCTGGCCGCCGTCGCCCCCAGGATCGGCGGGGAATTTGTGGGCGGCCGGCTGCTGGTGCGTTGTCTGGGTAAGGGTTTTTGGGTGGATTCCCAGGGCCAGGTGAGCTCGGAGTGCCACACCCATTGCGGGTTGGTCATCCCCCTGCTCAGGTACGTAATCCAGGCCGGCGGCACGGGCCAGGCCGGGGCGGATGGCCCCCCGGTGTGGGTCAATTTCCGCGAGCTGAAAAACGGGGCCGCGCATGGCCCCCTCTTCGCCCGGCGGGCCGAGTTGACCCTGCGCAACCTGGCCGACCGCCATCCCGGACTCTTCGAGGATCTAATCGCCGTCTTCAGTGGCCGGGAGGAGGAAAGCGCCTTTGGGGCCGACGTATCGCTGGTGCTCTATCCCCTGCCCAGGGTGTCGGTGCTGATTTGCTACTGGCGGCCAGAGCGCGACCTGGACAGCGAGCTTAAGCTGTTCTTCGACCAGGGCGCGGAGGATTTTTTGCCGGTTGACTCCCTCTACGCCCTGGGGGTGGGCATGGTGATGATGTTTGAGAAGATCGCCCTGGTGCACGGTTGACCCGCCATAACCGGATGCCCTTGTCCCTTGAACCTTGAACCTTCCTAATAATCGACCATGCAAAACAACCACGGATATTACGGCGACTGGGGCGGGGCCTTCATCCCCGAGGTGCTGCACGAGACCTTCCGGGAATTCAACGAGGCCTTTGCCGCCGTCCGGCGCGATCCTGCCTTCTGGCAGGAGTACGTCGAGCTGATGTCCACCTACTCCTGCCGGCCC
>JAJXUT010000054.1 GCA_021782655.1 Deltaproteobacteria bacterium
CGAGGGCCAGGGTAACCTCCCGGCCGGCGCCAGGGTGGCCCTGGTCGAGGACGTGGTCACCACCGGCGGCACCCTGCTCAAGGTGATCGAGCGGGTGGAAAGACAGGGCTACCGGGTGGGGATGGTGCTTACCGTGGTCGATCGTCAGGAGGGCGGGGCCGAGGCCCTGGCCGCGGCGGGTTGCCCGCTGACCGCCATCTTTACCCGCGCCGAGCTGTTGGGGTAGTCTGATGGCCATGCAATGCAAGAGGTGCCAGGGTGTTCTGGAGGTGGCCCGCTCCTGCCGGCGGATTCGGATGCGTTGCACCCGCTGCGGACACGAGTTCCACCTCCACGAGGTGGCCGATCTGCTGGACGAGGAGACCGAGGAACTGCTGGCCCGCTACACGGTGTTGATCTACGATTGATCCCTTCCCTATCTTCCTTCCCGCAGCATAATCAACCCTCATTTAAGTCGGAGACGGCGCCCTTCGTCCAGCGGTCGCTCCCTGCCCACAGGCGGTCCGGGGAGAGGAAGTAAACCCCGCGTTCCGGGCCGCGTTCCGGGTCGATGCCTCGGAGGAAGAGGTAGAAGACCCCGCCCCAGTGGCGCTCAGGGTCGTAGTCCGCCAATCTTCTGCTTAAATATCGGTGCAGGGCCAGGGCGTAGATCTTGGCCTGAAGGTCGTAGCCGGCCTGGGCCATGGCCTGAGCCATTTGCTCCTGGCCATAATCCTCGGAGCCGGGGCCCAGGTAGTTGGATTTGTAGTCGGCTAGGTAATACCGCCCCTGGTGCTCGAATACCAGGTCGATGAAGCCCTTCATGAATCCGCATCGCGTCCCGGCGGCCTTAAGGGGCGGCCCGGAGTGGGCGAACCTCGCCTTCAGCTCGCCGTCGTCCACCGGTGGCAACGGGTAGTAGAATTCAAGTTCTACTACCCGTTGCCGCCGGGAGATCATATTTAAGCGTAGTTTCCCCTCCTGGTCGAGGGGGGCGGCGGTCAGCCGGAACAGGAACTCGCGCACCGTGACCGCCCACCCGGGATCGAGCCTGAACTCGATGAGTTTCTCCCGCACCCAGGCCGTCACAGACTCCGGATCGGACTCCTGAAAGTCCAGCTCCTCTAGGATGGCATGCAGACAACTGCCGGCCTCGGGGCCACGCGGGAAGGAGAACATGTCCCTTTGCTCATCTCGGAGGGTGGATGCTGGGGGTGGGTACGGGGCGCCTTGGCCGTCGTGATCCGGGGCCTCGCCCGCTAGCCCGGTCGCCTCCTTGATTTGCAGCCCGGAGAAGCTGCGCAGGCCCAGGTTGCGGTTGAGCGGGCGGGTGAAGTAAAGGGCCGGGCCCAGGATCGGCGCCGCTGTCACGGCCAACGGCGTCTCACTTTCTTCCTCCTGGGCCTCGATGGCCGCCAGCGTCCCGTCCGAGGCGGCGATCGCCCGGTTTAGTCCGGCCAGGTTGTGTTCCTGGTCGTCATCCTGGAAATCGTTCTCCAGGGCGGCCACGATGTCTGTCCCTGCCATCTCCCGGCCTGAGAACAGATACTGCAAGGGCGAGCTGGCGGTGGCGAAGCGCCGACCGGAGGCGGCCTGGCACCAGCAGACCAGGCAGCGGTTCTCGGCCCTGGTTAGGGCCACGTAGAGCAGGCGAAGATCTTCGGCCAGGGCCTCCCGGCGCTGACGGAGTCGGTTTCCCGCCCGTTCCTCCGAGCCCAGGTCGGCGATGGAGACTCCCGTATGGTCGTGACAGATTACCACCGGCTCCTGGGTACGGTCGAGGAAGGAGGAATCCCAGAGAAAGGGCGCCAACACCACGGGATATTGCAGGCCCTTGCTCTTATGGATGGTGACGATCTTAAGCAGATTCTCGTCGCTTTCCAGGCGGAGGAGACTGGCCTCGTCGGTTTGGCGGGCGTCTTCCCGGCGGCGTTCGGCCAGCCAGCGGACAAGTCCCGGCGGGTCGAACGCCCCGTTGTCGCTGGCCTGCTGCAGGAGTTCCAGGAGATGCCTGAGGTTGGTCAGCCGCCGTTCGCCGTCCTTCTGGGCCGCCAGACGCGGCCAGGTCCCGGTCTCGGCCAGGAGCCGGTTTAACATCGTCGCCGGCCCCCGGGCCCGCCACAGGCGGTGCAATCCGGCGAAGCGCTCCCGGATGGCATCCCAGCCCGCCAGGTCTTCGGCCAGGGCCGCCAGGGCCGTCAGATCGTACCCCAGCAGCCGGGTGGCCAGGGCCTGCCGCAGCCGCCGTTCGTCTCCAGGCTCGGCGGCCGCCTCCAGCACCAGGGACAGCTCGGCGGCCTCCGGGGCATGGAAGACGCTCTGCCTGGAGGAGGTTACCGCCGCCAGCCCGTACTCGGCCAGGGCCTCCTTAATCGTTCGCCCCTCCCGGTGATTGCGCACCAGCACCGCAACGTCGCCCGGCCTCAGTGGTTCCCTTGTTCCCTCCGTCTCGGTCTCGAAATAGGCCTGGCCCTCTTGGGCCCGGGTCAGGAGTTGCCGGACCTGGCGGGCCAGCCAGCGGGCGATAGTCTTCTTGGCCTGATCCCGTCTTTCCTGCTTGGCAAAGGTGAAGACGGTGAGGGGGGAGAGATCGGAGCCGGTCAAGATCAGCCGCCGCCGGTGGCGCTCGGGGCTGAGCGCCGGGGAGAAGCCGATCCCGTCCAGCAGGAAGGGCCGGGGGTGGCTGGCGAACAGTTGGTTGCAGGCCTTGATCAGGCCGGGCTCGGAGCGCCAGTTGACCTCCAGGGTGTGGGTGTGTTCCGCCTCGTCAACTGCCTTTAAGTAGCTGAAGATATCCGCCCCCCGGAAGCCGTAGATGGCCTGCTTGGGGTCGCCCACCAAGAACAGTCCGCCGCCTTGCCGGTAGATGGTGGAGAAGATTTCGTACTGCACCGGGTCGGTGTCCTGAAACTCGTCGATCATGGCCACCGGGTACTGGGCGAACAGTCGGGCCGCGAGCGCCGGGCCGGAGTCTTGCTCCCGAAGCCCGGCCCGCAGCCGGGTGAGGAGGTCGTCGTAAGACACCACCCCCGCCTCTTCCTTGACCGCCGCCAGCGCCGGGCCCAGATGCCGCAGCAGGTCGAGGAGGATGCCGTCTCTGGCCTCCTCGATCTCGCGCCGCAGCCGCTCGGCCAGGTCGAAAAAGGGGTGGTTGGGCGGCTGTTTGCCCCTCTTGGTGCCGACGGCCAACGCCGACTGGCTCAGACGCCCGAGGGCGGCAAGCGGCGGGGCCGTGGTGTCGGGGCCGGTCAGCCGGAGGTCTAGTTCGACAAACAGCCTCTCCAGCACGTCTTGACGGTAATTGTCCTCGCTGCGGCTTAGATCCTTGGCCTCCAGTAGCAGATGGCGGAGGTCTTGGCCCTGCCGTTGCCAGAGTTCGGCCAGTTGTTTGATAAGCGTGGGATCAAGGTCTGCGACCGCCCGGTGGCGGGGAAGACGGAGGGCGGACTCCCCGTTTTGGCTCATCACCCGCAGGGCCTTGTCGAGCCGATTCGGCAGCCGGTCGGGGAGCAGGCCGTCCGCCAGGAGTTGGGCGGTCAGGGCCGGCGGCCAGGCGGGCGAGCGGCTCCGCCAGTAGTCGTCGATCATCTGTTGCCGCATTTCGCTGTCGCTCTCGATTAATTCGAGGGTGAAGGGGGCGCCGCTCTCGAAGGCCGAGTCCTGCAAGGCCCGCTGGCAGAACCCGTGGATGGTGAACACCGGCGCCAGGTCGAAGTCGAGCAGGGCTTGGACGAGCAGGGCGGAGAGCCGCGACTGATCTCGGCCCATGGCCTGGTACCCTTGCACGAGCTCGGCGAGGAAGGGGTCCTCTCCGGGGCGGCCTTGGCCCAGGAGGAGGCGTCGGGCGGTGAGCAGCCGGGCGCGCAGTTTGTCCCGCAACTCCTGGCAGGCGGCCTCGGTGTAGGTCACCACCAGGAGCTGGGAGATGGGGCGTTCCTCCTCCAGTAGCAGCCGGAGGTAGAGCCCGGTGATGGCGTAGGTCTTGCCGGTGCCGGCACTGGCCTCGATCAGGTGCCGGCCGGTAAGCGGGATGCGGATCGGGTCTAGGGGGTGGATCATGATCGTTTGCTCCCCAAGGAGAGGGGCGGGACGAGGGTCAGCCGGGCCACCTCGGCAAAGTCGTAAGGGCCGTCGCCCGCCAGGGGGTCGAGATCGCCGAAGGCCGCCGCCAGATAAGGGTCGCGGCCTTCCGGCTCCTGGTTGAAGGCGCCTTCCTCCCAGACCTGGCGCGCCTGCCCCAGGGCCTTGGCGCCGCCCGCCTCCAGCTTCCTTGCGTAGGCCAGGGAGGCCTTGGGCAGCAGGGGCAGGGGCCGGCTCTGACCGTAACGGTAGAGGTCTAGCAGCCGGAGCAGGTGCTGGCGGGCCTGGGGCTGGAACTCGTGTCGCCACAGGCCGTCCTGGTAAACGAAGCTCGCCTGGGGCTGGTCTTCGGGCTGGGCTAGGCAGAGGACTAGATGCCGGAGCCAAAGTTTGATGAGATCGGCGTGGCTCTGGGAGGATAACTTTCCGGCCCGGTACAGGAGCTGGCCGTCCTGGTTAAGGTTGCTTAGGGTGCCGGAGAGCAGAGTCCCTTCCAGGTCGAGCCGCACCGGCAGCGGCGGTCGTGGTTCGCCGCCCAGCTCGCGCACCCGCCGGACAAGCTGCTCCACCTCGTCCTGGCAGCCCTGGTATTGCAGCCGCCCGGTCAGGCCCCAGGCCACCTCACCCCGAGCCTGAACCACCGGCAGGCGATCGGCCTCGCCCGTTGACAGGGTCTGTTTGGTCAATCGCGAGCGCAGGTTGTAGGCCTTGAGGCGGTCCAGGTCGAATGGTTCCCGGTCGTCAGGCTCCTCTTCCCGCGGGTCGAGGTGGAGGTCGTAGCGCTTTTGGAGCAGGAAGCGCACCGGATGGGTGAAGAAGTCGATCAACGTCTCCAGCTCGAGCTCCGCCTCCTTGGGGTCGGGCTCCGTTTTTTGATGGCCGGCGAACAGGCCGGGGTAGGCGGCGGGGGGCGCTAGTAATGATTGGGCGATCAGTAGATTTCGAGAGGAGTAGCCGAATAGCCGTCCGTCGCCGGAGAAGTAGCGTCGGGAGAAAGGTTGCAGGGGATGCTGGGTAAGGAAGCGTCGCTCGCAGGCCTCCGGGTCTAGGGCCAGGCGGTGGCCGAGGTGGTCGAGCAGTTCGCTGATTACCACCGAGGGGGGGGCCGGGCCCTGGTCGCGGTTTTTGCCCACGTAGCTCAGATACAGCACCTTCCTGGCCGAGAGGATGGTCTCCAGGAAGAGATAACGGTCGTCGTCGCGGCGACGCTGGTCGCCGGGCCGGGGTCGCGCCGCCATCAGGTCGAAGCTTAAGGGGCGCTCGTCGCGGGGAAAGGCCGTGTCGTTCATCCCCAGGAGGCAGATGACCGGGAAGGGGATGCCGCGCAGGGGCGCCAGTTGGGAGAAGGTGAGGCGTCCGCAGGGGAAACGCCCCCCGGAGGCGGGCAGCCGGTCGAGGATGGCGGCTCGGATCACCTCCAGGGGCAAGCTCTCCTGGTGCCGGGCCTGGGCCCCGTCTTTGGCCAAGCCGTTCACGGCCTGGCGCAGGTTTTGCTGTTCGATCCGTTCCTCCTCGTCGGGGCGCAGAAACTGGTCAAGGGCCTTAAGGAGTAAATCCCGCCAGCTTGCCAGGGGCCGGGCGATGGCGGCCTCCCCAGCCAGTATTTCCAGGGCCTCCACGATGTCCAGCAGCCGGGCCAGGAGCGGGCCCTGGCCGATCTCCAGACAGTCGCGGGGCAGCAGCCCGTGCAGCAGGTCCGCGCCCGGCGGGGTGACGAGTCCCATAAGCAGGCTGTCAAGCCCGGTGCGCCAGGACCCCGGCGTCTCCTCTGGCACCCCGAATTGGGCCCGGTGTTGTGGGGAAAGGCCCCAGTTGATGTTCGCCTGCCTGGCCCAGGAGCGGATCAGCTCCAGATCGTCGCGGGTCAGGGAGAACCTTCGCCGCACCGGTTCCTGTTCCAGCAAGGCCAGGGTCTGGGAGACCGGGAACCGGGAGGCTATGAGGTCAAGAAGCTCAAGAAAGGTCTTGGTGAACGGCCCGGCGTCCCCCTGGCCGGCGATGCCGAAAGGCAGGTGAGCACCCTCCCCGGCGTGTTCCGCGAACACCGCCTCCACCAGGGGGGCGTAGGCGGCGATGTCTGGGGCCATGACCAGGATGTCCTCGGCCTCCAGGAGCGGGTGGCGGGCGAGGAGGTCGAGCAGTTGGTCGTGGAGGATCTCCACCTCCCGAAGGGGGCTGTGTGCGCTGTGGATGACGAGCGAACGGTCGTCCGCCGTCGGTTGTTCGTCATCCGGGAGCGGCCCCTGTTCCAGGGCGGTGTTTAAGTCAGATTGCAGGAGTCCGAGCACGGTATCGGCGCCGGGTTGGTGGAAATCCTCCCCGCCTGGCTGGGTGTCGAACTCGGCGAGGAGGGCCTGGAACTCCCTGCCTAGCCGGCCCAGGCCCATGAGCAGCGGGCAGCCCTGGTCTAGGTGCAGGTCGGCCTGGGGGTCGAGCTGGCCGTGCCGCAGGCTGGCCTTGGCCAGTTGCCGGCGATCCGCCAGGTCGGCCCAGAACTGGCCGCTGGGGGTGAGCAGGAAGAGGTGGGTTTCTATCCTGCGGGAGAGGTGGTCGAAAAGTTGCAGATGGTTCTCGGGCAGGGCCGGGACGCCGAAGAGGATCAGGCGCTCGGGCAGGTCGAGCTGGACGCTTGACCGGGGATCGCTTAAGGCCGCCGCCAGGCGTTCTTGCAGCGCCAGCCGGTGATGGGGGCCTAAGTGCAGGGTCAGCTCCCGCCAGAGGGCGGGCTGCCATCCTTGGCCCTGGCCCTGGTCCCAATCCCTGATCCATTCGGGTCGGTAAACCAGGTAGCGGTCGAGCAGTCCGGCCAGCCGCCCGGCCAGGTGGTAGCGCTTCAATTCCGCCCCCGGGCCCTGGAGATAGGTGGCCAGGGGCGCCAAGTCCGGCGTGTTCCCCCGGCGGGAGATCAGCTCCATCAGTGCCCAGCGCAGGGGGCCTGGCCCGTAGGGGGAAGGCCCGTCGGGCGTTGTTTGCCCCAGCAGCCGCCAGAGAAAGGCGGAGGGGAAGGGGAAGTCGAGGTTGGCCGCTATCCCCTGGGACTTGGCGATTCTCAGGGCCAGCCAGCGGGCCATGCCCTGGCTCTGAACCAGGATGGTCTCGGGCCGCAGGGGCTCGGATAGGGGCTGGGAGAGCAGCTCGAGCAGGCCGTCAAGCAGGGACTCGGTGCGGTTTGCCTGGTGGAGGACGAGCATGGCGGCTGCTTATGGCCGTTCCAGCTCGTAGGGCCAGGCGGCGGTGCCGCCGCTTAGTGTGAGCAGCTTGTCGAAGCCGTGCTGGGCCAGGATGCGGTTGGCGAGGTAGGCCCTGAGGCCCACCCGGCAATAGACGATGGTCTCACGAGTCGGATCGAGCTCGCCAAGCCGCTCCCGCAACTGATCGACCGGGATGTGCCTGGCCCCGGCAATCACGCCGCTTTTTACCTCGATGGGGGTGCGGACGTCGAGCAGGGTGAAGTTTTGATTCTGGGCGGCCAGCCGCTCCCGCAGGGCCACCGGGGTGATGGGCCGCCAGTCGCCGACTCGGTAGTTCTGGGCCAGGGCCCCGGCCACGATCACCAGGTCGCGGGCCGAGGAGAAGGGCGGGGCGTAGGCCAGGTCGAGGTGGATCAGGTCCTCGGCCCGCATCCGGTTGTAGAGGGCGCAGGCCAGGACATCGATGCGTTTGTCCACCCCCTCCCGGCCCACTATCTGGGCCCCCAGCAGGCGGCCGCTGTTGGCCGAGGCGATGATCTTCATCTGCATCGATTGGGCGCCGGGGTAGTAGCCGGCGTGATGCGGTGCCACCACATAGGAGACGAAGGGGTTGTAACCGGCCTCCGCCGCCTGACGTTCCGAGAGTCCGGTGGTCGCCACCGTCAGGTCGAAGACCTTGACGATCACGGTGCCGGTGGCCCCCGGCAGTCGCAGATCCCGGCCCAGGGCGTTGGCCCCGGCGGCCCGGCCACCCTTGTTGGCGGCGGCGGCCATCGGCAGCAGGGCCGGGGCCCCGGTCACCAGGTGCACCGTCTCCACGCAGTCGCCGGCGGCCAGGATGTCGGGGTCGGAGGTGCGCATCCCTTCATCGACCTTGATCCCGCCGGTTATGCCGATGGTCAGGCCCGCCTCCTTGGCCAGGGTGACGTTGGGCCGCACCCCCACCGCCAGCACCACCAGGTCGGCCTCGATCGCCTTGCCGCTTTCCGTTTCCACCACTCCCCGCCCGTTGTCTTGGCGGATGGCGGCAACCCGTTCGTTGACCAGGGGGTGGAGACCCTTGGCCTCGCAGTGGCGGGCCACCTGTTCGGCCATTTCCGGGTCGAGGAAGGAGAGGAGCTGGCCCCGGCGGGCGATCATGGTGGTTTCTATCCCCCTGGCCACCAGGTTCTCCGCCGTCTCGATGCCGATGAGGCCGCTGCCGATGACCACCGCCCGCCGGGGCGAGCGCTCGAGCAGGAAGCGGAAGAGTCGGTCCGTGTCGGACAGGGTTTTAGCGGTAAAGACGAAGGGTAGCTCCACCCCGGCCAGGGGCGGGATGACCGGGGAGGAGCCGGTGGTCAGGATCAGTTTGTCGTAGGGCTCGGCGAAGCTGCGGTCGCGGACGGCGTCGCGCACCGTCACCGTCTTGGCCACCCGGTCTATGGCCAGCACCTCGTGGCCGGTCTTGACCTCGACGTTGAAGCGTTGCTTGAAAAAGGGAGGATCGACCACGATCAGATGGTCGCGTTTGGGAATGATCCCGGACAGGTAGTAGGGTAGTCCGCAGTTGGCGTAGGAGATGAACGGCCCCTTCTCCAGGATGAGAATCTCGGCCTCCTCGCTGCATCGGCGGGCCTTGGCCGCCGCTGAGGCCCCCGCCGCCACCCCGCCCACGATCACGATCTTTGTCTTCGCCATTTGTGCTCCTTTTGTGTAGATATAAAACATTCAGCGTCCGGAAGGGTTGGCGGATCGCCAAGCCTCTTCCGAGTCGTCTTGTCCCTTTAATCTTGCCCCTTACCCCTATGTTTACCTACCAAAAAACCAATCGTTATTTCGCCCTGACCGCCGACGGGGTGGCCGAGCTGGCGGTCATCGAGCTGTCAGAGCTGGGGGCCACGGAGGTCAGGCCGGCGTTCCGGGGGGTATATTTTAACGCCAGTCCCCAGGCCCTCTACCGTATCAACCTGGAGACCCGGCTCTGCACCCGGGTCATCGCCCCGCTCTTGAGTTTTGATTGTCACAGCGACAGGTACCTTAAGCAGACGGCGGCGAAACTGCCCTGGCACCTGCTGTTAAACGAGACCCAGACCTTCGCGGTCCGGGCGACGGTGGCGAACAGCCGGATTACCCATTCCCAGTATGCCGCCCTTTGTCTTAAGGATGCGGTGGCCGATTACTTCCTGGCCCGCGTCGGCCGGCGGCCCAGCGTTGACCGTCGCGATCCCGATCTGTGGCTCGATTTGCACCTCGAGCGCAATCAGGCGACCATCGGTCTTGATACCTCGGGGGGCTCACTTCACCGCCGGGGATACCGGGTCGAGACGGTGGCCGCCCCCATGCAGGAGACCCTGGCCGCGGCCATTATCCGCTTGACGGGCTGGGACGGCGAGCGACCCCTGGTTGATCCGATGTGCGGCTCCGGCACCCTGCTTGCCGAGGCCATGCTCGGTTATTGTCGGATCCCCGCCGCCGGTCAGCGGTCGCGTTTCGGTTTTATGCATCTGCCTGATTTTGATCCCCAACTGTGGAGCAAGGTGTTCGCGGCGGCGGAGTCTGGCATTAGGCCCCTGCCCGCCGGGCTGATCTCGGGCAGCGACCTGTCGTCTGAGGCGGTGGCGGCGGCGAGATGCAATCTTAACACCCTGCCCCAGGGGGCGGCAATCCAAATTACCGCCGCTCCCTTCCAAGACCTGGCCGGCATTGTGGACAGCGTCATCGTCTGCAATCCGCCCTACGGGGTTCGCCTAAAGGACGCGGAGCAGGCCCGCCGGCTGTTGGATGAATTCGGCAGCTTCTTGAAACACCGCTGCTTAGGCTCCACTGCCTATCTGTATCTGGGCGAACGGGAGCTGCTTAAGTCAGTCGGTCTGCGGCCAAGTTGGAAAAGGCCTCTGAAGAATGGGGGGCTGGACGGGGTGCTGGCCAAGTACGAGCTTTACTGAAGCAGGAGCCAGGGGCAGGAGAGGGGGGATTGCGGTTTGCCGAGGGGGACGTTAAGGCCTGGCGGCCCCTCGAGGTTGGGGAGTTGGGCGGGTAGGGCTCAATCCACGTCCAACATCGAGGGGCCGGGTTGCTTAGGCCGAAAGGCTGATCCAGAATGTTCCTGGTTTTTCCATGAGAGTGAGGGCGTCGATCACCTAGGCCCCGCCTATTGCCGCCATTGCCAACGCCATTAGCAGCCCGCCAAACAAGACCAGCCTCTTCATCGCCGTCCCTCCCGTTTTCCTTGTCGGCCGTCGCAAGAAGACCGAGTTTCCCTGGTATTTTGGTCCTTCTGTCTAGCAGTCGGCTACTTGCTTGCGAGACCATCAACCTTAAAGTTGCCTATAATTTTTCCGGCTAAATTGCAATAAAAGCAATAAGTGGGCCGCAACCCAGCCAATTTTTTATACCCAAGCGGGCCGGAATGGTATAAGTTCTCGGCGTCGCCGGATCAAGCCATGTAAGGGTGAACGCTCGCCCGCAAAATCAAAGGTAACCGTCTGCAATCCATGTCCTTTCTTAAGCTCACGGCCAAGCGTGTTGTCGTCTTCGGGCTGGCCAACAAGAAGTCCATCGCCTACGCCATCGCCAGGACCCTGCTCGACGAGGGGGCGGAGGTGATCCTGGTGGTGCGGAGCGAGGAGCGCCGGGCCACGGCCAGCAAGCTCTTTCCCGGCTGCCGGGTTCACCTCTGCGACGTGGAGGAGGAGGCCAACATCGTGGCACTAAAAGAAGCCATCGCCAATGCTCCGGGCGGCCCCATCCACGGTATTGTCCACTCGCTCGCCTTTGCCAATTACGCGGCGGGGATGAAGCCGTTTCACCTTACGGGCAAGGCCGATTTCCTGCAGGCGATGGACATCTCCTGCTTCTCGCTGATCAGCATCGCCAACCACTTCCGCGACCTGCTTGACCCCCAGGCCTCGGTGGTCACCATCTCCATCTCCACCACCCGGATGGCGGCAGAAAACTACGGCTACATGGCCCCGGTCAAGGCGGCGCTGGAGTCCTCGCTCTGCTTCCTGGCCAAGAGTTTCTCCGAGTTCTCGGAGGTGCGCTTCAACGCTGTCTGCCCCGGGCTGCTCAAGACCTCGGCCTCGGCGGGTATCCCCGGCTACGTCGATTCCTACCTCTTCGCAGAAAAGGTCATCCCCAGACGACGCGGCCTTCAGACCAGGGAGGCCGCGGATCTCGCCGTCTTCCTCCTCTCCGAGCGCGCCTCGGGGATCAACGCCCAGTCCCTGGTGGTCGATGCCGGCATGGCGATCAACTACTTCGACCGGAAGATCGTGCAACTGGTTAACCGGGACTGACCATGCGCCTGGCCCACGTCAGTATCACCTCCCTGGCCTATGAACTGCCGCCGCGCCGGGTGTCGTCCGCCGAACTGGAGGAACGCCTGGCCCCCCTTTACCAACGGCTGAAGTTGCCCGCCGGGCGGCTGGAGCTGATGAGCGGCATCCGTGAGCGCCGCTTCTGGGAGCCCGGTACCCGGCCCAGCCAGGGCGCGGCCCGGGCCGGGGTCAAGGCCATTGCCCAGGCCGGAATCGACCCCGCTGATCTCGACTGCCTGATTAACGCCTCGGTCTGCCGGGACATGATCGAACCGGCCACCGCCTCCTTCGTTCACCGGGAGCTGGGACTGCGGGAAAACTGCCTGCTTTTCGACCTCTCCAACGCCTGTCTGGGCTTCCTGGACGCCATGCTGGTCATGGCCTTGATGATCGAGCTGGGCCAGGCGCGGCACGGTTTGATCGTGGCGGGCGAGACCGCCGAAGACCTGGTCGAATCCACCTTAAATCACCTGCTCGCCGATCCCGGTCTTACCCGTCAGGGGATCAAGGCCTCCTTTGCCTCGCTGACCATCGGCTCAGGCGCGGTGGCGATGATCATGTCCAGGGCCGGGGAGGGCGGGCATCGGCTGCGGGGCGGGGCCTGGGGCGCGGGCACCGGCCACAACCACCTCTGCCAGGGCGATGGCGGGGGCGGCGGCGTCACCATGCGCACCGATTCGGAGGAGCTGCTGCGGCGGGGGGTGGAGACGGCGGCGGCGGTGTGGCCGGGGTTTCTGGCCGAGGTCGGCTGGCGGCCCGGCGAGATCGGCTGCTATTGCTGCCACCAGGTGGGTAGCGCCCACGCCCGGCTGCTGATGGAGACCCTGGGCCTTGATTCGGGCAATAACTTCGAGACCCTGGCCGAGCTGGGCAACGTCGGCTCGGTCTCGGCCCCGCTCACCTTGGCCAGGGCGGCGGAGAGTGGCCGGATCGCGTCTGGCGACCGCGTCGCCCTGCTCGGCATCGGCAGCGGCATCAACTGCCTGATGCTGGGGATCGATTGGTAGCGATGCCCGCCGCCCTCCCTTATCCCTTCACCCCCAAGACCTTGGTCATCGACGGCCAGCGGATGTCGTATCTCGATGAGGGCCAGGGCCCGGCCATCGTCATGGTGCACGGCAACCCCACCTGGTCGTTTTTTTACCGCCGTCTGGTGCTGGCGCTGCGCGACCGCTTCCGGGTCATCGTCCCTGACCATATAGGTTGCGGGCTTTCGGACAAACCCCAGGATTACCCCTATACCCTGGCCCGCCATACCGAAAACCTCACCCGGCTGATCGAGCGGCTTGATCTGGGCCGGGTGTCGCTGGTGGTGCATGATTGGGGCGGGGCCATCGGCCTGGGCTTTGCCGGCCAGCGGCCGGAGATGATCCGCTCCCTCCTGATCCTAAACACCGCCGCCTTCCCCGCTGCCCGTCTGCCCTGGTCGATCGCCCTCTGCCGCCTCCCTGGGCTGGGGGCCCTGCTGGTCAGGGGCCTTAACCTCTTTTCCCTGGGCGCCATCCACCTGGCCGCGCAGCGCAAACTTCCCGCCCCTGTGGCCCGCGGTTTTCTCCTGCCTTACGACTCCTGGCGCAACCGGGTGGCGGTGCACGCCTTTGTCCGCGACATCCCCCGGCATCCGGGGCACCCCTCTTGGCCCGTGTTGTGCGAGGTGGAGAGAAACCTTGCCCGGCTCGTCCATCTGCCGATGCTTATCCTCTGGGGGGGGAAAGACTTCTGCTTCAACGATTACTTCTACCACGAGTGGTGCCGCAGGTTTCCCCAGGCCCGCCGCCGTTACTTCCCCGCCGCCGGCCACTACCTGCTGGAGGACGCAGGCGCCGAGATCGAGCCCCTGGTCCGGGAGTTTTTTCTGGAACACGGCGGATGAGCAATATCGCCCACGCCCTGCTCGACACCGCCCGTCGGCATGGGGGGCGTGTCGCCCTGATCGCCCCCCATGCCGACGGGCGGCCAATAACCTTTGCCGAGCTTGCCGCTCAGACCGGGGCTTACGCCGAATTTCTGCGCCGGGAGGGAATCCGTCCCGGCGAACGGGTGATGCTGATGGTGCGGCCCTCGCCGGAGTTCATCTGCCTCGCCTTCGCCCTGTTCGCCGTCGGGGCGGTGGTGATTCTGATCGATCCCGGCATGGGTTACCGAAACCTGCTCGCCTGCATCGGCGCGGTTAAGCCCGCGACCTTAATCGCCATCCCCCGGGCCCAACTCTTCAGCCGCCTGTTCCGTGGGCCCTTCGCCAGTGTGCGGCGACGCCTCTGCGTGGGCCGCGGGCTGGGACTCCTGGGCGTCGAGCTGCCGGCCCATCCCCCGGCGGCGGAGCTGACCGTCGCCCCCAGCCGGGATAGCGATCTCGCGGCCATCATCTTCACCACCGGCAGCACCGGCCCGCCCAAGGGAGTGCGCTACGAGCACCGGATCTTCAACGCCCAGCTAGCCATGATCCGCGACCACTACCGGATCGGCCCCGGCCAGGTGGATCAGCCCGCCTTCCCGCTTTTTGCCCTGTTTTCGCTCGCCCTGGGGGCCACGGCAGTGATCCCGGACATGGATCCCACCCGGCCCGCCAGGGTTAATCCGGTAAAATTCATCCGCACCATCAACGAATACCAGGTGAGCTACTCCTTTGGCTCCCCGGCCATCTGGAAGGTGATTGCCCGCCACTGCCAGGAGCGGGGGCTAAGACTGCCCAGCCTCAAGAAGGTGCTGATGGCCGGGGCCCCGGTGCCGGGGGAGTTGATCGCCAGGCTGGCCGCCATCCTGCCCGAGGAGGCCGAGATCCACGTGCCCTACGGGGCCACCGAGGCCCTGCCCATCGTCTCCATCACCGGCCGTGAGGTGACGGGCGAGACCTGGGCCTTGACCTGCAAAGGCCAGGGCGCCTGCCTGGGCCGGGCCCTGCCGGGGATTGAGCTGCGGGTGATTGCCATGAGCGACGGCCACCTGGCCGGGGAGAGGGCGGTCACCCCCCTGCCGCCGGGGGAGGTGGGTGAGATCGTCGTCCGCGGCCCGGTGGTGACTGCGGCCTACGACCACAACGAGTCTGAGAACTGGCTGGCCAAGATCCCGGCCCACGACACCATCTGGCACCGGATGGGCGATTTGGGCTATCTTGACGAAAGCGGCCGGCTGTGGTTTTGTGGCCGCAAGGCCCACCGGGTGACCACCAGGGACGGCGAGCTCTACACCATCTGCTGCGAGGCTATTTTCAACAGCCACCCCCTGGTGGCCCGTTCCGCCCTGGTGGGGGTGGGCGAGCGGGGCGGGCAGCGGCCGGTGCTGATCATCGAGCCGAAAGGACGGGTGGCCGACCAGGAGCGGCTCTTCGCCGAGTTGCGGGCACTAGCCCAAGGCCACCGGCATACGGCGGGCATTGCCGACTTCATGATCCATGACTCGTTCCCGGTGGATATCCGTCATAACGCCAAGATCTTCCGGGAAAAACTCGCCGTCTGGGCCGCCGGGCGGCTTAGCCTGAACGCCTAATCAGCAGTTGGGCATCTACAAATCGCTCATCTTGACGGCCAGCACTATTGCCTGACTATGAAGTGAGGAAAAGCGTGAAAAGATATATCGTCTTTGTCAGTTCAACAGAAACCGACCTTAAAAAGGAACGGAGGGATCTAATTAGGACGGTAATTGAGTTGGAACACATGCCTGCCTCGATGGAATATTTCCCCGCATCTAACAATAAATCATGGAGTCATATTCAACGCGTAATTGCGGAGTGCGACTACTACGTCCTCATTCTCGCAGGCATGTACGGGTCCATTGACCCAGAGACGGGACTTAGCTTTACCGAACGTGAGTTTCGCTATGCACGGGAAATCGGAGTACCAACAATCGCCTTTCTTCATGCAACCCCAGACTCCTTACCGTATATTCACCATGATGATGATGCGAAACTTCAAGCCTTCTACAAATACGTCAAAGACGAAACACTTTGCAAGTTCTGGAGCAATTCAGGTGAATTGGCGTCGAAGGCCACAACGAGCTTGGTGAAACTGATCAGCGATAACCCGCGATCTGGCTGGGTAAAAGCCAACGGAATTCTGCTTGGCGACAAGACGCACCCTGTAAGTCGCTTTCTTGAATCCAATATTTTGCCTTTGCTGTCTCAACCATACCGAGAAAATGTTGAGGCACACGTCGCCTACTCCGAGACTGGTGATCCTGAATCGCTGCGTGTTGTCGACGAAGTAAGCTACAAATGCAGATCAGTTGGTGGTTCTATAGACAAAGCTATCACTTGGTCGTTCGAGGCTGGCGAGTATCAGGAGATGAGATCAATTTCGATCAAAATCAAGAAGCCAACAACGGGTGAAGAAGAAGTTATTCTGCATAAAGAAGACTTCAAAGACGTTGAGCCAGAGGCTGGTTTTAGTTTTCGCCACGAAGTCTCGAATGATTTGAATGTCGACAATCTCTTGGTGACTATCAAAGCAGACTACATAATAACGTTTAATCATTTTGTTTCTTGGGAGATGCCGAAATTAACAAACGGCTTCGCACTCACTATTACTTATACTGGGCATTTGAATATATTTCACATGCCTTACCTTATTTCGTATAAGGATAACAAGATCACGAGATGGAATGGTTTTTTCTCATGCAAATTTTTCACGTGTGTTCTTCCCAACGAAGGACTTGGATGGCAGTTCTTCAAGGAAGGTTGAGGTGTCCTGTCAATAGTGGACACTCATATTTAAAGTGGCCGCTGGCTGTGCGCCAAAGTTTTTGGCGAACACGGCCGGCGCTACATAGCCGAGGCGCGAATGGTGCCGTTGGCGGTTATAAAATATTTCGATATACTCACGGATAGAGGCTTCTGCCTCGGCGCGAGCACCCCCGCAAGGTACAGCCCCACCCCTCTCCGGTGGGGATGTGCGTAATGTCTGTAACCCAGACTTCGTTGGGGGCTCTGGGAGTAAATGTCTGATCCAACAAATTTTCCGCAACTGGTAAGTTGTGATTTGAATTTGTCGTCGCCTTGAATTTACGCTTCTGCCGGCAGCGAATTCCCAGTTCCCGGCGTAACCGGGCAATACGGTCGCGACCGGCCATCAATCCATCGGCGGCAAGTTCCGGCTGCAACCGCCGCGCACTATAGGTCTCGCGGGTTTTCTTATGCGCGGCTTTGATGGCAACTTTAAGACGTTCATCTTCCTGAGCACGGCGCGAGGGTGGTCGGTCTAGCCAGGCGTAAAACCCGCTGCGCGACACCTCGAAAAGTCGGCTAATAATTTTAACGGAAAAATGGAGTCGCCATTCTTTCATAAACGCGTACCGGGCAGCGACTCCCTGGCAAAGTACGCCGTTGCTTTTTTTAAAATATCACGCTCCATGCTGGTCTCGGCCAATTCCTTGCGTAGCCGTAAATTTTTGGCCGCTAACTCGGCAGATGAACGCGCTCCAGGTATTGCGGTGCCGATGGCAGCCTTGGATTGGATGCTGCCACCCAGCCTGCTAACGTCCCTTTGGGGATCGCTAAACGTTTAGCTGCTGTCTCTTGGGGTAACCGCTGCTCTGAGACCATTTTGGCCGCCTCGGCACGGAACTCCGGTGTGTAACGCTGTTGTTTCCTCATTGGCACTACTCCTTCTTGGATTTTACCAAGTGAGAGTGTCCATTGTCACCAGGATACCTCACTCTAAAGTCCAGCATTGCTTATACACCTGTCTCAAAAATCGGCACCACTTCAATTAAAATGCCATGACTGAAGCACTCATTCTCGCCGGCGATGTGGGCGGCACCAAGACCAACCTCGCCGTCTTCACCTCGGAACTGGAACGCCCCCCCCTGGCCCAGGCCTCCTTTGTCAGCCGCGAACACACGG
>JAJXUT010000055.1 GCA_021782655.1 Deltaproteobacteria bacterium
ACCGGGCGGCCTCTTCCCGGAATTCCTTTGTGTACCGGCCGTGCGGAATTTTTGCCATGATGACACCTCCACTCTGGTTTATGAATGATCAGAGTTTTCGTGTCCATAATTTTCAGCCTACCTCAGTCGATGGCAAGAGGCGGCTTAATGTTTTGACCTCCACATGGTATTTCGGTCATGTCCAAGTCTTGAAACCATTCCTTGAAATTATTGCAGGCCGCCTCCACCGTGCTCTGCAGCCAGTGACGCACGGCGATGCGACCGGCGTTGCCGCACAGAGTGACGGAGTAGAACTGTTCAAGTCTGGCGGCCTGGCGATCGATACCTGCCCAGGGTGATAGTAGAAAATCAGCCACCTCTGTTGGTTTAGGACTGTGGAGCATCTGGGCGAGAAAACTGGTGGCGGCATCGGACTCTTTGGCCCAAAAACATATGGCTGTTCCGGCGATGGCGAGGGAATGGTTCTCACTGTTAAGCAGGGCATTTAAGCCATTACAGTAGGCGGAAACCGCATCAAAGGAAACCGGGGCGTTAAGGCTCTGCGCAAATCCATATGAGGTAAAGGATGGTTTGTCGAAGGAGACGATGGCGGCTCCTGATGGCTTGGCACCTCGAACCCCCTTAATTTTCGGCAAATGAGTCAATTCAATGGGCACATCTTCTCTCCCGGTTACCAAACAGATACCCCGTGGAGCTTTTTTTGCTCTGGCGGCCACCTCTTCCTCATAGATGCCTCGCCAATACGGTCGAATTTGTTCATCATCGAGCAGAGGGAGAACACCATCCACCTGAAAAGTAAAAGCGTCATTATTACCCAATGCCTTTTCCGTACCGTCAGCGCCCGTGACCCACCATTTATGCTTTTCCCGTGACTTCTCCGTCCCGGCCTTCGGCCCAAAGCGGAGAAAAACAGGAAACCCACCCCCAAACGCATCCCGGAAAGTGCCGATTGCAAACAGGGCAGGATTATCCGTGGCGACCGCCGCCTCCTCTATCTGACGCCAGAAATCTTCTTTTTTCCTGGCGTTATTGCCATCTCGGTCACGGCGTTTTTCTGGACTCATTTTTTCTTCTGGATCAAAATCCAAACCAAAAACCGCGGTTAACCCATCGGCCAGGAACTCGGCAACCCCTCCAGCATCCTTCGAGCGGCTGGTTTGAGGCGCAGAAAATTCCTTACCCCGGTTCTTCTCCCCCTCTGTTTCCAATAAACCGCTTCCTGCCAACGCCCCGTCTTTTGCCAAGGGGATGACCCATCGAATCGCCTTCATCTCAAAAGCCAAATCGGCGAGCACCTCGGGGCGGGATCGAGCAAACTCACTGAGCGCTTTAAGCAGCATATCCCCCCTCCACTGGCTTGGTGATCATCGTAATCCGATCGGGATGACAATCCATCCGGCTTTCCCGTATCTGTGCCTGAAAAAACGCCGCCTGCGGGCGGACCTGTGATCCCTCGCTGCGGGGAACAACAGCGGCACGGGTTTTTTTCTTCTCCTTCTGCGATCCACTTTCGATTATCGCGGCCGCCGCCAGTTTCTGGTAATCGTCCTCGGTAAGCCAGCGGAATCCGACTCCTCGCTGCCGGTGGTCAAAGACATCGTAGAGCATGAGCCCCAAATCCTCCTCCGGCCAAACTTGCCGCCAGTCGCAACCTGGTCTTTCCTCCGCTATCCGGCGTTCAAGCGCCGCCTGTGGGTCCGACTCCCAGTCAAAGTCGGCGACGAACTCCCGCACCCCAAAGGAAGGACGGTGAAAACACTTGCCTTTGCGCGCCCGGCGCTCGATCTCGTCGAGATAGGTCTTGAGATTATGCCGTCCCTTTTGGCCAAGCCCACTCATCCCGACCTGGGCGGTGAGGATATACTCCACCTCGGCCAGGGCCAGCATATTGCGTTGAGCGCGAACAGCGGGTTTTTCTGTTTTATCTGCCTGGATAGGCGAAAACTTCTCCGGTGACTTCATCCAGGTCTTGGCGCTGTCGATACTGACCAGGCTCGTCACCTCGTTACGCCGGAAGCTCACCCAGCGGACCTTTTTCACCACCCTGACCGCATCGATAACATAGAAAATCTGTGGTTCCCAGAAAATGGCCTCAAAGATCCCTCGGGCCGCCGATGGAGTGATGATGGGATAACTCACCCGCTCGACCTTCATCTCGGGCCGGGTAAAACAGGCAAAGTCGCCCCACACGCGAATGGAAACGGTATTGTCAGGCACCACACAAATCCTCCAGTGGACGATTATTGACAAGAAGCCCTAAGTGCGGATGATAACATCCTTTTTCCAGGACGTACAACTCCAGATTGGGCAGTAGCGGCTTGATCATGCCGTAATGCAGCAACCTGGAGAATTCATCTTGGTGGACATTCACCATGAATCTTTGAAGCCGCCGCAGGTCGTATCGATCGAACCGGGGTTCGCCCGGCTGTCGTTTCCGGTTGCGGATGTCATCAATGTGCCCCCCGCCTGACCCAAACGGCACGATCACCGGCTGGCCATCGTCGGCGATCACCTTGGCCTTGCGGGCCACTTCGCGGTAGCTAAACGACGCCCGATCCTCCTGAATGCCGCTTTCTCTGCGCCGGCTATAGTCGGTCGGAGTAAGCGTGTACAGTTGCGTAAAATACCGGGCGAAGACCTCCGGCGTCTGGCCGAGCGAGACCAAGCACCCATCGAGCATGGAGGCGCTGATTCCCGTCGCGGTGGTATATATGCCGGGAGGCAAGCCCTTTTCGGCCGGGGTGAACAGATAGACCTGCCCTGGTTTCGGCAGCCCTTGCTCATCCCGCAATCGTCCTTCCCGGTTGCAGCGCCCGGCGGCCTGGGCGATGGCATCGAGCGGTCCCAGAGCGCGATAGACTACCGGAAAGTCGATATCCACCCCCGCCTCCACCACCTGGGTCGCGATCAACCGGCAGGGGAGGTTATGCTGCAAGCGATAGCGCACGCCGCCCTCCAGGGGATTCCGGCTGTCGCCCAGCACCAAGAGTCGGTGCTCGGCACACATGGAGGAGGAGAGGTGAAAGACCGACTCCTTTTCCTCCGACGGCAGGGCATCCCGCACCGCCTCCCAAATCTGGGAGGCGTGTTTGCGGACGTTGACCACGCACAGCACCTGCGGACATCCGGCGAGCCTTTCCGCCAGAAGAGGCCAATCCAGGACTTCCGGCGGATGGTACTCCACCCGCTGCAAGGAGGAAAAAAGGCCCGCCGTATCCTGAACAATCTCCCGCACCTCCCCGGAGGCAAAGCCCTCGGAGAGGGAAAAACCACGATGGAAGGCGGGCTGGGTGGCCGTCATAAACAGAAAACTCGTTCCATAGTTCCGGCGCAACTCCTTCATGACATGAAGCAAAGGATTGAGCAGATGGGAGGGGAGGGTTTGGACCTCATCCAGGACAACGAGGGAATTCGAGATATTATGTAGTTTGCGGCAGCGGCCGGGCGCGGCGGCGAAAAGCGATTCGACGAACTGCACCGAAGTGGTGACGATAACCGGCGCATCCCAGTTGTCGGCTGCCTGCGAAATGGTATTCTCCGCCTCGTCGTCCTCTGTGGTACGTTCTGCTACGGATGAATGGTGCTCAACCACCAACCCGCAACCCTCGGGATCAAGGATACGGCGATACTCCGCGGCGTTCTGCTCGATGATGGAGAGATACGGGATGACGACGATGACCCGGTCAAGCCCGTGCCGCTTGGCATGGGCGAGGGCAAATGCCATGCTGGACAAGGTTTTGCCGCCGCCAGTGGGAACGGTGAGGGAGAAAAAGCCCCGCTCATGCTGCGCCGCGTGCAGGCATTGGTCGAAAACGGCATGACGATGGCCATTCACTTTTCCCTCCCGTGATTTCCCCTCTCGCTCTTGCGCAACCCGTTCGAGGAGGGTGTCAATCACCCCGGCAAGCTTGATGACTGTCCTCTCTCGTCCGGCCTCATGCCGCTCAGCGTCCAGCCGGTCCGCATCCACCAGGCAGGAGTAAAGCATCCGGGTGTAGTATTCCAGGGTCAAGCGATCATGACCGATAAAGGGGGGTGAACCCGTCTCGCCGGGCAACCGCCCAAACAGTCCCTCACACCACTCGACAAGCTGGGGCATAGACTCTGCGGGCTTATAAACTTGCCCCCCAACCAGCTCCTTAAGCTGACCTATATCATGCAGTCCCGCGTGGTGGCCGGCGACAGCGAAGGCGATGGAGAACCAATTGCGCTCAAAGGCCAAGGCCGCGCCGTAAGGGGCATGATGCGTATCAGTACCTCCTTTTCGTCCGCCCCCCAAGTATTCCTGGAACTTCAGACGGCACTTGCCAAGGTCATGAATCAATCCGGCCCACCGAGCCTCACCCTCGCCTTGAAAGCAACTGGCGAACATCGCGGCACGAACGGCCACCGCCTTTAGATGCTCCGGCAAGGATTGCCCCGGCCTGGCCAAAAATTCCATTTGCTGGCGGCGCTCGCTCATTCTTCCATTCCCTGATCTCCTCCGTTAACTCTCGGGGGCTGTCCCCATCTTGTCTTGTTATCCCCAGCCCCTGATATTGGCTACACTTTTACCCCTGTTTTTTCAACAGCAAATCCCACTTCCCAGAGAGCGAAAATCAGCCGTCCAGACACCCGGCCCACCGGCCCACTACCCCCCGGCCCAGGCCACACCCAAGCACACCAGCACAAAAATGTTGTGTTAATGCCAGTTTTATCCTAAGATAATCTTACACGCAGGGGTGCCTGGCCATCAGGCGCCCCACCAGACAAGCAACCGGCGGGGAGAAGATCATGTCCAAAAAGGTCGGGCCACGGGGCAAGCAGCTATTCAAGGAATGGGAGGGGCTGGAGACGCAGGCCTATCCCGACGCGGGCGGGGCGCTGAGCATCGGCATCGGCCACCTCCTGACCCGCTCGGAGCTGACCTCGGGCAAGATCGTCATCAACGGCCAGGCGGTTTACTACCGCGACGGCTTAAGCGAGGCCCATTGCTGGGAGCTGCTGGAACAAGACCTGGACACGGCGGAGGGGGCGGTGAACGAGGCGGTGAACGTGCCGCTCAACCAGAACCAGTTCGACGCCCTAGTCTCCTTTGCCTTCAACGTCGGCAACGGCGCCTTCCACGGCAGCACCCTACTCAAGCTGTTGAACCAGGGCCAACACGACCAGGTGCCGGCCCAGCTTGAACGCTGGACGCGCATCCACGGCCAGGTGGTCGCGGGCCTGGTCAACCGCCGCCGCAAGGAGATCGAGCTGTGGAACAGCCCCGAAGAGGCGTAACCCAAGCAGCCACCCCCAGGCCCGTCTCAACCCCGCCGTCCGGCGGCTCAGCCCAACTTCCCTGCCTCCAGCGGCCCGGAACCGCGGCCCTCAGTCTGGGACTGGCCTTATCCCTCTTCCTGGCGCTTGCCGCCACCGGCCTGGCCGCCGAACTCCCCCAATTCGAGGTCTATCCGCCCTGGATGCGGCCCGGCCCCCAGACGGTGGTCAGGCTGCACCTGGCAAACGGCATCGAGGTCGGCGGCAGCCTCTTTCTGCGTCTGACCAAGACCGACGGCCCGGACAAGACGGCCTCTGCGGTCATTGACCTGCCCATCGCCAGCGATCAGGCACGACGAGGGCTGATCGAGATCAAGGTTGCCTCCCTGGCCAGGGGCCAATACCAGACCGAGCTGGTCGCTGGAAATGGGCTGGTCATTGCCCGCGGCCAAGGGCTAAGGGCCGGCGCGGCGACGGCCCCGGAGATCGAGAGCATCCTACCCAAGGTCATCTATCCCACCAGTCGCGGCTACGACCTCGAACTGCTGGGCGACGACACCCTGGCCCGGTTCAAGGCCAGCGAACTCGGCCTCAGGATCAACGGCGTCCTGATGCCGGTGGCCAAGGCGATAACCGACCGCAATGGCGGACTGACCGCCGAGGCCTGCGGCGGCCTCTGGCCGTGCCTGATCCAGAACTGGCGCACCCTGCACGTTTACGGCCTTGCCCTGCAAGGCCGGCACCTGCACCGGCCACTGACCATCAGCGTCGAGGCCGACCAGCTCCTCTCCCAGCCCCGGCCACTCACCCTCTCCTGCGTCAGTCGCTCCGTGCCCATCGCCATCTCCTTCCTGGCCCTGGCCCTGGCCGCCGCCGGGGTGGTCATCCTCAGCGGCCCGGTCGCCAGACGGATTACCATCCAGGGCCGAGCCTGCACCGTTACCGAGTTCCTGCTCTCCGACCCCCGCACCAAGTCCTACAGCCTATCCAAGTTCCAACTCCTTCTGTGGCTCGCCGCCTCGGTCGTGGCCTACTCCTACCTCTCGGCCTGCCAGTTCCTGGTGCAGTGGCGCTGGGTGTTGCCCGAGGTGCCGGACGGGTTGCCCGCCCTCCTGGGGCTCGCCACCACCACCGCCGCCCTGTCGATCGGCGCCACCGGGCTCAAGGGCAGCAAGGGGGCCGGGGCGATCGGGCCGACGTTCGGTGACTTCATCACCAACGGCGGGGTCTTCGCCCCGGAGCGGCTGCAATTCTTTCTCTGGACGCTGATCGGGGCGACCGGCTTTGTGGCCGCCACCTTGAGCCAAGACCCGGCTACCGCCGACTCCCTGGCCGAGATCCCCCAAAACTTCGCCCCCCTGATGGGCGCCAGCTCCCTGGGCTACCTGGCCGGCAAGTTCGCCCGCAAGCCAGGGCCGGTGCTCAAGGCGGTGCGGCCCGCCGCCGACGGGCTCGTGATCACGGGCGAAAACCTGGCGCGTGTCACCCGGGTGGAGATCAACGGCGAGAAGATCCCCTCGGGTCAGATAAGCCCCAGCCCCGATCAACCGGGGGATGCGGAGTTCGTTACCGAGCTGACCGTGCGGATCGACAAGCCCCCCGCGCCCCCGGAGGGCAAGGAGAACCTGCTCAAGGTGGCCAACCCGGACGGCCAGTGCGCCGAACGGGCCTTCTCGACGGCCCTGCTTACGGCAGCACCCCAGACCGAGGACGGCCCGCCGTCCGTCTGATGAGCCAAGCCCAGCCTTGATGGCGTCGCAAAAAGGCCGATCTACTGCGTTGCGGGGTGGTTTGCATATCGGCCCTTTTGCTTAGCCATCGGCTACCTTTTTGCGAGACCATCACCCTGAAGGCCAAACCGGATGCACCAAGACCAGATCCTAGAGTTGATCCGCGCCCGAAACAACGGCAAGCCGACCCCGGACGGGATCAAGATCATCGCCGACACCACTGATTTTTTTCGGGTGGAGTACAACGACGTGATCCTCCTGGGCGAGGCCCCGTTCTGGGTTAAACGCTACGAGAAGGAGGGCCGCTTCGGCCTGGACGACGAGCCCAAGTACTGGGTGCGGCGGGCCATCGACCTGCGCGACGGCTCGACCAAGATCCTGAAACTGGTCTTCCATGAGGAGTTCGTCAGCCGGATCGGGGAGTTGTCCTTCGTCTGCTTCCGCAGTCCCAAAAAAGAGGCGCGCATCCTGCGGCTGGTGGCCGGGCATCCCAACTTCATGCACGGGCAGGGCCTTCCTGACCAGGCCGGCAACGAGGTGCGGGTGCTGGAGTTCATCCCCGGCCAGCGCCTGGACGAAATCGTGGCCAAGCACGAGGACGAAGGGCACCCGCTCTACTTCCATCAGACCTTTCCCGGCCTGCTCGACCTGTTCATCACCATGACCGAGGCCATAGATTTTCTGCACCAGCATGGAGAAAAACACGGGGACATAAGGAGAGATCATCTCCTCTGGGACCGGGAGCGGCAGGTGGGCCGCTGGATCGACTTCGACTACAACTACCGCCACGGCGAGTCGCGGTTCGGCTTCGACCTGCTGGGCCTGGGCAACATCCTCATCTACCTGGCCGGGCAGGGTGACGTGCTGGTGGGCGACCTGCACCGGGACCAGCGGGCGCTTTTCGACACCCTCTGGGGCGAGGACTTAAACATCTCCTACCACAACCGGGTGGCCAACTTGAAAAAGATCTTCCCCTACCTCCCGGAGTCGCTGAACTACATCCTGCTCCACTTCTCGCGGGGGGCGCAAGTCTTCTACGACTCGACCAGCCAGATGCTGGACGACCTGGCCCGGGCCCGGGCCGACCTAAAAACGCTGACCGGGAGGTAACATGGACACCGACATCCAGGGCGACTTTTCCAGACGCGACCGCGAACGCCATCTACTGGCAGCGGTGGACGAATCCGACAACTCCAGGCGGGCGGTGATGTACCTGGCGGACTTCTTCTCCGGGGCCAGGGACGTGTTCATTACCCTGCTCTCCATCCTGCCGGAACCGGAGGAGGATTTCTTCCCCAGCGACGAGGCCCGTCTCGCCTGGCGCGACGACAAAAAACAGCAGATGGAGGCGGTGCTGGCCTCTTACCGGAATATCCTGCTAACCGCCGGTTTCAGTGATGAGCAGGTGGTCGCCCGCCTGGTGATTAAGGCCTGTCCCTCGGTGGCCGACGCCATCCTGGAGGAGCAGGCCCGCCTGCGCTCGTGCATCGTGGTGGTGGGCCGCCGGGGCATCTCCCATCACCAGGAATTCGTCTTCGGCTCCACCTCCAACAAGATCCTGCACCA
The DNA here is from genome assembly GCA_021782655.1 of Deltaproteobacteria bacterium. Classification (GTDB taxonomy): domain Bacteria; phylum Desulfobacterota; class Desulfobulbia; order Desulfobulbales; family VMSU01; genus VMSU01. The sequence continues at coordinate 8,538 of JAJXUT010000055.1, forward strand.
AGCCAAGAACTGCGCGGTGCTGGTAGTCGAATAACCCTTGCCCCTGGTAAGCCCTGCCCCTAAATTTCCTTTGCGTTCTCCGGGCGTTTGCGCTTTATTATCCGCCAATGGCCGCCCGCAAACCGACGGCCCCTCATCACCCCCAAACCACCGGAGCCGTCATGCGCAAACGCCACCTACCTGCCGCCGTTGTCTGCCTCATCGCCCTGTTCCTCGCCGCCGCTCAACCCCTGTGGGCCAAGGTCTATCAGACCGTTGACCAGTCCTTGAGCCTGCCGGTGGCCCCGCTGGCGGTTGCCGTCTCCGGAGACGGCAACGTCACCTTCGTCCTGGGCCCGGACGGCAAGGTGCTGGTCTCCACCAAGGCGGGGGAACGGGATGAAATCACCATCGGCAAGGACTTCGACCAGATCGCCACCACCTTCACCGGCGATAAGATCGTGGTCAGCAGCCGCAAGACCAAGCAGTTGCAGTCGATCTACGTCGATTTCTTAAAACACCTGACCACCGACGGCTCGCCCTTCCTGGGCAACGACAAGGCCCCCCTGGTGCTGGTCTCCTTCAGCGACTTCCAGTGCCCGCACTGCGCCAAGCTGGGGGCAGTGTACCAGCAGCTCCTGGAGAAGTATCCCAACTCCTTGAAAATCGTCTACAAGTACTTTCCCCTGCCCAACCACCAGTTCTCGGGCCTGGCGGCGGTGGCGGCGGTGGCGGCCGGCAAGCAGGGAAAATTCTGGCAATATCACGACCTGATCTACGCCAACTTCGACAGCCTGACCCCGGAGAAGATCAACCAGTTCGCCGAAAAGCTGGGATTAAACATGCCGCAGTTCCAGAAGGACATGAACAGCCAAGAGGCCAAGGACCGGGTGATCCGCGACCTGGAGGAGGGCCGGGCCGCCGGGGTACTCGGCACCCCCACCCTCTTCTTGAATGGCCGCATGATCCGGGATCACTCCCTGGCGGGGATCGAGAAGATGATCGACGAAACCAAGAAAAAGTGAGCGCCACCAGCCCCAGCCGCCGGGAGCTAGAGTTTTCCGATCCGGCCCAGATCGTCGTCCTCTACGGCCCCCAGAACCAAAACCTGACCGGCATCGAGCATGGCGTCGGGGTGCAAATTCACGCCCGGGGCGCCAAGCTGACCATCGAGGGGCCGGAGCACGGCGTCGAACTGGCGGCGAGCCTGCTGACGCAACTGGCGGAACTCCTCCAGTCCGGCTACCCCCTCTACCCCGCCGACATCGCCTACGGCATCCGGGTATTGGAGAAGCAACCCCGGGCGGTGCTCAAGGACATCTTCCTCGACCAGGTCTTCATCACCGGCAACAAAAGGGTCATCTCCCCCAAGAGCCTAAACCAGAAGGCCTACATCGAGGCGATGCGCAACCACGACATCGTCTTCGGCACCGGCCCGGCGGGCACCGGCAAGACCTACCTGGCGGTGGCGATGGCGGTGGCCGCCTACAGCAAGCACCAGGTGCGCTCCATCATCCTCACCCGACCGGCGGTGGAGGCGGGCGAGAAGCTGGGCTTTCTGCCCGGTGACCTGGCGGAGAAAATCAACCCCTATCTCCGGCCCCTGCACGACGCCCTAAACGACATGCTGGGCCGGGAGAAGGCGGCGGCCCTGATCGAGGAGGAGAGCATCGAGATCGCGCCGCTCGCCTTCATGCGGGGCCGCACCTTGAACAACGCCTTCGTCATCCTGGACGAGGCCCAGAACACCACCCGGGAGCAGATGCAGATGTTTTTGACCCGGCTGGGCTTCAACTCCAAGGCGGTGATCACCGGCGACCTGACCCAGATCGACCTGCCGGGCAAGGGCCAGTCCGGCCTGCGGCACGCCACCCGGATATTGAAAGACATCCCCGGCATCGCCTTCAGCCGTTTCTCGGAGGCGGACGTGGTGCGCCACCACCTGGTGCAGGCCATCATCCGGGCCTACGAGTCAGAGAGCAAGCGGGGACAGGCGTGATGACCACTGGCGCCCAGGGCCGACCCCTCCCCTTCCGGGCGCGCTAACCATGCCCGTTCGCATCCGCGCCCAGGGCCGGATCAGCCCGGCCATCGACCTGGAAAAGCTGCGGCGCGTCGCCCTCCGCCTGCTGCAACTGACCGGCCAGAGGGAAGGCGAGCTCAGCATCCTCTTGGTCAACGACCAGGAGATGCAGGATTTAAACCGGCGCTACCGGCAGCGTGACCAGGCCACCAACGTCCTCTCCTTCCCAATGCGGGAGGCAGACGCCCCGGACAGCGGCCTGCTGGGCGACATCGTCATCTCCGCCGACACCGCCCGCCGGGAGGCCAGGGAGCTTAAGGTGCCGCTGGGCCAGCGCCTCTCCTGGCTCCTGATCCACGGCCTCTTGCACCTCCTGGGGCTCGACCACGAACGCTCGCCGGCAGAGGCTATCCGCATGGCCGACCAGGAGCGGGGGCTGCAACAACGATTACAGCAACTAGAAAGGAGGCCCAACATGCCCAGCCTAGCAATCAACATCGATCACGTGGCGACCCTGCGGCAGGCCCGAGGCGGCAGCGAACCCGACCCGGTGCTGGCGGCGGGGATCTGCGAGCTGGCCGGGGCTTGCGGCATCGTCGTCCACCTGCGGGAAGACCGCCGCCACATCCAGGACCGCGACCTGCGGCTATTAAGGGAGACGGTGAAGACCAAGCTCAACCTGGAGATGGCCGCCACCCCGGAGATCGTGGCCATCGCCCTGGGCATCAAGCCGGAGATGGCCACCTTAGTGCCGGAGAAACGCCAGGAGTTGACCACCGAGGGGGGATTGAACGTGAGCGGCCAGAAGAAGCGGCTGGCCGAGGTGATCCGCCAGCTAGGCGAGGCTGGGATTCCGGTCTCGCTGTTCGTCGATCCCGACCCCCGGCAGATCGCGGCGGCGGCGGCCATCGGCGCCACCTTTGTCGAGCTGCACACCGGCCGTTACTGCGACGCCGCAAGCGAGGCGGAGCGGGAGCGGGAGTTTGAGCTGTTGGCCAGCGGCGCGGCCCAGGCCTACGGGCTGGGGCTCAAGGTCAACGCCGGCCACGGGCTTAACTACCAAAACGTTCAGCCGGTAGCGGCCTTAGAGGAAATCGGGGAGCTGAGCATCGGCCACGCGGTCATGGCCCGGGCCATCCTGGTGGGACTCGACCAGGCGGTGCGGGAGATGCTGACCCTGGTCAACGGCGCCCGTTAACGGCCAAGGCCTCAACCGGAGCCCCCCTGTTTTTCCTCCGGGGTCATGGTGCGGCAGTGGATCTGCCTCTTCTCCCGGTCGAAGTGAATGACCACCCCGTGCTCATGGCTGGTGAGCGCCCTGGTCACCCCGCCGATGGTGATCTTGGCCCCCGGATAGAGGTCGCCGTAAACGTAGATCGCCTCACTGGCGGCCTGCTCGATCTCGGCCTCCATCTTCTCCTCCGCCTCGGTCAGCTGATTGACCCGCTCCATGACCCCGGGCAGCATCTGGTTGTATTTCTTGAGCAGGGCCAGTTGCTCGGCGGGAAAGGCCGCGCCCTTCTCCTTCTGCTTGACCTTGAGCCCGGTGGTGTTGCGGAGCAGCTCGTTCATCCGTTCCGCCCACAGCTCCTTCTCCTGGGTTAAGGCCGCCTTCTTCTCCTCCAGGGCCGGATTCACCCCCACGCTCAGCTCGGTCTGCACCTCGTCCTCGGAGCCCAATTCCTTGACGAACACCGATCCCCCCACCACGAACTGACCGCCCGCCAAGACCCCCTGGCCGCCCAGCACCCGGATGTTGCCGCCCACCATCCCCCGCCCCCCGATCATCGACTCGGTGACCGTCAGATCCCCCTTGACCTCCAAGCGCCCGACGTTGTCGAGAAAGTTGGCCACCACGTTGCCCCAGCACTTGATGACAATCTCGTGGCCGATGGCCCCGCCCTTGATCTCCAGGTTGCCGCCGGCGGTGACCGCCGCCGAGTACTGCAAGCCCTGGCCGATGAAGACGTCGCCCTTGCACTTCACCTTGAAGCCGGGCTGCACCGCGCCGTTCACAAATAACCGCTGGCCGACGAAGGAGATGTTGCCCACGTTGTAGTCCACGTCGCCGCTCACCGTGTGCTCCACCAGCACCGCCGCCTTGCCATCAACCAGCACGAACTCGCCCTCCACCGCCGCGAATCCCTGGCTGCCGTCCGGGGAGACGGTGATGCCCGGGCCGGTCTTGATGGCCATGTCCTTGCCCGGCTTGGGGCTGATGGTCTCGCCGGTGACCGTGGTGCCCGGACTCCCCTCGCTTAAGGGTATCTTCTCCAAGAGCAGCTTGTCCTTGGGCACGTTGACGATGTTGTTCAACTCGTGAAAATCCACCTTGTCCGGGTCCTGGGGCTTGGCCGGGTTGACCTTGGCGGCGGGCGGCGGACCGGGCTTGCCAGACGGCAGGCCGCCCGGCTTGACGTGGGACTTAATCCGGGCGTTTTCGCCGTTTGCCGCCCCCACCCCCCGGGCCACGACGTAGGTGCCGTCGCTCTTGGCCTCCGGGGTGGCGAGCAGGCCGTAAACCACCCCCGCGGCCCGCATCTCCTCGTGCAGGGCCCCAAGGTCGAGTTCCCGGATATTCACTGCCTTGCCGCCCTTGCCCGGCGCCAGCACCGCCTCCAGCCGATCCCGCGACACCTTGAGCAGGAACTGGCCCTCCAGCACCCCCACCCCCTCCTTGAACAACGCCTCGTAAGTCATACCGTCCTCCTCGCGGGCCGCCCGCGCTTACAACTCCGCCCGCAGGCGGTTGATGTCCTCGTTGTCGCCCAGGACGATGATGGTGTCGCCGGGCTTCAGCACCGTCAGATGGCTGGGGTTGAACAGCATCTCCGTCTTGCCCTGCCGCTTGATGGCCACCACGATCAACTCGTATTTTTTCCTGATTCCCGAGTCCATCAGGGTCTTATTGGCAAGGACGGCGGACTCCGGGATCACCAGCTCCTCCAGGCGCAGGCCCAGGGCCCCGGCGTGGACGGTCAGATCGAGAAAGTCGGTGACCGTGGGCCTGAGCACCATGTTGGCCATCTGCCGGGCCCCGATGTAGTAGGGCGAGATCACCTTGTCGGCCCCGGCCCGCAGGATTTTGGTGTCGGCGCCCTGCTTGCCGCTGGAGCGGCCCATCACGAATAGCTCGCGGTTTAGGTCCTTGGCGGTCATGATGATATAGACGTTTTCGGCGTCCGAGGAAACCGCGGCGATCAGGCCTTTGGCCCGCTGGATCCCCGCCTTGAGCAGGGTATCGTCGTCCGCCGCCTCCCCCTCGACAAAGAGATACCCCAGGGCGCCGATGGCCTTGATCTCCTCCGGGCTGCTCTCCACCACCACGAATTCCCGGTGGTCGTCCTTCAGGCTCTGACAGATCACCTTGCCGATCCTGCCAAAGCCGCAGACGATGTAATGGTCGCCGATCCTGGCCAGCTTCTTGTCCATGTTGATCCTCCCGAATGCCTTACGCAACCCGCCCTCCACCACCGTCTCGGTCACCTTGCCGAAGACGTAGAGCACGAAGGTGACCCCCACGAAGATCAGGCCGATGGTGAACACCTTGCCCGCCGGGCCCAAGGGGAACACCTCGCCGAAACCCACGGTGGTGATGGTGATAACGGTCATGTACAGCCCGTCCAGGAACGAACAACCCTCGATCCCCATGTAACCCAGGGTGCCGACCGTGAGGATCGAGACCAGGATGAGACAGGCCAGTTTGAGGTTTCTCATGCGATAATTACAGGTTTTCGCCCGCCATCCCGATAAGCGGGGCAGAAGGCAAGCAATTAACAATCAACCCGCCAAGGAAGGTGACTGCCATGAATATCCGCCAAGCAATCCGCATCCTGATGATGAGCCCGTTCTACTTCAAGCTTACGCTAACGGCCCGCATGTCGTTGTTGAAGGAATTCTGCGCCACAAGCAAGAAACTCACCCCCTAAATCCCCGCCGACATCCCCAGCCTCCCCGCCGCCCCCGGCCCGCCGATATTCTATTGGCAAGGGGGTGAGATTGGTTTATAGTCCCGCAAGCTTTGGCTTCCCGTATTCTCGACCACGGATCGCGGGCCTAAAAACCGTCCCTTTTGAGCCTCTTGCCAAATGAACAAAAACCCAATGGTCGTCTTCCGGCGCCAGCCAGAAGCTAGCCCTTGGGGCGCCTTTGGTCCGTTCTGGCCCTTAAAGCTTTCGCCAGGGTGACGGCATTGGCAAGAGCCTCTTTTGTCCCGAAAAACGGGACATCCCATCTCATTCAACCACCAGGAGGAAAAAAGGCATGAACATCTTGATTTTCGGGCCAAACGGCAGCGGCAAGGGCACCCAGGGGGCGATCGTCCAGAAGAAGTACAAAATCGCCCACATCGAGTCCGGCGCCATCTTCAGGAAGAACATCGGCGAGGGCACCGAGCTGGGCAAGAAGGCCAAGGCCTACATCGACCGCGGCGACCTGGTGCCGGACGACATCACCATCCCCATGATCATCAACCGGCTTAAGGAGCCCGACTGCAAGTCCGGCTGGCTCCTGGACGGCTTCCCCCGCAACAAGGTGCAGGCCGAGACCCTGGCCAAGGCCTTGAAAGACGGCGGCATCAAGCTCGACTACGTGATCGAGATCGTCCTGGCCCGCGAGATAGCCAAGCTCCGGATCACCGGCCGCCGGCTGTGCGTCAACGACAACAACCACCCCAACCACATCGCCTTCGAGGCCATCAAACCGGTGGAGAAGGACGGCAAGCTGTCCTGCCGGGTGTGCGGCGGCGACTTAAAGACCCGGCCCGACGATCAGGACGACGCGGCGATCGGCAAACGGCACGACATCTACTACGACGACAAGACCGGCACCATGGCGGCGGTCAACTTCTTCAAGAACCTCTCCGGCCCCAAGACCATCTCGGTGGACGGCACCGCCTCCATCCCCGAGGTCAGCGAGGCCATCATGCGGCAACTGGCTTAAAACGCCTTCGTTTTCGGGAGGAGGCGGGGCCAGGCTCCGCCTCCTCTCACTTGCCTATCTGCCGGTAGTACTCCTGCATCACCCCGCCCAGGAAGCGATCGATCTTCCTGACGTTGGCCTGGTGCCCCACGAACAGCCCCCCCAGCGATGGCTCAGCCAACAACTCGCCCACCCGCCCCTTGACCCGCTCCCAGACGTGCCGGCGATAGTCGGTATCCAGAAGAACCAGCCCGTCGATACCCTCCCGGCAGCGCCGGAGATGGCGCGGCAGGCTGACCCGCGACAGCCACACTGCCACTAATCCCGCCAGGGCCACGAAGGCCGAGACCGGGATCACCAACTGCATAGGCCCCACCCCCAGGCCCTTGATTAAGCTCGGCAGCAGGGGCCGGTCCGGCACCCCCCAGCGCGCCTTGATCCCCATATCGACAAACAGGAAACCCAAGAGGCCCAACACCAAGGCCCATTTGACGGCATCCGCCACCAGGCGCCGGCCACCGGCGGCGTAGGACGCCATGGCCTCGGCCATCAGGCGCAGCTCCTGAAGCTGCTTGTCCACGTTCTGCAGGATGTGGTTGATCCGCAGCCCGGCGGCGGCCAGGATCTCCTGCTTGAGCAGCTCCCGCTCTCCCCCCCAGACCGCCAGTTCGGGCGGCACCTGTCCCACCTGAGGCGAAAAGGTAAGAAAAATACGGGGAATATCCTTGCGCCCGGTCATCTGCGAGAGATTCCAGCACAGGGTGCCGTAGGAGCGCAGCAGGTCGGCCAGATTGTCGCACTCATCGACCCGGCTCAGCACGAACAAGAGCCGGTCCTCGCCCACCGCCTCGGGCAGGATGTTGCGGATGGTGAGGTAGGTCTCCTGGATGGTGCCCGCCTTGTGGGGGTCGAACATCAAGACCACCAGGTCGGCCAGCCTGGCGAACTCGCGGATCACGGCGGGATAATCGTAGCCCCGGTCCCGTTCCGACACCGAATCCAGCATCCCGGGGCTGTCGATGACCGCCAGGTTCTCAAACAGGGGCACATCCACCTTCTTCATCCGGAAGTGGGCGATGAACTGCTCCCCGAAGTCCTTGAAGACCCCGAAGGGCAGCCGGCTGTCGTTGACCAGGTCGGCGCCTGGCAGCTCGGCCTCGCCCGCCCCCGGCTCCGGGGCGGTGATGACGGTAAAGGAGTCGTCGGTGGGCGCCTGACCGGTGCGCTGCACCTCGCGGCCCAAGAGCTCGTTGATAAAGGTGGACTTGCCGGACGAATAGTTGCCCAGCACCAGGACGATGGGCCGCCACTTGAGCAGGGCCTCCAGATCGTCAAAATCCATCCGGTAGCGGGTGAACAGTGGTGAAAGCCGGGCCCGCACCTTGGCCTGAATCTTGTTCTGCAACGCCTTCTCATCCATGTGTCACCCCCCACCCGCCGAAAAAATCCGCCCAACTCCCCCTTGCCCCTTGCACCTCACCCCCGTCAATCCTAGCACGCCCCCCACCGGAAAACCAAGCCTTTTCTGATGCTTACCCGCCAGGCCGCCGGCAATAATCAAGCTCCAGGAACCGCGCCACCACCTGAGGGTCGAACTGATGCCCCGAGCCGGCCAGGATATGGGCGCAGACCTCCTCGATCTTCCAGGCCCCGTGGTAGCGCCGCTCGCTGACCAAGGCGTCCCAGACATCGGCCACCGCGAAGATCCTGGCCGCGAGCGGGATCTCCTCGCCCTTCAGGCCCCGGGGGTAGCCGGAGCCGTCCCAGCGCTCGTGGTGGCAGTAGGGGATGGCAATCGCCGGGCGCAGGAACTCG
>JAJXUT010000056.1 GCA_021782655.1 Deltaproteobacteria bacterium
GAGGGCAAGGCGGGCGGCGATGGCGCGCACCTGCTCCTTGTCCAGATAGGCCAGGGGCCGGATGATCTTGAGCCGGCCCGCGAAGAGGTCCTGGCGGGGGAGCATGGTGCTCAGGTTGCCGCTGTAGAGCAGGTTTAGAAAGAAGGTTTCGATCAGGTCGTCCTGGTGATGGCCCAGGGCCAGGATGTTGTAGCCTTGGGCCCGGCAGACCTCGAACAGGTGCCGGCGGCGGGCGGCGGCGCACCGGTGGCAGGCGGCGCCGGGCTGTTCCTGATTGGCGTCGGTGCCGTAACTGGTGCGCTCGCTGCGGAAGGGCAGCCCGATCTTGGCAAGCTCCGTCTCCACCGGCGTGATCTGACTGGGCGTGAATCCCAGGTCGAGATGTAGGGCCAGGACCTGGTAATCGATGGGGGCCTTGTCCCGCCAGCGATGAAGCAGCCAGGCCAGCACCAGGCTGTCCACCCCGCCCGAGACGCCGATCAGCACCCGGTCGCCGCCCGCGAGCATCCGGTAGTCGTGCATGGCCTGGCCGATCTTGCGGTTTTCGGCCTTGGTCAGCAGGCGCACGGGTGCCCCTCTCAGCGCTCGGAGAGTATCTCCCAGCGGGGGCCGTTTTTTCTGAGCAGCAGGGCCTTGGGGTCGGTGGCGGTGTAGTTGGAGGAGGCGTAGCTCTGGCTGAAGCTGACCCGCACCGTTTGATCGTTGAGGGGTTGGATCCGGATATCGGTCAGTTCGATCCTGATCCAGTCCTTCTTGTGATCCTTTCTGGCCTTTTCCGCCAGCCAGCCAGCGCGGTCCCGGTTCTTGGCCTGGAAGTCGGCGCTGTACAGGGCCTCGTATCTGGTCATGTCGCCTTGCGGGCCGGCGGTGCCCTCCCAGGCCAGGCGCCAGCTCTCAAGAAAATTTTTCACCTCCTGGTCGAGCGCCGGGCCGGCGTCGTCGTGGCTGGCGGGCTGCGGCTGGGGGGCGGCCTGCTCCTGGCTGGGGGCTGAATTGGCGGCGTCCGGGGCGGCGATCGTCTTGGCCGGCGGGAGGGCGGGGGGCTTGGCCTCGGGGGCCGGGACGATAGGGTTGTTGGGGGGCACGCTCTCGGTCGCGGCGGGGACGGTTTTCAGGTATTGGCAGGTGGTCAGCTTGGCTTGGAGGCCTTCCCGCAGCAGGTCGGCGGCGGGTATCCATTTGAAGCCCCGCTTGGCTACGGTCTTGAAGGCCAGCAGGTTATGGGTGGCCGAGCGCTGGGTTTCGTCAAAGGAGCCGGCGCACAGGGTCTGACCAGAGGCGGTGAGCAACAGCCGGTACTCGAAGGCCACCGAGGCCGGGGATTGTACCGCGTAGTCGCTGCCCTGACGTTGGTGGTAGCGGTCGAGGTTTATGAGCATGATCGCCTCGGCGTGGACCGCCTTGCCGGCGGTCAGCGCCTGCTCCAGGCGGTTGGCGGTCAGGCTGGGGGCGTTGGCCGCCACCTCGTCCTCGGTCAGCAGTCGGACGCGGCGGTGGCCGGCGAAGTAGTCGGTGAGCGCCCCGCGCAAGGCGTCCTTGCCGACGGCCAGCTCCTGTTGCACCTTGGGCGAGGCGGAGTCGCTCTCGGGGGTGGCGATGGGCGGCATGACGGCGATTGAACTGACCTGGGCCGGCAGGTTCTGGGGGTCGGCCGGGGCGGTCGGTTGCCGGACGCAGGCGCCAAGCAGGACGAGGGCCAGGGAGGTGAGGGCGGTTGATTTTCGCATGGGATATGGTTCCGGTTAGAGGGCGCCCTTGGAGGACAGCACCCCGGACAGGCGCGGGTCGAGGGTGGTGGCCAGGTCCAGGGCTCGACCCAGGGCCTTGAAGGCGGCCTCGATGATGTGGTGGCTATTTTCGCCCCGGATCATGTCCACGTGCATGGTGATGCCGCCGTTGAGCGACAAGGCGCGTAGGAACTCCTTGGCCAGTTCGGTGTCGAAGGTGCCCACCTTGGCGTCCCTGACCGTCACCTGGTAGGTCAGGTGGGGGCGATTGGCGAGGTCTATCGCCACCCGCACTAGGGCCTCGTCCATCGGCACCAGGGCGACCCCGTAGCGCCTGACCGGGGGCCGGTCGCCCAGGGCCTGTTTTAGGGCCTGGCCCAGGCAGATGCCCAGGTCTTCCACCGTGTGGTGGCCATCGACCTCGATATCACCCTGGGCGGTCACCTGGAGGTCGAAGAAGCCATGCACCGCCAGGAGGCTTAGCATGTGATCCATGAACGGCACCCCGGTGCGGATCTCGGTCTGTCCGGAACCGTCGAGGACAAGGTTTACGCGGATGTCGGTTTCCCTGGTCTGGCGGTGGATCTCGCCCGTCCTCGGCGGACACGCTTGGCTCATGATTGGCTCCCCTGGCAGTGGTTGACGATCACCCCGATTTTCAAGCTACTTATACCCAAGTCCGGGGAAAATAAGCAACCTCATTTCTGTGGGGGCGGCTCGCAAAAACGCCGGTTCCCCGTCGGAGGAAATCCCGGCCCGGCGGGTGATTTTTTATTGACAAGGCAGGTGGCTGCGGTTATATAGCTCTCGTTTTCGCAATGAAAACTAAGGATCAGCATCGCCAAAATCGCGGGAATAACTCAGTGGTAGAGTGCAACCTTGCCAAGGTTGAAGTCGCGAGTTCGAATCTCGTTTCCCGCTCCAGCGTTTGAAAGGCTCGGAAATCAATTTCGGGCCTTTTTTTCATTGAACAAACCGTCGGGGCAGGGTATAAGACCTGCTTCAGGTTTACGTTTTTTGTGTTTTGATACGCATCAATAAAAAGAGGTTGACAATGAAGACCTATCTGACTCCGGTCAAGGAGATCGACCGGAAATGGTACCTGGTGGACGCGACCGACAAGGTGCTGGGCCGCCTGGCCTCGGAGATCGCCACCATCCTGCGCGGCAAGAACAAGCCCACCTACTCCACCTTCATCGATAACGGCGACTTCATCGTGGTGGTTAACGCCGAGAAGGTTAAGCTGACCGGCAAGAAGATGCAGGAAAAGAAGTATTACCGGCACAGCTCCTACATGGGGGGCTTGAGCGAGTGCACCGCCGCCGAGCTGTTGGCCAAGAAGCCCACCGACATGCTTTCGTTTGCCGTGCAGGGGATGCTGCCGAAGAATCCTTTGGGTCGTCAGCAGTTGAAGAAGTTGAAGGTCTATGCCGGCGCGGAGCATCCCCATGTCGCCCAGCAGCCGGAAAAAATTGACTTATTATAAGCCGATGAGGGAGAAGATCGATGGCTGAGCAGAATTTCTATGCGACAGGTAAGAGAAAGACGGCGGTGGCCAGGGTATGGCTCACCCCGGGTTCTGGCGAGGTGGTGGTCAACAGGCTGAGTCTGGCCGAATACTTCGGCAACCTGGGCGACACCGCCCAGAAGGTCGAGACCCCTTTCCGCCTCACCGAAACCCTGGAGCGCTACAACGTCATGGCCACCCTGAAGGGGGGCGGCAAGTCCTCCCAGGCCGACGCCCTGCGGCACGGCATCTCCAAGGCCTTGCTGGAGGTGGACCCCGAGTTCCGGCTGAGCCTGAAGCGGGCCGGGCTCCTGACCCGGGACTCCAGGGTCAAGGAGCGGAAGAAGTACGGCAAGAAGGGCGCCCGGGCGAGCTTCCAGTTCTCCAAGCGTTAAGCAATTTTTTCTCGGTGGGACCTCAGAAGGGAAGGGCGGCGGCTCTTCCCTTTTTTTATGTGGGTCGCCGGCATTCGAGCTGGAGGTTGAGGGATGATTAGAGTCGGTATCGTGGGGGCCTCGGGATACACCGGGGTGGAGTTGGCCCGGCTGCTGTGCCGTCACCCGGAGGTGGAGCTTACCATCGCCACCTCCCGGCAGTACGCCGGCAAGCCCCTGGCGGAGGTCTATCCCAGCCTGCGGGGGTTGACGGGGGTGGTCTGCGAGGAGGCCAGTGGCAGGGAGCTGGCCGAGCGGGCGGAGGTCTTCTTCACCGCCGTGCCCCATCAGACCGCCATGGCTATCGTCCCCGGCCTGCTTGAGGCGGGCAAGAGGGTCATCGACTTAAGCGCCGATTTTCGGATCCACGATCCGGCGGTTTACGAGGCCTGGTATCAGCCGCATACCGCCCAGGAATACCTTAATGAGGCGGTGTACGGGCTGCCGGAGCTGCATCGGGAGGCGATCAAATCCGCCCGACTGGTCGCCAACCCCGGCTGCTATCCCACCAGCGCCATCCTGGGCCTGGCCCCGCTGCTGGCGGAGGGCCTGATTGCGGCGGAGGGCCTGATTATCGACTCCAAATCCGGGGTCTCGGGGGCGGGGCGGGGCGCCCAGGTGGGCTCTTTGTACTGCGAGGTGCACGACGGGTTCAAGGCCTACAAGGTGGGCGAACACCGGCACACCCCGGAGATCGAGCAGGAGCTTGGCCTTCTGGCCGGGCGGCCGGTGCTGGTCTCCTTCACCCCCCACCTGACCCCCATGGCGCGGGGAATCTTGAGCACCATCTACGCCCAGTTGGCCCCGGGGGTGACGGCGGAGCAGGTGCGGGCTGCCTACCAGGGCCGCTACGAGCGTGAGCCCTTCGTGCGGCTTTGTCCCGCCGGCACCTACCCCGCCACCCAGCATATCCGGGGGGCGAATTTTTGCGATATCGGCTTCAAGGTCGATCCGCGCACCGGGCGGGTCGTGATTCTCGCCGCCATCGACAACCTGGTCAAGGGCGCCGCCGGGCAGGCGGTGCAGAACCTAAATCTCCTCTGCGGCCTGCCCGAGACCCGTGGTCTCCTCGTCGTTCCCTTGTTCCCATAACTCTTCCCGGCCTTAAGCTTAAAGGGCTTGATGCGCAACCTCAAGCTGCTCATCGCTTACGACGGCACGGCTTACGCCGGCTGGCAGCGTCAGGCGGCCCTGCCTACCGTGCAGGGGACGATCGAGGCGGCCCTCTCTCGGCAGACCAAGGTGCCGGTCACCCTTTACGGGGCCGGGCGCACCGACGCCGGGGTGCATGCCCTGGGGATGACCGCCAATTTCCATACCCCGTCCGCCATCCCCTGCCTGGGATTCACGCGCGGGTTAAACAGCCTGCTGCCCGCCGATATCCGCATCCTGGCGGCGGCGGAGGTTGATTCCTCGTTCAACGCCCGTTTTGACGCCATAGGCAAGATCTACGCCTACCACTGCCTGACCGGCCCGGTGCCCTTGCCGCACCAGCGGCTCTACCACGCCCAGGTGCCAGGGCCGCTCGACCTGGCGGCGATGGCCGCCGCCCTGCGGCTGTTGGAGGGCGAGCATGATTTCGCGAGTTTCGAGGCGGCTGGCTCCCGGACGCCGGACTTGGAGCACGGGCGGGGCTCGGTGCGCCGGATCATCTCCGCCGGCCTTGCGCCTACCACCGAGGGCGGATTCGTCATTCGCCTGCACGGCGACGGCTTCTTAAGGCACATGGTGCGCAACATCGTGGGCACGGTGATCGAGGTGGGGCGGGGCCGGCGTGACCTGGACGATTTCAACGCCACCTTGCTGGCCAAGAACCGGAGCCGGGCTGGGGCCACCGCCCCGGCGTGCGGGTTGTTTTTGGAGGAGGTTAGGTACGCAAGGGGCGACGATTTATAATTGTGTTCTGGCCGGGATTCGATTATTTTTCCGGGTCGGAATCTGAAAGAAGCTTACTCCCCCCATCGGCTACCTTGCAGCAAGGAGACAAAATGAGCCCTCAAATCGCGATTGCCCAGCGGATGCAGCAGATCAAACCCTCGCCCACCCTGGCGGTGAACGCCAAGGCCAAGGCGCTCAAGGCCGCGGGCGCCGATGTCTTGAATTTTAGCGTCGGCGAGCCGGACTTTGACACCCCGGACCATGTCCGGCAGGCGGCCAAGGTGGCCATCGACCAGGGGTTTACCCGCTACACGGCGGTGCCCGGCATCCCCGAGCTGCGGGAGGCCATCTGTCAGCGGCTGCGGAGCGACCACGGCTGGCGCTACGAGCCCGACCAGATCCAGGTCTGCTGCGGCGGCAAGCACGGGCTCTACAACATGGCCCAGGCCCTGTTCGGGCCCGGTGACGAGGTGATCGTGCCCACCCCCTATTGGGTGTCCTATCCCCCGATCATCGAGCTGGCCGGGGCGACCCCGGTGTATTTGCCGCTTCGGGAGGAGAGCGGCTTCGACATCGAGGCCCAGGCCCTGGCCCAGTGCGTCTCGCCCCGCACCAAGGGGATCATCGTCAACAGCCCCTCCAACCCCACCGGGGCCATCTTCTCCGAGTCCGCTCTGCGCCTGGTTGCTGAATACGCCCGGAAACAGGGCTGGGTGGTGATCTCGGACGACATCTACGACACCATCGTCTATCAGGAGGGCGTTTTGCCCCATATCCTGAGGGTGGCGCCCGACTTGCAGGATCAGACCATTGTCTTAAACGGGGTGAGCAAGTCGTTTGCGATGACCGGCTGGCGGATCGGCTACTGCGCCGGGCCCAAGCCGGTCATCGCCGCCATGAACAAGATTCAGAGCCAGAGCACCTCCAACCCCTGCTCCATCTCCCAGAAGGCCGCCCTGGCCGCGGTCAGCGGGCCGCAGGACTTCCCGGTGATGATGAAGGAGTCGTTCGCCAAGCGGCTGGAGGTGATCCTGGCCCACCTGCGCGACCTGCCGGGGGTGAGTTGCGTCCGGCCGCAGGGTGCCTTCTACGTCTTTCCCAATATCAGCGCCTACTTCGGCAAGCGGCTGGGCGACAAGACGATCGCGGGCTCAGTTGACCTGGCCGACTACCTGTTGGACGAGGCCCTGATCGCCTCGGTGCCGGGCGCGGCCTTCGGCGCCGATGATTTCATCCGCTTCTCCTTTGCCACCTCGCTGGAGATCATCAATCAGGGGATGGGCCGCTTGCAGGCCGCCCTGGCGAAACTCTCCTGACTCGTTACGGCAGCCGGCTGGCGTTGGAGGCCGGGGTGCAGAGTGCCCAGGTCCAGGAGTCGATCTCCTTCTCTCGGGACAGGGCCCGCTGGCCACTATCCGAGAAGCACTGATACACCCACTTCTGCTGATCGTTCTCAAAGATCTTGGTCAGTCCCAGCTTCGGGTGCTGGTACCAGCCGGCGATGATTTTTCCTTCCATACGCTTTCCTTATGGGGCGGGATGGGTTGATCGCTCTGTCCGAGACTAGCCTCTCTGAGCGGGTTGCTTGCGATTTTACCACGATTCGCGGGGAACTTCCGCGGCCTCTTCCTTCCGTTCCGGGCCCGCCAGGGCCGTGATCTCGGCCCTAGACTCCCTAAAAACCATAACTAACCTAATAGCTGCCGGCTGATTTTGTCAAGCAGGCTGAAGACTGGCCCAGGGAATTTGCTCAGCCGGCCCTCGCGGTTCACCACCGCGTTGACGGTGAACCCCTTGACCAGCAGCAGCTGGTCGGGCTCCCTGATGATCTCGTAGTCGAAGCGGCAGGAGTGGGTCTTAAGCTCGGTCAGGGCGGTGCGGATGGTGAGCAGGTCGTCGTAGCGGGCCGCGGCCTTGTAGCGCACATACGATTCCACCACCGGCATGATGAGTCCCTGTGCCTCCAACTCGCGGTAAGAGTAGCCGGCGGCGCGCATCAGCTCGGTGCGGCCCTGTTCGAAGTAACGCAGGTAGTTGGCGTAATAGACCACCCCGCCCGAGTCGGTGTCGCCGTACAGCACCCGGCATTGGCAGCGGTGGGCGGTGTCCGGCGGACTCGCGGGCCTGTGGCGCATGGCCCGGTCAGCGCCCCAGGAGCAGGGAGAGGAATTCCGCCCCGCCGGGGATGGGGCTGCCAGCCGCCTTGGCGTTGTCCTCGGTGTAGGCCGGGCCGTGGCCGCCGCCCGCCTGGCGGGAGTCGAACATAATCAGGGGCACCGGCAGTCCGGCGTGGGTCTTGATGCGGATGGGGGTGAAGTGGTCGCAGGTGACGACCAGCCGGTAGTCCGTGCCGGCAAGTCCAGCCACGATCGGGGCCACGATTTTTTTGTCGAAGTCCTCGATGGCCTGAATCTTCTCGGCGATCAGCCCCTGATGCCCGGCCTCGTCCGGGGCCTCGACGTGCACGAAGACCAGGTCGTGTCGGGTCAGGGCCTCCATCGCCCCCTGGGCCTTGCCCTGGTAGTTGGTGTCGAGGTAGCCGGTGGCGCCTGGCACCTCGATCACCTCCATGCCGGCATAGACCCCGATGCCCTTGAGCAGGTCAACCGCCGAGATCAGGGCGCCCGTAATGCCGAAGCGCTCCTTGAGGGTGGCGAGTTGGGGTGCCCGGCCCTGGCCCCAAAGCCAGATGGCATTGGCCGGGGTCTTCCCGGCCTTGACCCGCGCCCGGTTCACCGGGTGTTGGGCCAGGATCTCCCCGGTCCGCCGCACCAGTGGCCCGAAGACTGGGTTGTCCAGGTATCCGTTCCAGAAATCCGCGACCTCCTGGCCGCTGTGGTCGTGGGGCGGGGTGGTGGCCAGCGGCCCCAGTTCCTGGTCCGTGACCAGCAGGTGGCGGTAGCTCACCCCGGGATAGAAGGCGAGATGGGGGCCGTTAAGCTCGGCGGCCAGGCTCAGAATCAGCTCCCTGGCCTCGGGGGTGGAGATGTGGCCAGCGCTGTAGTCGAGCATCCGGGGGCGACTGGGGGCGGTGAGGTCCAGGTTCACCAGGTTGCAACGGAAGGCCAGATCGGCGCCCCGCAAGGCTACCTGCAGACTCGCCGCCTCCAGGGGGGCGCGTCCGGTGTAGCAGCGGCTCGGGTCGTAGCCCAAGAGGGAGAGGTTGGCCACGTCGCTGCCCGGCGGCATCCCTTCCGGCACGGTGACCAGGGTGTGGAGTTGGCCGTCCCGGGCCAGGCGGTCCAGGTTGGGGGTGTCGGCCTGGGCGAGCGGGGTCTTGCCACCCAGTTCCTCCAGGGGGAAATCCGCCAGGCCGTCGGCCACCAGGATGAGGTATTTCATGGGGATTATTCCAGGATGCGGATGGTTACCGTCTTCTCGCTGACCACCTCCAGGGCGTCGATCCTGGCGATGGCCTCCAGCACCGCCTGCTCCTGGGCCTCGTGGGTGCGGATGACGATGGGCACCGAGCCCACGCTTTGGCGCCGCTTCTGGATCACCGACTCGATACTGATGCCGTGCGCCCCCAGGATGCCGGAGATGGCGGCCAGCACCCCCGGTTTGTCCATCGCCGAGATCCGGAAGTAGTACGGGCAGCGGATCATCTCCATGGGGGTGATGACGCAGTCCTTGATCTCGCTGGGCAGGTAGGAGAGGCTCGGCACCCGGCCTACGCAATTCCTGGCCACGTTCCTGGCGATATCGACGATGTCGGCGGCCACGGCGCTGCCGGTGGGCATCTTGCCCGCCCCCTGGCCGTAGAGCAGGACGTTGCCCACCATGTCGCCCTGGAAGTTGATGCCGTTCATCGCCCCGTTGATGTTGGCCAGCAGGTGGTCTTCCGGGACCATGGTCGGATGCACCCGGGCCTCGATGTGGTCGCCGTGATTGCGGCTGACGGCTAAGAGCTTGATCCGGTAGCCGAACTGGCGGGCGAATTCGATGTCAATGGGCTCGATGCGCGAGATGCCCTCGATGGATACGTCGGAGAGGCTGATGTTGATCCCGTAGGCCATGATCATCAGGATCACCAGCTTGTGGGCGGTGTCGATGCCCTCCACGTCGTAGGTGGGGTCGGCCTCGGCATAGCCCTTGGCCTGGGCGTCCTTGAGCACCGACTCGAAGGCCAGGCCGTGGTCGGTCATCTGGCTTAAGATGAAGTTGGCGGTGCCGTTGACGATCCCCATGATCGACAGGATGGTGTTGGCGGCCAGGCCCTCCTTCAAGGCCTTGATAACCGGGATGCCGCCGCCCACCGAGGCCTCGAAACCCACCTCCACCCCCTTCTGGCTTGCTGCCTCGAAGATCTCCCGCCCGTGGGTGGAGAACAGGGCCTTGTTGGCCGAGACCACGTGCTTGCCGGCGGCGATGGCCTTTAAGATGAAACTCTTGGCCGGCTCGATGCCGCCGATCAACTCCACCACGATGTCGATTTCGGGGTCGTTGAAGATGTCGTCTGCCGAGCGGGTGAGGGTGGTGCTGGAGAACTGCTCGGGAAGGACCGGGATCCCGATATCCGCCACCGTCTTCAGGATGATTTCGAGATTGGTCTTGCGGCGCAGATTCGCCGCCTGGGCCAGGAGCACCTCGGCGGTGCCGCTGCCCACCGTGCCGAAGCCTATGAGGCCAACGTGGATTTTTTTCATTAAGGTCTCCGCTAAGCCGTTTTGAAACGTGACCGGCAGTTTGGTGAGGTGATGATTAGTGATTGATCTCGCCTAGAGATAGCCTTTTACGGCGCCATCATTGCTCGGGCCGCCAGGATGGCATCTTTAATGGTGTAAATCTCGATTGATAACCGCTTTGCGGGGGGATGTCAAAAGGAAAAGCAGGGGGATGGGGAGTGGGTTGCCCTTCCGTCCCCGGGCGGCCTTGACAGCCGTTATATCTTTTTGTATATAACGGTCATGGGTAAGACGACGAAGCGCATGGAGTGGCAGGGTGAGGCCCCGGTCATCTGCCGGGGCCGTGTCTGGCTGGAGGGGGAGGAGGGCACCTTTCTGGGCTATGGCCGTATCGTGCTGCTGGAGAGGATCGGCGAACTGGGCTCCATCTCCCAGGCCGCCCGCTCCATGGAGATGTCCTACAAACACGCCTGGGATCTGGTGGAATCCATGAACCGGCAGGGTGGGGAGCCGTTGGTTGTCAAGGTGAGTGGCGGCAAGGGCGGCGGCGGGGCGACGTTAACCGGGCGCGGCCAGCGGGCGGTGGCCGCCTTCCGCGCCCTGGAGACCAGGTTCAGGGCCTACCTGGACGGGGAGGGTCAGCGCTTTGCCAAGGAATTCGACCTAAACGACCGGCCATGAGCGTCGTCATTCCCCTGCTGCTGACCCTGAAGGTGGCGGCTATCGCCACTCTGTTCACCATGTTGATCGGCCTGCTGCCGGCCTGGCTGGTGGCCCGGCACGACTTTCCGGGCCGCGATCTGCTGGAAGTGGCGCTGACCCTGCCCCTGGTCCTGCCGCCCACGGTGCTGGGCTACTATCTCCTGGTGCTGGTGGGCCGTAACGGGTTGGTCGGCCACTGGCTTCGGGATCACTTCGGGGTGTCGCTGATCTTTACCTGGCAGGGGGCGGTGCTGGCGACCACGGTGGTTTCCTTGCCCCTGGTGTTCAAGTCGGCGAGCGCCGCCTTCGCGGCGGTAAATCGGCAGTGCGAGGAGGCGGCCGCCATCCTGGGGGCCTCGGGAGCCGCCATTTTCTTCCGCGTTTCATTGCCGCTTGCCTGGCGCGGCATCCTGGCGGGCGGGATGATGGCCTTTGCCCGGGCGATGGGCGAGTTTGGCGCCACCCTGATGGTGGCCGGTAACCTGCCGGGCCGCACCCAGACCCTGTCGATGGCGGTGTACGACGCGGTGCAGGCCGGCGACTGGCAGGCCGCCAACCTGATGACCGGCCTGGTTACCGCAGTCAGTGCCGTGATTTTGTACGTTTCGGGGAAGCTGTTGCAAGCCGACTGGCGGTAAGGCTGGGACTGGGGCGGCTGAGGTCTCGGGCCGGATGGCGGTCGAGAGGTCGGTGCTGCCGGAAACAGCCGGAGAAATTTTTTAATTAATCCAAGAGGGTGGTGATGTTGAATCGTATCGGCAAGTTAATTTGGTTGTTGGGGGTGTCGGCGTTTGTCCTGCTCGCCGCGGGGCGGGCCTCGGCCAATCGGGGCGAGATCATCGTCTCGGCGGCGGCCAGCCTGACCAACGTCATGGGCACCCTGGGTAAGGACTTCGAACGCCTCCATCCCGGCGTCAAGGTAATCTTCAACTTCGGGGCCACTGGCGACCTCCTGGCCCAGATCAGCCAGGGGGCGCCGGTGGACGCCTTCTTTTCGGCCAACGAAAAGTACATGGACAAGGCTGAGAAGAAAGGCCTCATCGATCCGGAGAGCCGCAAGGATTTTGCCGGCAACGTCCTGGTACTGGCCAGGCCCGCCACTGGCCAGACGGCGGTCTCCGGGCTGCGCGACTTGACCCGGCCCCCGGTGAAACGGATCGCCATCGGCAAGCCCGAGACCGTGCCCGCCGGTCAATACGCCGAGAAGGTCTTGCGGGCCGCCGGCATGTGGGCGGTGGTGCAGCCGAAGCTGATTTCCGCCAGCTCGGTGCGCCAGGCCCTGGATTATCTTCAGCGCGGGGAGGTGGATTGCGGGTTGGTGTACGCCACCGATGTCAAGGTGACTAACGGCCAGGTGATGACGGTGGCCGAACTGCCAGGCACCAAGGTGCTGTATCCGGTGGCCCTGACCAAGGCGGGTTCCGGACGTCAGTCCGCCCGGATGTTTTTAAGTTATCTGGACTCGGACGCGGCCCGTGCTACCCTGCGTCAGGCCGGGTTTTTACTGCCGTAATCCGCTTGGGGCCGTAGTTTGGAACTGGTCGTCGATATCAAAAAACAGCTCAGCTCCCGGGGGCGGGATTTTACCCTGAGTTGCGCCTTCAGCTCCAGGGATCAGTTCGTGGTGCTGTTTGGGGCCTCGGGTTCGGGCAAGACCACCACCCTGAGGGCGGTGGCCGGTTTGGAGCGGCCAGACGCGGGCCGGATCGTGGCCGGGGGTCGGGTGCTGTTTGACTCCCAGGCGGGGATAAACCTGTCGGCCAGACGGCGCAACATCGGCTACCTATTCCAGGATTACGCACTGTTCCCGCACCTGACGGTGGAGAAAAACGTCGCCTTCGCCCTCAATCCCGGTCTGTTTGGCCGGCTGGGACGAGACGAGCAAGGCCGGATTGATTATTTCCTCGATCTTTTTCAGCTTGACGGCCTAAGGCAGGCCCTGCCCGCCGACCTTTCCGGCGGCCAGCGGCAGCGGACGGCCCTGGCCCGGGCCCTGATCCGCCAGCCAGATCTGCTGCTTTTAGATGAACCCTTCGCCGCCCTAGACCCCCATCTGCGCGCCCGGCTGCGCGCCAGCCTCCTAGACATCCAGCGCCGCTTGCAGGTGCCGGTGATGCTCATCAGCCACGATCCAGAGGATGTCGAGATCTTCGCCGAGACCCTGGTGCTCTATGAATCCGGCCAGGTCAGCGCTGTGGTGGAGAATTATCAGCAGGAGAAGAGTTGCCCGGAGCTGGGCGGGCCGGCCTGGCAGGTGGGCCCGCCGAGAAAATGGTCGGGGGGGAGCCCTTGATTTGAGATATTTTGAGGGGTCGGTTCGGATCGGTGGGTTGAGTCAGGTTGCCAGCTTCACTTCATCATCGGCATGCGGGGTGACTTGACTAAACCGTAGATGTCGGTTTTGGTTATCATGCGGTTGGCTGCGTCATAAGTCCGGCCGGCGAGGCAGCGGCTTTGGTGGCGGGGGCCTGGTTTTTTTAGTAGGCGTTGATCCTAGGGGGCTTTTTGAGGTCTTGCGATCATGCAATTGCCGGAGAAGTTGCATGATCGCAAGACTTGACCCCGATTGTACACTCTAAATAATCAGAGTTTTCGGAGTGTTTCGTGGCCACAATTTTCAGCCTACCTCAGGTTCAAGGTAAAGGGCGCTGCGTGGCCTTATCGCGCACCGCCCCTGTTGACCGCAGGGTTAGGCCAGTTTGTTGTCGCAAGTATTTCTGTACCGGCATCTCAAAATATCGGAAGCTGACGAAACAAACCGCGATTAACACAGTGAAGAATGAAAGCATGAACCAGGGCGAATAGTAAACAGAGCTATTTGCTGCGAACCGAGCCAGCACTACAAAAAATAAAAGCTGTAGCGGAAAGTGGAGCAAGTAGGAAGAGTAAGAAATGTCTCCGATGAACGAAACGCGTCTTCCTAGCGGGCCCCTATGAGTTTCAATCAGAGCTAGCGACAGAATTGTCAGCGGGAAAAGTACCAAAACCGGCCAAAAGCTAAGTATTTTCTGGACGATCCATTGAAAGGATGCGTCGAAACGCCACAGAAATGGAACGGAATGAACAGTTAGTAAGCTCAAGTCTACTCCCTGCTGAGCAACAATTGTTGCTGCCCATGCGCTAATCATTAGGATAGCCACACATTTGGCCAGAGCAGCAGCACGGTGGGATCTGACAATTGCTTGGTACGCTAGAAATATACAACCGCCCAAAAAAAATGAGCCGATACCCCGACCGATGGGTTGATAGTACTTTTGTATAACAAGGAACCCAACGATTGAAATAATAATCATGACAATAGCTCGTACAGGAAATAGCCGAGAGCATGAAAAGAAAAGTGCATATAACAACACTTCAACGGAAACGGACCAAATTGGGCCATTAAACGAATAACCGCGTTCAAATCCCCATGATGAAGCGAAAATCAGGTTAAGCAGGAAATGCTTGCTGTCATTGTTCGAGTAAACAAAGTAGTGACCAGACGCATTGCTCAACCAAAATTGACTGACGGCGACAATAAATAGAGTCGCAAAATGTAACGGATAAAGCCTCGAAAATCTCAGCAAAGCAAACTTGCTTGGCGAAATTTCACCTTCGGAAACACGTTTTGAATAAAGCCAGTAAAAAATGAAACCGGAAAGGGTAAAGAACAAATCGACGGCTAACCAGCCCTTGGTGTAGAGGACAAAAAACCATTCATAGAATGGAAGTCTTGTTACATCGAATGTGCCGGGCTTCGTTCCAGAAAAGAAAAAATGTTGCCAATGCCAAAGCACGACACTTAGGGCTGCGAGCCCTCGCAGAACATCTAGCGAATAAAAGCGTTCAATTACGTTTTGTTGTCGGTTCATTATGTCACACATAACGTCTGCCATAGGTTTTGTAAAGAATTTTAGGTGTCCTGTCAATGTGGACACTCATATTTAAAGTGGCCGCTGGCTGTGAGCCAAAGTTTTTGGCGAACACGGCCGGCGCTGCATAGCCGAGGCGCGAATGGCGCTGTTGGCGGTTATAAAATACATCAGTCAGACCTTATATGCGATTTGGCTACCACCAGGTCATCAACAGGTTTTACAGCGACACAGGACTGGCCCACGATGTAGGGATTAGCGTCACATAGCGCTAACCGGCCACCAGCATCGGGCCGTCTTGCTAGGCCAGCGCCTGGCGGGCTAAAAACCTCGCCTCCCCGCCTACCCCTGCTCCGGCTCCCGATCCAGACCCACCGGCAGCCGGACGATGAAGGTCGCGCCCTCGCCTGGCAGGCCCTGGGCCGAGATTTCCCCGCCGTGCCGGGCCACGATCTTCCGGCAGGTGGTGAGCCCCATGCCGGTGCCCTCGTACTCCCGGCGGCTGTGCAGGCGTTCCAGGGGCCGGAAGATGCGCTCCGCGTCCTCGGGGGCGAAGCCGATGCCGTTGTCCTGGATGACGATCTCGTAATGGCCGTCTTCCGCCATTCTCCCCCGCAGCATCACCCGGGGCTGCACCTCGGGCTTGTGGTACTTCAAGGCGTTGGCGATCAGGTTCTGAAAGAGCTGGCGGATCTGCACCCGGTCGCCGCCTAGCCGCCCCAGCTTGCCGACCTCGATTAGGGCGTGGCTCTCGTTGATCCTCTCCTCCAGGCCCTCCAGCACCTCGCCCACCAGGGTCTCCAGGTCGATCTCCTCGTAGGGCCGGGCCTGGGAGGTGACCTGGGAGAGGGCGAGCAAGCCGTCGATGAGCTGCCGCATCCTCGCTGCCGCCGCCTGGATGCGCGCCAGATACTCCCGGCCCCCCTCGTCCATGCAGACGCCGCATCTCTTGGCCAGCCGCTCGCTGAAGGCCAGGATCAGCATCAGGGGCTCCTTTAAGTCGTGGGAGGCCACATGGGCGAACTGATCTAGCTCGGCGTTGGAGGCGGCCAGTCTGGTGGTCAGATCGACCAAGGACTGCTCGGTCCGGCGGCGGATGGCAATCTCCTTCTTCAACTGCTGGTTGGTGGCCAGGAGCTCGCTGGTCCGCTCGTCCACCAGCTCCGCGAGCCGGAAGTGGTGGCGGGACAACTCCGCCTCCGCCGCCCGTTTGGCGGTCACGTCCTGCAGGATGATGATCCCGCCGGTCGATTCGTGGTTGATATCGCCCAGGAAGGTGCCGTTGACCAGTACCACCCGCGGCGCGCCCGCCGCCACCAACCGCACCTCCATCCGGGAGATGCCGCCCTCGGCGTGCAGGAGAAAGCTCGCCAGGTCGCAGCCGGCCTTAAACTCCTCACCCAGTATCTCGTAGCAGTTTCGTCCGATATGTTGGCCGTCTAGCCCGAAGAAACGATCAAAGGCCCGGTTGGTCTCCAGCAGCCGCAGCTGGTGATCGACGATGCAGGCGGGCTCGGTCATCCGTTTGAAGATGGAGTAGTAGCGTCGTCGCTCTCTTAAGATGTAGCAGTTGGCCTCCCTGAGCCGCCGGTGGGTGGCGGAAGTCTCCTGCCGGATGACGCCCGACGCCGCCCCTTGAATGAAGGCGTCGAGCCCCCGGGTGACCTCCAGGGCGGAGTCAAACCCCTCCGGCCCCCACCGCCGGATTATCTCTGGAACGTGACTGGCCAACGCTACCACCTGATCGGCGGCTAGATTCGCCTCCCCACCCCTCCGGGCGAAATCACCCCCCAGATGGTGAGCTAGTTCGGCCGCGACCTCCACCCGCCGCCTCCCGCCCTGATCGACGGTCAAGCTGGCCCATAGGGAGGCAAGAACAGGGAGGAGGGGCTGGGCCGCGGCCTGGCGCTCGGGGCCGACCAGACGGTGGAAGGTGGCCAGGAATTCTTCCCGCCAGGGGAGAGGGGGGCTGGCCTCGGAACCGGAAAGGTCTCGCGAATCTGAACAGGTCATGCGATTGGCCTCTCAATACTGATGGTTTCGCAAAAAGGTAGCCGATGGCTAAGCAAAAGGGCTGAGATACAAGGCGCGGGGTGTGCTTGGCGAGTTAGGTCATACGTATGGCATGGCCTGACGAGCCAAACCGCCAGGCAACGCCGCAGATCGGTCTTTTTGCGACGCCATCAATGCTTGCTTGCAACACCGGCAACGGCCTGGCCTTGTCTCATCTGCTAACCATCTATCCTCGCCCTTGTCAATCGGGCTGATAGTCGCATCAAGTCGCGCCTGCCGGCCCGGTCGATCCGTAGTCCTGCCGTTTCCGCTCCTTGAGCAGGATCCGAAGCGAGGTCTGATCGAGCTTAAGTTCGGCGCGAAATTGATTCACCAGGTAGCGGTAATAAGAAAAATGCACCCCTTTCGGATAGTTGACATAGATAGCAAAGGTCGGTGGCCGGGTGGCGACCTGGGTGGTGTAGTAGAACTTAAGCCTCTTTCCTTGGTGTAGGGCTGGGGGATGGGCCGTCACCGCCTTTTGCAGC